>NZ_BLJA01000001.1:1139711-1467599 GCF_019972295.1 Geobacter sp. AOG2
AGATCAGCCAGATTGCCACGGCAGCCGAGGAGCAGACGGCCACGACGCGTGAGATCAGCAGTAACGTACTGAACCTGAATGAACTGGCACATCAGAACAACACGGCGATCCAGGAGACCGCAGTGGCGGCCAACGACGTTTCCCAACAGGCCGAGGAACTGCAAAGGCTTGTGAACCAGTTCAAGCTGTAACAGCAACTGGCGATTCTGATGCAGACTACGTTGAGCGAATGTCAGGTTTGTCGTGTTTCGCTGGAAGGCGATTGGACCGTTAATGCGGTGGCAGACCGGATCCCCTGGATTGCCCGACAGTCCCATCTGATCTCGGAGCAGGCTTTACGTTTTAGCGAGACCTCTCCTGATACCAGGATAATCACTGAGATCGACCTGCACGGAATCACTGCCCTGGATGAAAGCGGACGGCGGATGCTGGTGATGTGGTTGGGGCACCTGGACCACCGGGGTTTCAATCCGGTGATCAGGCACGCGGATGCGGAGTATTTGCAGGGTATTGATTGGCAGTTCTCATCACCTGTTGATGAAGATTGCACGTAATGGTATGGCAGATATATGAGTTAACCATCCACGGTACAAAGGGGGCATCTGATGAGTAGTACGGCGCTTGTCAAGGTTCAAGAAAATGGAGGGGGCGGCCGAAGCGGTGAACTGATCCAACTGGTGAGTTTTCTGCTCAGCAATGAAGAATATGGTGTTGAGGTATTGAAGGTCCGCGAGATCATCCGCATGCCTTCCATCACCAAGATGCCTAATACGCCGGATTATGTTGAGGGTATCATCAACCTGCGCGGCAAGGTGATCCCGATCATTTCGATGCGTCGGAGGTTCGATCTGCCGGAGAGTGACCATGACGGCCACACCCGCATCATGGTAATGGATGTGGCCGGCGGCCTGACCGGATTCATCGTGGATGGCGTATCCGAGGTGATCCGTATCCATAACGACGAGATTCAGCCGCCGCCCTCCATGGTGTCGGGAAGTATTGACCAGGATTTTATTACCGGCGTATTCAATCACGCAGATCGTCTCCTGATAATAATGGATGTGGACCTGATGTTCTCGCGGGATGAGCGTGAAAGCCTCAGTGGGATTCAGTAAAAATCTTTTCTCCGGACACCGGAATCTCCCGGTCTTCCTATGCCGAGGTGGTAAGTAAAATCTGGTTTACATTAGTTGTGTAAAAAAAACCGACAGGGCTTATTGATAACTTTACAAAGATTTTGATAAAAAGGAAATCTTCATCAGGGGTCGGATCAGAGCCTGGTACCCTCCAATTTCGCTTGATGCAGGTTTAAAAATTTGCTAGAAACTCATTCATAAAAAATTTATCACTGTTTTTTCCAAGAGAAACAGAGGCCTCGAATTCATGGCGGTAATGTGCTGTGTATTCGGGGTTTTTTTGTAAACGCTCTTTGCCGTTCTTTCAGGTTTTTCGTTTTCATTAAGGACCAATTCTTGCAAATGTTTTTGATGCTGAAGCCAGTTGTTTGTGGACGGGCAGGTAGAGCACCGGGGACCAAAGAGGCACACCGGCATGTTGCGGGTGTTCTTTGAGACAAATCTGGAGTTGTGCCCTAAACACCGCGTGCCCCCGCTCTCCGGTGTTTGGCCGTTTGAAGCCGCAATAAGACGGAATCTGATCCACTATGGGAACTTCGCTGGCACCGGGTCATTGACGGATACGGTTGCCACTCAAGAGGGTTTAGGAACATTATGAACGAAAGCTTTTTTCAGACTGTTTTCGAGCAGGCGTCGGACGGGATCGTCCTGATCGACGGCTCCAGCAGATACCTGCTGGAGGCCAATAAGGCCTTTGAGGAGTTGGTTGGCTATCCAGAAGAGCTGTTGTTCTCCCTGACCCTCAATGATTTTATCGACCTTTCTCCGGTAGGGATCGAGATGCTTTATAAGCATGTCCTTTCCAGGAATGAACAGTATATCGGCGAACTGAAATGCCGGCGGTCGGACGGTAGTCTGATTGACGTGGAGTTAAGGCTGAGCCTGCTTCACTTCGAGGGTAAGGAGGTTTTTTGCGCTTTTATCCGCGATGTCACCATGTACCGGCACGTGGAAAAGGACCTCCTGGAAACGGGCGGCAGGTTCCGTCAGGCGGTCTTTTCCGCGCCGTTCCCCATCATGATTCATACTGAGGACGGCGTAGTTGTGATGATCAACAGCGAATGGTCGAGACGAACCGGTTATTCCTTCAAGGATATCCCCACGATCGATGCCTGGGTGAAGAAGGCCTTCGGCGCCGAGTCTGTTTCGATGTGCGATAAGTTTGGGTTTCTGTATAAAACCAAGGCTCCCTGTACGTATGAGGAACTTCCGGTAACTACCAACAGCGGTGAGAAGCTTGTGTGGAATTTTAGTTCGGCCCCCGCAGGTGTGCTTCCCGATGAGCGCCGTCTGTTCATCACCATGGCCATGGATGTAACCGCAAGCAAGCATACCGAGGCCGATCTCGAGTCGTCGCTTCATGAAAAGGATGTCATGCTGCGGGAGGTCCACCATCGGGCAAAGAATAATATGCAGGTCATCATGAGTCTGCTCAGCCTACAGTCAAGGTACGTAAGCAACCCCGAAACTCAGGACTTTTTCAAGGAGAGCCAGGAAAGAGTCAGGGCCATGGTGCTTATTCATGAAATGCTGTGCAACTCCAGCAGCCAGGCACGGATCGATTTCAATGAGTATGCGCGAGGCTTGGTGGGAAGCATCATAAGCGCTTACAGTCCCGACCAGAGTTCACTTCAGGTGGAAATGCGTATCGGCCGGATAATGGTCAGCCTGGACATAGCAGTGCCGTGCGGCCTTATTATCCATGAACTGGTTTCCAATAGCCTGAAACACGGTTTCCCGGATGTCCGGAAAGGGACGATCATCATCGATTTTGAGCGCGACGAGTCGGGTTTGTACACACTTGTGGTGGGTGACAACGGTATCGGCCTTCCCAAGGGACTCAATATGGAGATGCCGGGTACGCTCGGCCTGAGCCTGATCAACACGTTGACAAAGCAGCTTCAGGGGGTTGCCGAATTCGTTGGCACCTCAGGGACCGTTTGCAAAGTATCATTCAGAGGATAGGCCCCGGGGGGAATGACGAGAATGTCCGGTAAGGTTAAAATTCTGGTCGTTGAGGATGAAGCCGTTGTCGCTGAAGACCTCAAGCAGACCTTGATCGGGATGGGATATGACGTGCCCGCTGTGGTCTATTCGGGGGAGCGTGTCCTTGAGGCGACGGAGGAGGAACAGCCGGAGCTCATTCTGATGGATATTTCTCTCGGGCGGGGCGACGACGGTATTACGGCCGCCGGGAGGCTCCGAGCCCGTTTCGATATACCGGTGATCTATCTCTCCTTTCTTGCTGACGACGATACGTTTCAACGCTCGCTCCTGACTGGTCCCTTTGCTTTCCTCATGAAGCCGTTTGACTCCCTGCGCCTTCGCCAGACCATAGAAATAGCGCTTGCCAAACATGCGATCGAAAAAAAATTGAAGGAGAGCGGAGAACACTACCGCACGATCTTCGAGGTAAGCGGCAGCGCAATGATGATCGTTGACGAAAACGGCACTATTGCCATGGTCAACGAAGAATTCGCGCAGTTGTCCGGGTACTCGAAGGAGGAAGTCGAATGTCGGAAGGAATGGTCTGACTTCTTTGTGATGGAGCAATTCGCTGCCAAAGAGATACAGCAATGCCTGAGAGGAGCTGCAGGCGGAGCGGTTTCACTGGATAATGTTTCCTTGTTTATCGGCAGCAACCAACGTACCAGCTATGTTTGCACCAAGATTAAAAAAGTGCCCGGCACGGAGCGGTGTGTCGTGTCGATGATCGACATAACTGAGATCAAGAGGGCCGAAGAAGAGATTCGTGCCCTCAATGCAGAATTGATCAAGGTCAATACTCTCCTCAAGCAGGAGGTCGCCGAACGCAGAAATTCGGAAAAGCAACTCCAGCATCAGGCGAATCACGACTCTCTTACCGGTCTTCCCAACCGGGAGTTGCTCTTTGACCGTCTGAAACAAGCCCTGGCTTACGAAGATCGGCATAACAACCTGCTGGCCCTGATGATCCTCGATCTTGACAACTTTAAGGCGATTAACGATACGCTCGGTCACGTTGTCGGGGATATTCTCCTGAAGGATGTGGCCAAACGTCTCCAGCAGTGCATGCGGCAGTACGACACGGTCGCCAGGTTTGGGGGTGACGAATTCGTCATCGTTGTCAACGAGATGCCGGATATCCACGACATCGTCAAATTTGCCGAAAAGGTGCTGGAGCTGTTTCAGCGCCCCTTCTATATCCTTGACCAACCAACCTACGTTACGACCAGCATCGGGATTTCCATCTATCCGCTTCAGAGTACCACGGTCGAAGGCTTGCTGAAGACGGCCGATATAGCCATGTATCAGGCCAAAAGGGAAGGGAAGAATTCGTTTCAGTTCTTCACCGAATCAATGGCTCTCAAGAGTGACGAACGCGCCATCATGAAAAAACGGCTGCGGTCTGCATTGGAACGGGAAGAGTTCCTGCCCCATTACCAACCGCGCATCGACGCCACCACCGGGAAGATTACCGGGATGGAGGCTTTGATGCGCTGGCAACCCCGAGGAGCTCCCCTGGCCTTTCCCGCGGAGTTCTTTCCCATGCTTGAGGAGAGCGGTCTGATCATCCCGGCGGGTGAGTGGCTGCTGGATATGGTGTGTCGCCAGAATAAGGCGTGGCAGGAGAGGGGGATGGAACCGCTCCGCGTGGCGGTGAACACGTCGGCGCGACAGTTCCATCAGGAGGACTTCACGGAAAAGGTATCCCAGGCCCTCGCAAGCACTCGGCTCGATCCGCATTATCTGGAAATCGAACTGCCGGAAAAGATCATCATGGACAACATCACCGAAAGCGTGCGCAAGCTTGGAGAATTAAGGGAGATCGGCGTCAAGATCTCCATCGACAATTTTGGCACGGGCTATTCATCGCTCAGTTACCTGAATAGGCTCCCCATTGATGAACTGCAGATCGATAAATCCCTGGTCAACAGCATTACCGTCGATCCGGGCGAAGCGATGGTTGTTTCCGCAATCATAACCATGGGGCACAGTCTGGGCAAAAAGCTTGTTGCCGAAGGGGTTGAATCGGAGGAACAATACGTGTTCCTCGCACAGCAGCGGTGCGAGGAGATGCAGGGGCACTATTTCAGCAGGCCGCTTCCACCGGATGATTTTGAAAAACTGGTGCGGCTGTTTCCTATTCCAACGTAAGTTGGTGGGGGTCGGGATGGGGACAAATTTATTAATGTTGGAGGCCGATAGTCCGCAACGTTAGCTGGTTACAAAGATGATGTTCCCTTCGAAGGCTTTCTCAAATAAGTCTTTTTTTGCGTTACCGCCGAATATCTCAACCGAGATGTCCTCGGTCCCCAAGAGTTTCATCCTGTAGTCATTCCCGCTGTGGACGAGTTCCACCACCTCCACCAGGCAACTCCTGCGTCGGTCAAGGCCATCGGCGAGACGCAGGATTCCCCCTAGCCGGCAGACGGTCTGCTGGTCTTTTTCCGGCATGCGCAGGAATTCAACATGTTTTTTTTTGGGGAGCGACTTGCGGTGGTAGCGGGCGATATGGGCGATCATCTCACGCTCCTGAGGGGCAAACCCGAACAGATCCGCATGGCGGATCAGGTGGTAGGAATGTTTGTGATGGCTACTGTAACTGATGAAGTAGCCTATGTCGTGCAGGTAGGCCGCCGCTTCGAGCATTTTTCGCTCCACTTTCTTCAGGCGGAATTCTTTGGCCAGGGAGTCAAAGATGGCCAGAGCCATACCGGCCACATGTCGGGAGTGGGATTCGTCACAGTGACAGGAACGGGCGAACTCCAGAACCGACTGGCGCCAATTGCGCTGCCCCTCTTCCACCGGCATGAGTCCGAGGCGTTTCATGCATCTGATAATCAGCCCCTCGCGGATGCCTCGCTCGTTAACCAACAGTGTATTGGCGCCAAAAAAGCGCATGAGTTCGTCGACAACTCCCAAGCCGGCCACGATGATGTCGGACCGATCAGGATTCAGACCAGGTACCGCGCGTCTTCCCTTGATATCCCGCCGCATCAGCATCGCCAGCAGGTGCACCAGTTCGGAGCGCATGGTCTCGTAGCCGTGGACCGACGAGTACTCCTGCCGCCGCATGTTCATAACCATGTAGCCCAGGGAGGTGATGGTGCCGCCGGAGCCGATGAATGTCTGGACGGAGATTTTCTGCCCGGAAAAGGCCTTCTTGAGCTCTGCCCGCACATAACGCTGAAATTTTTGGAAATCGCCGGGCCTGATCGGGTCGGTGGGGAAAAATCGTTCAGTCAGCACCACGGCGCCCAGGTCAAGGGAATAGCACTCTTCAACATGGTTTCCCAAGGCCGTGACGATCTCAACGCTGCCGCCGCCAATGTCGATCATGGCATAGCGCTTGCCGTTCATCTCGAAGTTGTGCAGAGCGGATATGGCGGCCAGTTCTGCCTCCTCTTCGCCGGAAATGACCCGGATCTCCCGGCTTAGCTCGCGGCTCAGGACCTCCACCAATTCGGGGCCGTTGGTTGCACTTCTGACGGCGCTGGTGGCTACCGCCTCGACATCGGTCACTTTCAGACCGTCAATCAGTTTGCGGATACGACTGATGGCCTCAACTGCCCGTGTGAAAGCCGCAGGAGATATGGCTCCGGTCTTGCTGAGTTGTTCACCGAGCCGTACAGTGGCCTTCTCATCGTCCAACACCATGAAGCGTCCTTGCTGGTCCGCTTCGACCACAATACAGCGAATGGAGTTTGTTCCTATATCGATAGCGGCAAGTCGTGTTTTTTTCATCGCAGGCCTCTTACATCGAAAATTGATAACGGATTGAGTACTTGTCGAGTAGCAGTGTAAGGGCCTGAGATGGTTCGTCGTCAGGCCCCGCCACGAATAGACCCGCATGATACGGTGTCTTTGGTCTTCTTAAATGATACTAGCCCGTTTCGATGGGTTGGCAAATCCCGCTTCGACCGAAAGAAACAAATTATTGTATGCATTGGGCTGATTAATGCAAGTGTTACGACGCGCTGTTATGCTTTTGTAACAAATCCGTTTTTCAGGATGCGTCGCAGGCGCGCGAGTTCAGGGCTTGTCAGTTTTCGATCCCGGTACACAGCTCCAGCGTAGATGCCCGCAAATTCCCGCACCGTAGTGTTCCTAGCCTGTCTCGCAATCTCAAAGAGTCCCTGTCTGCCCGGCTGTGCCGATATTCCGCAGTCTCGTTCAATCAAACGGTAGAAACGCCGTAGCAGTCGCTCGTTCTGTGATCCGTACAGCCATGGGCGACGAGCGATAATGATCAGTGCCACCATCAGTACTACTGGCAGCAGGAGATAGGGCAGGGCGGCCCTGGCAGCCTTTCCTGCCTCGAATTTTTGCAGACTTTTGCCGGCACTACGGGCAATTTCGACCTGTTGCTCGAAGTCGTAGGTGACGATAGTGCGGTTCCAGGTGTAATCGAGTGAGTCGAGGAACAGGCGCAGTTTCATCGTCGGGCTGGTCCATTTCTCACCTCCCCATACCTCGCCGGCGTTACGGGCAAAGCTGCTGGGGTCCACCCGCAGCCAGCCGCGACCGTCGATATATGCCTCGACCCAGACATGAGCCAGGTCGTCGCTGACCAGGTAATAGCCTCCCAGTTCATTGTATCCCCCCCCCAGGTATCCGCCTACCAACCTTGCCGGAACATTGGCGGCGCGCAGGAGCAGGGCAAATGCGGAGGCGAAAAACTCGCAGTGCCCCTGTTTTTTTTCAAACAGGAACTGCTCCAGGGCGTGTTTGCCGGTAGGCAGGCCGCGCATGCTGTAACGGTAGTTCCCGTTGCGAAAATACTGTTCCAATAACTCCAGCCTGCGGGCATCACTGGTCCCTTGCCGCCTTATGTCGTCCGCGAGTTGCCGTACCCGTTGCGGGATATCGGCGGGCAGTCTCAGATAGAAGGCCCGGTTTATCCCTTTGGCCGTTGGCAGGATGCCCGAGGTAACAGAATCAGCCCGGTAACCCAAGCGCCGGGTGATCGGCACCGGATACTCGAAAGTGCCGTCCGAGGCTCCCCGCGCCTTGGGCAAGGCGATAGCGGCAGGCGCGTCAAGGCTGAAGAGGACCCGGGACGGTCCCGGCTCCGGGTAGATAGTCTGGGGTATCCGTACCTCCTTGTACAAAAGCTGTTCCGGCGGGATGGCGGTGTCGCGCACCCATCGCTGTCCGTCCATGCGGTTGAAGACCGTGCCGCGCCAATAGAGGTACTGCTGCGGCTGGCGTGGCATCTCGGCACGGAAGGCGATGGTTCGCGATTCTCCGACAGAGGTACTGGTACCGGGCTCCACCTTGTCGCTGAAGCCTGAGGGGCGAACTGCCGGTGCCGCCAGGATATTCCACAAGGGAATCTGGGTGCGGGGCAGGATCGGAAAGAAGACAACCAGAAGCGGCAGGGAGGCCAGAGGCATTACGAGCCCCACCGTCAGCACCTTGCGCAAATGGGCACGGTGCAGGACCATGCGGCTGTCCAGGGAGTGAAAGGTCAAAAGAACCAGACACACCGCCACCAATAACAGCAAAAGGGTCAGGTAGAGGAGGAATATGGGGCTGAGGTCGAACAGGGAGGAGGAGGCAAGGCAGAACAGGGACAAGGCTGCAATCTGCAGATGGTGGCGCACACTCTTTTCTCCGCACAACCTGACCGCCAGCATGATGGCCAACGTGCTTACCACCGGTTGGACCGGATTACTGCGGCTGAACTGGAATGCATAGTAGAGGAATGCCGGTACGACGGCCAGGTTGAACTGCCAATTCTTCACGGGCCATGCCCCCCGACGATCCTGCCAGATACCCGCCAGCAGGCCCGCCGCAAGGGCGGCCCGCGGCGCCGTAGCTAACCAGGGGAAGAGCGGCACGATCCCGCACAGGGCGATGACGTATGAGAGTATGGCTATCAGTGAGCTAATCGCGACCATAGAGGGCAAGCTCCGTCAGCAATTTCATGCCGTGACGCCGTCCGGTCCCGGCCGGGATGATCCTTCCGCCCCACCTGAGGCCGACCGGCCGTAGTCCCACCCAGCGCCTCACCAACCAGGCCGCGCGGGATATACGCTGTTCAAGGTCTCGTCCCGGCAGCCCATCAAGGTCGATAATCAGGGGCGGTACCGCTTGGCTGCCGAACTCCTTGACCTGCAAATCCTCACTACGGGCGGAGAGTTTCCAGTGAATCATCCGTAACGGCTCACTGCCGGAGTAGGCTGCAATCCGCTCCAGTTCGCCGTCCTGGCCCCGGCCCTGCCGGATACTGTTTCCCTGGCGTTCCGTTTCACCATCGTTCCCGACCGTCATTCCGGCCAGCAGATGGGGAAAGACGACAAACCGGTTGTCTGCTGCAAATGTCCAGTAGCGGGTGAAAAAATTCACCGGGAAGGGGGAACTTACGGTTATCCGGTCAATGGCGGCGTGGCCTCGATCGGCGAACGTGAGGGCAACCTTCCCCTCAGCCGATGCACCGCAACCGATCAGAGGAAAGGTGACACCCTGGCCGCCGGGGCACTCCAGTCGGATCAGGAAGGAGGTAACATGTCGCTTGTTGTTGTGAAGGCGCAGGCAAAAAGTGGCGGCGGTTCCGGCGAACAACTCGGCCGGTGGAAGTACTTCGGGGGTGAGTCCTTTGATGTTGCGCATGCCGACATAACCGGTAACCGACATGAACGCCAGTAGGCCCGATACCATCAGAAACAGCAGGTTGTTCCCGGTATTGACGGCTGAGAAACCCAACAGGAGGGTCGTGGCGATATAGAGCGCCCCTGCCTTACTGATTCTCAGGCCAAAGGAAGCGCTATGTCGGCGATGAGTGCCCGTAATAATTCACCTTTGTCAGCGGTTTCCTGGTCGGCCCGCATGACCAGCCGGTGGGCACAGACGGCAACTGCAATCCCCTTTACGTCATCCGGCGCCACGTAGTCTCGCCCCTCCAGAAATGCGGCAGCGCGTGCAGCCTGGGCGAGATTGATAGCGGCCCGGGTGGAGAGACCTGTCTGAATCATGCCGTGGCTACGTGTGGCAGCCACCAGAGCGTAGATATAGCCGACCACTTTGTCCGAGAGATAGATGTCGGTTTCGACATTCCTGCGTGCTTCCAGGATGTCGGCAGTCGAGGCCGCCGGTGCCATGTTGCCGATTCGCTCGCGGATGCCGCCGCTTGCAATAATCGCTTTTTCCAGGTGTTCCGGTGGATAGCCAATGCCAGTGCAGATCAGGAAACGGTCGAGCTGGGATTCCGGCAGAGGGAACGTGCCGCTCTGGTCGGAAGGGTTCTGGGTGGCGAAGACCATGAAGGGATCAGGTAGGTGGTGTGTTACTCCTTCCACCGTCACCCGCCGTTCTTCCATAGCCTCCAGCATGGCGCTCTGGGTGCGCGGCATGGCCCGGTTGATCTCATCAAGGAGGACGATGTTGTTGAAGATCGGCCCCGGCAAAAACGTAAAACGTCCTTCGTCGCGGTTGAACACCGACAGTCCGGTGATATCCGAAGGAAGCAGGTCGCTGGTGCACTGCACCCTGCCAAAGGAAAGGCCGGTAATGCCGGCAAGAGCCAAGGCGATGGTTGTCTTGCCCAATCCGGGTAAATCCTCAATCAGGATGTGTCCACCGGTCAGGAGTGCAATCATGGAAAGTCGCAGCACCTCTTCCTTGCCGTGGAGATAATCGCGGCTCAAGGTGTCGAGTATGGATATCATGGTGCGGTTATTGTGAGGAAATATCACGTTTGGTCCTCAACGCGTATTAATCGATCCGGTGTTTGTCGTGGCTGCTGTTGATAAAGAACCTGTTCCCGGCACATAGTTTACCACAGGTGGGGGCAAAAGTGCATTCGGTTAGCTGTGTGATCCTTTTCTACCTCCCGTGAGGAACACCCACAAATACAAAACGGGAGATGGAGTCCCCCGTTTTGTATTTGTGGAATCATGAGTTTGGGAATGGCTCGTGCTACGAAAGTTTGAACTGGCCCACGAGTTGTTTCAGGTCATGGGCAAGAACCGCCAGTTGCTTGGCCGCGTCAGCTGATTGCTGTGCCCCGTGCGCCGCTCCCTGGACGACGGTCGTGACCCGCTGGATGTTGCCGCTGATTTCGCTGGTGGTTGCCGTCTGTTGCTCCGCCGCGGTGGCGATCTGGTTGACCTGGGACACTACGGCGCGTATCTGCTCGATAATCTCGAAAATTGCTTCACCGGAACGGGCAGCCTCACCGGTCCCGGCCTCCACCTCTCGAACGCCCTCTTCCATGGTGGTAACCGCATTTTTGGTTTCGTTTTGGATGGCTTTGATCATTTTACCGATCTCATGGGTTGCCTTGGTGGTTCGCTCCGCCAAGGCGCGGACCTCGTCGGCAACAACGGCAAAGCCGCGTCCCTGCTCTCCGGCGCGGGCCGCTTCAATGGCGGCATTCAAGGCCAAAAGGTTGGTCTGGTCGGCGATGTCTTCTATGGTGCCGACGATCTCTCCAATCTGATCCGATCTGCTGCCCAGCGACTCGATAGTCTCCGCCGATTCCCGCACCTTGTCGGCGATGCGAGCCATAACCTCCATCGTTTTTTCCACCACTTGCGCGCCGGCGGTAGCAAAATCGTTCGCCTTGTCGGACTCCTCGGCAGCTGCGGTGCAATTTGCGGCTATGGCACCCGAAGTCGCCGCCATCTCTTCACTGGCGGTGGCCACCGTGTCCGTCTGTGTGACGGCATCTTCGATCCCTGTGGTCATTTTTTGGGATGTGGTGAGCAACTGGTCTGCGGAGGATGACAGCGCCCCCGCGTTCTGAGCTATCTGGGCCATGATGTTGTGGATTTTGGAAATAAGCTTGTTGATGCCAACGGCAAGATGGCCAATCTCGTCGTCTGACGACACCTGGATGACCGTGGTCAGGTCGCCGGCGCCGCTCGACAACTCATCAACTTTACGGGAAAATGCGAGAATGTGTTTGATGATTGCCGCTCTCAGGAAAAGAAAGATAGTTCCAAGCAGGATGAAGAAAAACAGAATACTGGTGAAAAGAAGTGTTATGGAGGTTTCTTTCGCGCTTTCATATCCCTCCTGAATAGAGGTTTTCAGGAGCATTCCCCCCAGAAATTTTGGGGCTGCATCGTGGCACTGCTTGCAGCGTTGTTCATTTTCAAAGGGAATAGCGAGATTCAAGGCTTTAATGCCGTTCTCCTCGCTTTTGAACTCGATAGTCTTGCCGGCTTCAAGCGCCTTTACAATGGCGGGCTGTGCCGCCCCATCCTTGGATTCCGTTTCCTTGCCATGCTCGTCGTAGATCTTGAGGTCGAGGAACAGTTTCCTCTCTTTGGCCTCGCGTATGTACTTATTGACCTCTTTTGAGTCGCCTTTCATCATGTAGTCGTCGATATCTCTGATGAATATGGCCGCAAGGTTGCGGGTATTTTTTAACTGCAACTTCATGGTGGAGTTGGTTTGCTGCCAGATTGAAATCACCATCATGGCTGCCAAACCGCAACCGAGCGAGATTCCCAGGATCACCAACACCTTGAAAGCCAACTTTTTTCTGAGCATTACCTCACCTCGATTACCCGATTGTTTGCAAAATCTCCTGAAAACTATAGCTGATGGCCATTGCGTTAGTCAAATGGTGTTAAAAACGTATACACAGCGAGTCATTCGAGATGGGTCAAAATTTGATGTTCACACCGATTCCAACTGATTGGGGGGGTGTCCCCTTGTCGCTGTTGGGGGTATCGTTGGCGAAATGCAGGTATTTGTAATCAATGACTAACGATGAATTGCCGCCAAGATTGAAGCTCACACCTGCCTGGCCCGCCAGACCGGTTTTGAGCTTTGTCGGGGTGTCGGTAACGACGGTTTCCTGGGGGAGGACATATGCCAAGCCTGTCCCCACGTACGGGGTGATGTCTTTTAGAAGGCTGAAACCATATTTTGCCGTCAGCACACCGGGATGCTTGTCGGTTGTGTCGGTTGCAACAGGTTGCAAGGTGGCGTAGCCCAGCGAAAAGCCCTCCTTTCCATCGTCGGCACAGCAGATGGCCGCTTTAAGTATGGCAGTACACGCTATCGCAGCCACCGCCAACGTAACCCTTGCTCTTCGCCGAGGCTGGATTTTTTGTATTTCGTTGTTTCCGTTAATGTCCATCTTGAATCCTCTGGCTGAATTTTTTGAATGATCCCTTGTGGGTGCCTATCGTAGTTGCATGCATGGGGTGGGACCATATGTAGCTCGAAACCTTGCGTTCGATCGGAAATAGAAGCAACGCCAGAAGATAGACCCCCACAAAAGCCAGGATGAAGAGCCCGAGCATTACCCCTGTCGCATAAATAAAACTGAAAAAAACGGTCATCTCCGCCTCCTTTTCCTAGGGCGGTCTTTTTTTACCTTATGTTATAATTATACGCCCATTTCCACTTAACCAGGCTGTTTTTAAGTGCCATGCGGGAGTCTGGCTGCCAAACAAGCGAACCGGCGTAGCCGCAACATGACAGATACCAATCCGGGGGCTCGGCTTTTTGGCGCAACAGGCATCTATTCTCACCCATTTCCGAGGATCTATTGTAACAGCTACCCGGGATATACAGGTCCGCTGTTTTGCTGCCGGGATATCTCCAATACCTGTAACGGCCGTGTTTGGATCGGGGAATTGACATTTCGGATAAAAATGATATTTTTAGTCAGAAATAAGGATTTAGAAAAGGAGCGTTTCCCTTCGAAGATAGAATACGGCCATAACGTTGAAAAGAAAACAATTGCCCATAAGGCACCCCGTAGCTTCCCCTCCGAGCTGCGGGGATTTTTTTTGCGCCTGAATCTATCGCTAAAAAATCTGTCTTAAAAACCACAATGTCCAGTGCACAGAGTTCTTTCCATGTGTAAAAAAATCCTACAAAAAGTGTTTTCTCAGGGTCCTAATATTGTGGTTAAAATATAATGTACAGTTATAATAACTAGTTATAATGGTGGTACGTCTTATGCTTTGTGCTATCCATGGAGGATTGATTGAGTCGGCCGCGACGTTCAGCGAAGTCATGGCTGTTGAAAGACACTACTCGGAAGGGAGATGATGAACATGCCATGGTACAATAATCCGGCTATCACCAGCAAGGTGTTGAACAGGATCGCCAATCGTCACCCACGTACGAGCATTCAAGACCTCAACTTGACGTTGGATCGTGCCACGCAATTAATTTGGAGCAAACAGGAGGAGTATTATATGCGACAATCCTCATATGCTGGCAATGGTCATGTGGGTGAATGATTTTCCGGCAGGACAATAATCTTATGACATTTTTCATAAGATTATTGTTATAATACCACTTAGAAAGAATGGTCGAATACTGCGTATCAAGAGAAAGAATAGGTGCCAGAAATGGGTGTTGCAAGAGAAGTCTCTCGTACACTGAAGGCTAAGTAAGAGCCGGAGACTTCTCGAGTAACAAGGCGAACCGGCGGGAAGCTGTAAGCTGGTGGTCAGAAGAGTAGTGCTGTTGCGAGGATCCCCGTTTGTCAGAAGTCTTAAATACCGATCAATGGCATTATGGGGGGAAAGAGGAGGTGTGTTATGAAACTAAGCACCAAGTTCCAGGCAAGAGGACTCTTCCACAGAGTGCGCGGCACGGTTAGGGAGATTACCGGGAAGGTCTGTTCGAATACCATGCTGGGAACCAGAGGTAAACTTGAAAAAGTAGCCGGCAAGGTTCAATGGAAGATCGGCAAGGTTCAAGGGTTTTGCGGGCTTTAAAGCGGCGTTTCGGCAGACTGCCCACCGGCTGAAAGTCCGTGTTCCCTATGGAAAGGTGTGGGCAAAAGTGATGGAGAAACATGCAGGGGGCATCGGGACCTGATTCCCCGTGAGGAATCGCCGGTACCCCCTGTTTGGTAACTTGCTTTCCGTTTTTTTAGCAATGTAGTATACGACAGGTCGTTATATAAACAACCGTTGTGGTCAATGCCATAACAGGTTTTATCCTCCACAAGCTTCTCGATCATTCCGCTTGCGAGTCAAGTGCTTAATTTTTGATCAAAATAGGGCGCGTCCCTACCAGGAAGGTCCCTATTAAAACCTTTTTTCACTCAACAGTTGTCTGCACCTGTGGACAGCCGCATTGTCCGCAGGTGCAGACTCTCCAACCGCACTCCCGGCAACCGGGGTTTTGCGGGTCCCGCCCATCGATGGTTTTACCGCAAGCCGTACACTCATAACGGTCAAAAGCAAAGCCGCAATTGCGACAAACCAACATATGAGCATCTCGTGGGTCGGGGAAGACATGGATAGAGCCACAGATCAGGCAGATTGACGCCATTTCCGGTTTGTTCCTGATGCCGTCACGGTGCTTACGATAGTGGTTGAACAATTTTCCGGCCGTATCCCTATCAAGTGTTTCCATTAAATACCCTCCCGTTGACTTTCTTTATTGGCATGCAACTTTGCTGCCGGATCTCGACCGTACGTGAGTGAGTTCTTGTGTGGTATCTGAATTGAGGGGATCAACAGAGAGAGGGGTGACGGTGGACAGGTCCTATCCAAGACATCGGACAGGGAAGAGATCGGGAGAATAAGTGCGGACAAGTAACTCCATGGGAGGCGCATCGTATGCAATGGGATGCCGGAGCATTCATACGGTTCGGTCGACTGGTTCCTGCCGGAGAGGCAGCACCACTGTAAAGGTTGTCCCCTCACCGACGCGGCTTTCCACCCGAATTTCCCCCCCATGGTCCCTGACGATGCTGTAAGACACTGCCAATCCCAGCCCCGTACCCTGGGCCTTGGTACTGAAGAAGGGGGAGAAGAGCCGCTCCTTGTCCTCATCCTGAATGCCGCAGCCTTTGTCCTGCACCATTACCCTTACCCGTTGGTCAGTCTCGGCACTCATTACCAGTTCTCCACCCTCTGGCATAGCCTGCAAGCCATTTATGATCAGGTTGGTGAAAACCTGCCGTAACTGGTCCTTGTCCCCTTCGATATCCACATCCATTTCCCGATAATTCTTCATTATCCGGTAGCGGTCGAGGGGTATCTGATGACCGATCTGATTAAGGATGGTGTCGAGCATTTTCCCCAAGGAAAAACTTGAAACGCGTTTTATACCGTTACGCGAGAAGACCCGCAGATTATTGACGATACGCTCGATGCGGATGGCTTCTTCCACAATGGCGTCAGCCTCTTCGCGGTTTTCATTCCCAGCCGGAATGGCGCTTTGTAGAAGCTCGGCATTGCCGCGAATCACCGCCAGCGGGTTGTTGATCTCGTGGGCCACCCCGGCCGCCAGCATGCCCAGGCTGGCCAGCCGCTCGGCTCTGCACAACTCATTCTGGGTCGCCAGCAGTTGCGCGTTCTTCTCCGCCAGATCCCTAGTGCGCTCTGCCACCTTCTGTTCCAAGGTTTGATTCAGTAAACTGACCTCGCGAGTCATTTTGTTGAACTCGTTAGCCAATAGCCCGATCTCATCGTTGCTTGTTACCGTTATCGGTTCTATGTGTTGCCCGGAGGCCATACGCCGGGTGGCCTCGGCCAGTGCGCGCACCGGTCGGGCCATGCGACTGCTGATCCAGGTGGCAAGGCTAATGCCGATCAGGGCTACGGACAGCAGCACGCCGGCAAAGATCAGGTTGAGTCTTTTTTTAAGGTCCAGAAGAGGCTGTTCCGGCATGCCGACGTAAAGAGCTCCCACCACGCTGCCGGAGGGATCGCGAATCGGCTCATAGGCCGAAATATACCAGTTACGGTACACAAAGGCGCGGTCGCTCCAGTTCTCGCCCTGCTTCAGCACTACTCGAGCCACATCCTCCGACATGAGGCTGCCGATGGCGCGGTCTCCGGACGTATCACGGACGTTGGTGGCGATCCGCACATCTCCCAGAAAGATCGTGGCTGCGCCTTTCCCATCCTGGCCAAAGACGATGCGAGTGATGGTATCGACCACCATGCTGTCGCCATTAAGCATGAAGCCGGCCTGTAACGCTCCGACAACACGGCCGTCACTAGTCAGCAAGGGAGCCGCCGCTACCAGCATCAGCCCGCGTGGCTCCCTGTTCCGCGTAATTATGCGAGCCCTGGGGGTCGGCGTAAGAGCTATTTGTGCCGTCTGTGCCAGAACCGGGTTCTCCAGCCTCAGGCGTTCCTGGGAGTAGATTTGCACCCCGCCGGTCAACTCTCCATTAAGGGCGCGGTCCAGTATCGGGTCGTCTTCCAACCGGTCTCCATGCTGTTGCTGGTTGGCTGCCCGGTAGTGCACCACCCCCTTTGCATCGATCAGGTTCAAAAAACTGAGATTCTCCGTTTGCAGAATCTGCAACAACACTTTTTCCGACCGTTCGAAACGGGAGTCGCCAAGCCGTTGGACAAGCTCCGGCATGAGTGCGGCTCCCTTAACTACACTATCAAGGTGATTAATTTCGTCACGGTAGACCGTGCGGGCGAGGTTGAGACCCTGTATCATATTTTGCTGGGCCTGACGGAATACATGGTCGGTGATCAACTGAAATCCGATCAGCCAACTGAGGAGTATGGCAACACAGAGTGGTGTCAGGGTGGCGAAGATGAACTTACGGCGGATGGAGGCATGTGGGTGGTTCATCACTCCTCCCAGTTCATCAGGCCGAAATCGGAGATACGTCGGTCAAGCGTCCGGCGCGAGATGCCAAGTATCTCTGCCGTACGGCTTTTATTGTAATGGTTTCCCCTCAATACCGCCTCGATATGCTGGCGCTCCATCTCATCCAGGGCAACCATCTGCGGTTGATGCGCCGGAGCAGGCACAGATGAAGGCTCCTTTTGTTCGCTGTGCAGAGGGATGACGTCGGCACTGATGTGGCTGCCGGAGGTGAGGATTACGGCCCGTTCCATGACATTTTCCAGTTCGCGCACGTTGCCTGGCCAAGTGTAGGCCTGCAAGGCTGCCAGTGCCCTGGAATCGATGCCGTGGATCTCCTTCCCCATGCATTCGGAGAAGCGGTGCAGAAAGTGCCGTGCCAGAGGCTCCACGTCCTCGGGGCGTTCCCTGAGGGGCGGCAGGGTAATGGTGATTACGTTCAGCCGATAGTAGAGGTCTTCTCTGAAATGTCCTTCGGAGACCTCGTTTTGCAACTCCTTGTTGGTGGCCGCCACGAAGCGCACATTCACGTTTTTGGGATGCGTGGACCCGATAGGTATGAAGTCGCGCTCCTGAATCACCCGAAGTAGCTTGCCTTGAACCGCGGGACTGATGTCGCCGATCTCGTCCAGAAACAGGGTTCCTCCATCGGCTTCTTCCAGCATACCCTTCTGATTGGCGAAGGCCCCGGTAAAGGCGCCTCTCAGGTGCCCGAACAACTGGCTTTCCAACAGGGTATCCGACAGGGAGGCGCAATTGAGTGAGACAAAGGGATGGTGGCGCCGCAGGCTGTTATGATGCAGGGCGCTGGCGATCAACTCCTTGCCGGTGCCCGATTCGCCCAGTATCAGGATATTGGCGTCGCTGGATGCAACTTTGAGGGTGAGGTCGTAAACTTCGCGAAAGCGGGGGCTGGAAAAGATGATCGGCTCATGCCCCCCTCCGTGTATCCTGGCCCGTAGACGGCGGTTCTCTGCTGTCAGGCGGCTCAGGTGCAGTACGTTTTCCACCATGCTGAGCAACTTCTCGTTGGGACATGGCTTGGTCACATAGTCATAGGCGCCCAGTTTGATGGCCCTGACCGCATCATCGATCGTTGCATAGGCAGTTATGATGATCACCGGCAGGTCAGGCCGCATTTCTTTGACACGCCGTAGTATCTGGATGCCGTCAAGATCCGGCATTCTCAGGTCCTGCAGCAACAATTCAACCCGGTCGCCGGCCTCGGATTCCAGGTGCGCCAGCAGTTCTTCGCCACGGTTGAAGGTGGCCACTTGATACTTTTTAAGCACTTTTCCGAAGTACTTGAGGATTCCTTCCTCATCGTCGCAAATGCAGATATGTGACATGTGCCCACCTTCCAAGACAGTTTTGCGCAAATCAAGTCAGTTTTAAACAACGTTGCAGTTGGAAAATCTCCCGCACGTCAAACCTGCTATTTTTTGCCCAAACCCCTGAAAGCCTTTGTAACACTGACATCACAACCGCTTGATACAGCGAGATAACCTCGATTGGCGTATGAATTGCTGTATACAGTATAGCATGATTTTTCAAGACAGTTTTGCGCAATTTCAGGAAAAAAGCATCAGGTTTTTAGTGCCATCAAGGAAAGGAGGAGTTATGAGCAACTCAGATGCGTTTAACTCGGTCAGACAAAAACTTGGCGGAGTTTCGAGAAGGGATTTCCTTAAATTCTGTTCGGTTATGGCCGTCGGAATGGGCCTTCCGCTCAGCGTGGGTGCGAGAATTGCCGAGGCCATCGTCAATCCCAAACGTCCTCCGGTAATCTGGCTTTCATTCCAGGAATGCACAGGGTGCGTCGAGTCACTCCTGCGTTCCAGCCATCCTACCCTGGAACACCTCATTCTCGATCTCATCTCGCTGGATTACTCGGAAACCCTGAGTGCCGCGGCGGGTCATCAGGTGGAGGCCGCAAAGGCTGAATCGATAAAAGGGAACAAGGGCAAATTTATTCTGGTGGTGGACGGAGCCATTCCCACCAAAGAACACGGGATCTACTGCAAGATCGCGGGAAGGACCGCCCTGGATATCCTGAACGAAACAGCGCCGCAGGCCGCTGCAATCGTGGCCATGGGGTCGTGCGCCTCATGGGGCGGGGTTGCCGCAGCGAGCCCGAATCCTACCGAGGCCAAGGGGGTGCCGGAAATCCTTACCAATAAAACAGTCGTTACGATCCCCGGCTGTCCGCCGAATCCTTACAACCTGCTCTCGACGATTCTTTATTTCGTCACGTTCAACAAGCTCCCCGAACTTGATCAAAAAGGGAGGCCCCGGTTCGCATTCAGTCGCCTTATCCACGAGAATTGTGAAAGAAGACCTCATTTCGATGCAGGAAGGTTTGCGGAACAATTTGGCGACGGGTTACACCGGAAGGGCGCCTGTCTCTACAAACTGGGCTGCAAGGGGCCCGAGACCTACGCCAACTGCCCATCCGTTCTTTTCGGCGACACCGGCGCTGGCACATGGCCCGTAGGTGTGGGGCATCCCTGTTTCGGCTGCGCCGAAAAAGGCGTGGGCTTCTCCGCTCCGCTCCATCAATTAGCAACCCTGAAGGAACTGACCCCGCCCGTGTTTTTCGGCGAAGCGTTCCCGAACAAGCCGGGTGTTTCCCCCGGCATCAAGACCTTTGCTGCCGGGTCCGCAGGTATTGTGGTCGGTGCCGCCGGCGCGGCGATGCTGACCGGCCTCGGCACCAAGAAAGATACCACCCAGGACAAGCCCCACGGGCAGCATGAGGAGAACGCCCGGGACAAGGAGGAGTAGCCATGGCGATCAGCAGACGGGGATTTCTGAAAGGCGTCGCCGGCGGAGGCGGGCTGCTCCTGGTTTCCGGTATTCCGCTCGCTGACGCGCGTATGTCAACGCAACTCCCACCCCATGCGGTTGGGATTCTGTACGACGCAACGCTCTGTATCGGCTGCAAATCCTGCATGGTCAATTGCAAGGAGCAGAACAGTGTGCCCGGCGGTGCGCTCTACAAGAAGGGGATGACGGCGCCGCCCTATGAGAACGGGGGAGTTCCGGGCAACAACGGGATATGGGACGCGCCGCAGGAGTTGTCGGGAAAGACGCTCAATATAGTCAAGGTCTACAAAAACGGCACGGCAGAAAAAAAGGACACGGCCGTGAACGGGTATTCCTATTTCAAGCAGCAATGTCTCCATTGCGTCTCTCCGGCATGCGTTTCAGTCTGCCCGGCCGGCGCGTTCAGGAAGGACCCGGAGAACGGTTCCGTCTACTACCTTGCCGAGAGGTGCATCGGCTGCCGCTATTGCCAGCTCGCCTGCCCGTTCGGGGTTCCTCGCTATGAATGGGACTCGGCCTGGCCGGAGGTCAGAAAGTGCCAGTTGTGCCGGCATCGTTACGCCGAGGGCAAGTACGCCGCCTGCGCCGAGTTCTGTCCCACCGGGGCCACCATCTTCGGTAAGGTCGTGGACTTACGCAACGAGGCCCGGTATCGGCTCAGCCTGAAACCGGGAACGGAGTATGACTTCCCGATACAGACCGTTGATTCGACGGAAAAGTCGCGCAGGCCGGTTGCCCGGTATGCCGACGGTGTCTACGGCCTGACCGAGGCGGGAGGAACCCAGAACATCATGCTCTCAGGCGTGTCGTTCGAACTGCTCGGTTTCCGGAAGAATATCCCCCATTTCGATCTTCCTTCCCTGACGTGGGCCTATGTACGCAAGGTCCTGTGGGTTTTCGCGGGGGTTTTTACGGGAGGGACGGCCATCTATACGTTTACGCATCGGAAGGACAAGGAGGAGAGCCATGATTGATACGACCAAATATGTCGGCCCCAAATGGGGCGGCGTCATCAACAGGTTTATGGCCGATGAATACAGCCTCTCCGATATCGATGCGACCAGGTATGTCGGTACAAAACTGGGAGGCGTCATCAACAAGCTTCTGGACGATACACCCAGCAAGGACCTGGGGATCAAGATGGTCACGCCGTTTACCCTTGTGCTGGTAGCTTTGATAGGCCTTGCAGCGGTCGTTGCCGCGTACCGGTTGATCTTTGGCATCGGGGCCGCATCCAACCTGAACGATCTCTGGCCGTGGGGGCTGTGGATCGGTTTCGATGTCCTGGGTGGGGTGGCCATGGCGGCCGGAGCGTTCCTGATTGCAGGGGCGGTCTACATCCTGAACTGGAAAAAGTACAAGTGCATTGCCCGCGCCTCGATCCTGAACGCCTTTTTTGGCTACCTGCTGGCGGCCATCTCCATCACCCTTGACGTGGGACGTTCCTTTGTCATTTGGCATCCCCTGGTGATGTGGCAGGTTAACTCGATCATGTTCATCGTCGCCCTGCACCTTGTGCTCTATCTTACCACCCTGGGCACGGAATCGAGTCCCATGGTGTTTGAAAAACTCGGCTGGCAGCGCGCCCTGAACTTCGTCAGCCGTATCATGATAGGAGCCGTCATGTTCGGTGTGGCGCTGTCGTTGCTTCACCAATCCTCATTGGGGGCCAACTATCTGATCGTGCCGGCCAAACTGTCCCCGATCTGGTACAGCCATCTGATCCCCTATCATTTCCTCGTCTCGGCGATCATGTTGGGGCTGGCCATCGTTAGCTTCGAGACCCTGCTCACCGGCAAGGTGTTCAACCACAAGCCTCCCCGTGATGTGGTCGAAGGATTGGCCCGAGGGGTAATGATCGTCGGCTCCGTGTACCTCGTCATGAAGGTCTGGCACCTGGCGACCGGGCCGGGCGTGGGTGCGGTTCTGGATGGGAGCTTCCTGGGGAACCTTTATCTGATCGAGATGACGGTGGGTGTGATACTGCCGCTTTTCCTGCTCTCCTTCCGCTCCGTCAGGACCAATCTGGACCGTATCTTTGTGGTGGATATCCTGGTGATACTTGGGGTGCTGATGAACCGTATGGACGTGGGGGTCTTCGGGGTTTCCGAGTTTGCGAGCCGTTCGGGCGGCGATTATTTCCCCTCGATGATGGAAACGACGCTGACGATGGGTATGATCGCCTTTGCGATCCTCGGCTTCAAACTCTGCGCCAAATATCTGCCCCTGTTTCCCGAGTCGCATCATTAAACAAGAGCAGTAACTATCTGAATGAACCGTACGTTTATTGGGTTCAACTGGAGGAAGATATGGCAAAGCGAATCAGCATTGATCCGGTCACGAGGATTGAAGGCCATCTGAGGATAGACTGTGAACTGGACAACGGCCGCGTAAGCAAGGCATGGGCGTCGGGCCAGATGTGGCGCGGCATAGAACTGATATTGAAGGACAGGGATCCACGAGAGGCTTGGTTGTATACCCAGAGAATATGCGGGGTCTGTACCACTGTCCACGCCATAGCCTCGGTCAGGTCGGTTGAGAATGCGTTGAATTTGGAAATACCCCTGAACGCGCAATATATCAGGAACATCCTGATGGCCGCTCATGCCATTCAGGATCATATCGTACATTTCTACCACCTTTCGGCCCTGGATTGGGTGGATGTAACATCCGCCCTGAAGGCTGACCCCAAAAAAACAGCGATACTGGCCCAGAACACATCCAACTGGCACCTGAACAGCGCGCAGGTATTCACGGAGACGCAGAATAAGCTGAAGGGCTTTGTGGGGACCGGGCAGTTGGGTATATTCGCCAACGGCTATTGGGGCCACCCGGCCATGAAGCTTTCGCAGGAGGTAAATCTTCTCGCCGTGACCCATTATCTTCAGGCGCTTGAGGTCCAGCGCAAGGCGAACATGATCGTCTCCATTCTGGGCGGGAAAACGCCGCACATCCAAAACCTGGCCGTGGGGGGCGTGGCCAATCCCATAAATACGGACAGCCCCTCCACCCTTACCATGGAGCGGCTCTTCTACGTCAAAGCCCTTATCGACGAACTCGGCGACTTCGTGAACAACGTTTATTTCCAGGACGTATGCGCCATCGGCGCCTTCTACAAGGGATGGACCGCATACGGGGCCGGCGTCACCAATTACCTGTCGGTGCCAGAATTCCCGATGGATACCAAGGGGACCGTTTTCGACCACCCCGGCGGCTATATCCCCGATGGTGACATCGGCAGATTCCATCCCATAACGGGCTTTCATGATGAGTTTTTCAGGGCGGGAGTGCAGGAGAGCGTCAAGCATTCCTGGTACGACGGCAGTTGGACCCGCCATCCCTGGGAAGAGGACACGGAACCCCATTATACGGAGTTTCAGGACGACGGTAAATACTCCTGGGTCAAGGCCCCCACGTTCAACGGCAAGCCCGCCCAGGTCGGCCCCCTCGCTAATATCCTCTGCATGTACGCCGCGGGGGACGCGCACACCAAGAGATATACGAACAAGGCCCTTGAGACCATCAGCGGCATGGCCGGCGAGAAGGTGCCCATTACGGCGCTCTATTCGACCATCGGTCGACATGCGGCCAGGGCCGTACGCGCAGCGGTTCTGTACGAAACCCTGCAGAAACAATGGCAGGCCCTGATGGACAATATCGGGAAAGGAGACAGCTGGACCTTCAACAAACCGGAATTTCCGAACGGTGAGATCAAGGGGGTTGGGCTGCACGAAGCGCCGAGGGGCGTGCTTTCCCACTGGATTGTGATCAAAGACGGCAAGATCAAAAACTACCAGGCCGTTGTCCCTTCCACCTGGAACTCTGGACCGCGAAACGCACAGGATGTACCCGGCCCCTACGAGGCGTCGTTGGTGGGAACCCCGGTGGCTGATCCTGAAAAACCGCTTGAGGTACTGAGAACGGTACATTCCTTTGACCCCTGCCTGGCATGCGCCATCCACATGGTTGATACGGAAAACAGGGAAATCGTGAAGGTCAAAGCACTTTAGGATAGAGAATGGAGGCTCGCTGTGAAAGTTCTTGTGCTTGGCATCGGCAACCTGCTCCTTCAGGATGAGGGGGCAGGTGTGAGGGCCGTGGAAGAATTCGAAAGGAGCTACGAGACCCCGCCGGGAGTCGAACTCCTTGACGGCGGCACAAGTGGTATAGAGCTTCTGCAGTATATCCGGGGGAAAGATTATCTCATTCTCCTCGACGTGGTGAAGAGCGGAAATCCGCCCGGCAGCTTTATCCGGTTGGAAGGCGAGAAGGTACCGGCCCTCTTTCAGAAGAAGATTTCGCCACATCAGCTTGGGGTCTCGGACCTTCTCGCCACCGCGCAACTGATCGACGGGATGCCCAAGCGGGTGGTGCTTTTCGGCGTTGAGCCCAAATCGATAGAAACCGGCCTCGAGATGTCCGAGGAGGTTGGCGGCAGTATTGGGAGACTGGCAGAAATGGTCGCCCTTGAATTGACTTCTCTCGGGTTGGATGTTGCACCGAAATCGGGGGAACCCTGCCGATAGGCTCTCTTTTGGAAGGAAAGCGCGACAATGACAACTACAAGGCAAAAAACGTATGAGGGAATTGAATCCTGCTGAGAGGCGCAAGGTATGGGTTTCGAGGTCGGTGTGATCGACCTGCATCCGTAGGGGATGGTGTCATTTCCCCGCCTTTGCGGAACTGTGATTTTTATCGGCATTGTAACGATAACCCCTAGGGGTATCAGATGCCGATACAATTATTGCCGGTGCTTCGCTCATAAGGCAATTTCCCAGAGGATCGAAGACCATGCAGATACTCCTGTTCGCACGAGATGGGGTTGGTGACCATATCCGGGATGCTGTGGTGCGGACCGTCCCTGAAACTGAAGTATTCAGCGCAATGGGCAGCTTGGTCAGCAGGATCATGAACCCGTCCATGGAGCCTGTGGTTGCTGTGCTGATTGTCGGTTCCAAGGTTGAGTTTGCCGAAATACAACTGATGAAATGGCTGCTGCATGATATTTGCACCGTCCTGATTCTGCCTGACCGGGATATGGAGACCGTCGCGGATGGCTACAATCTCCACCCGCGTTTTATGGGGTGCCTGGACGATGATGCTGATGAAATCGCCGCCGTGCTCTCCAAAATGCTCACTCGCGAGAGGGCAGGGCAGACAACGCTCCACACTGAACATTGAGACACCCTGCCAATATATCGGAAGGCGTCCCCGCTGAGTGTCGGATCGCAATCGGCTGGGGAGAGGGCAGAGCAGTCTCCGCTTCCTAACACCGGAGGGTATGTGGCAGTCCCTCTACTCCCTCATCTTTTATTCAACGCCACCCACCAAGTCTCATCTTGAAATGGTCACCTTACTCCACTGTGGGCTCCGAAAGATCTGCCGATTTTCTGTCGTATCCTCCTTCCACCCACGTAGTCGGACCCCAAACATTGCCGGTTCCGCACCCTTAAGGGATGCACAGCGGTTTTGTTTCTTTTGCGCATAGATATATGCTAGTCTGTCACACAATTTTTCTCCGACTTCAAAGAATCGACAGGTGTGATCTTCCCATGACTATCCTCCAGATATTTGCCCTTGCAGCAGTTCAAGGTGCTGCAGAGTTGTTACCCGTTTCCAGTTCCGCCCATGTAATCGTGATTGCCAAACTTATGGGCCTCGATCCCACTACTCCGGAAATGACGCTCCTGCTGGTCATGCTGCACACCGGGACCATGTTTGCGGTCATCTGTTATTTTTGGAGGTCGTGGCGGGAGAGCTTTTTTGCTTCCCGGAAACAGTTTATGCGTGCCTTCAAGCTCATCATGATCTCCACCATCCTGACCGGCATGGTCGGGCTGGTGCTGAAAGCAGTTATCGAAAGGGCTGTCCTGAGAGAGATCCCCAATGCCGAGATCGAGTTGCTGTTCGGGAATCTGGGTTTAATCTCGGCTGCTCTGACTGCGGCTGGAGTGCTGATTATCGTTGCCGGTCTGTATGGGAAACGTGCGTCGACGTCTGCCGACTTGGGAGTAAGGGAATCGGCCCTGATCGGGATGGTCCAGGGCCTCTGTCTCCCTTTTCGCGGTTTTTCGCGCTCCGGCGCTACTATCTCCGCAGGATTGCTGTTGGGGATTGCCAGGGAAAAGGCCGAAGAATTCAGCTTTGCTCTGGCGGTTATACTCACACCACCCGTGATCGCTCGCGAGGTTTGGCGTCTCTTGAAGGCGCAGACACTCACCACGTCAACCCAGGGGGCGCATCTGGCGGGACTCTTCTTCCCCAGCATTGTGGGGATGGTATTGAGCTTTTTGGCAGGCCTCCTCGCTTTACGCTGGCTTTCGAGCTGGCTGGAGAAAGGACGTTGGCAGTTCTTCGGTTTTTACTGCCTTGTTGCGGCTTCCGTTGTTTTTACATTTTATCGGATTGGGATGTAAAGACAGCCCGATTCGTCCGGTATTCCCGTATCAAATATGATGGCTAATGCTCGCATCTGCGCTGCCAGACCTACTATTCAAGAGGAGAGAACAGGCATGAAAACTTTACTGGCCCTATCATTAGTACTGACCCTGGCTATTTGCAACAACGTCGTGGCGGCCGACTCGATCGGCATCGGTATTCGCGACGGCATCGCCCACGGCCACTATGACACCAATTCCTTTGAGGTGTTCGGCGATCTGTATCTCAACCCGATCATCTCTGTCGGCGCAAGCGCCGGCTATGTCATGCCCAACAAGAATCACATCAACTCTATCCAGCGCGATAAATCCGTGCCGATCACCGCACTCTTCAAGGCCCATCTCCCGATTCCCTTTATCAGGCCCTATGCTGGTCTGGGTGAGGCTGTCGAATTCCACGGCCACAACTCCGCGACCTACACCCCGGTAGTGATGGGCGGTGCCGATATTCCCCTTGGGTTGTTCTTCCTGAACGCAGAATACCGCCGGCACGTCAACGACCGCATGGATTTCTTCAGTATCGGTGCGGGAGTCAAATTTTAATTTGTTGTTGAAAGATTATTGATGAGAGCATCGATGGTGTTGGACGGTCGTTAAAGCTATTTGGTGCGCCTCGACTGCTTCGTCTCGAGCGGCGGTATCGGGCCATCTGCAGGATGTTGCCAACCCTTTTGGCGTCGAGCATAGTCAATCCGACGTAGTTATTCTGGGCTGTTTTGGGTTGTAACAGGGAAGCATGCATGAGCAACGTGTCGATAGTATGATTTTCTTTCACGTTGCCATCATTTTTTGAGAGCTGATTACGCTGACAGCGCCTTTTTTAATTTTTTAACCAACAGGCAGACAACAAGGTATATGAACAGATAGGTAAAGGTATTCCATTCATAAAGGTGCGAGCCTATCTTGATATGGTCGTAGTAGTCGGCGGTCGTTTTTGCCAGTATGATTTCCAGCACACAGACGATGCCGATAAGGGTATTCGTAAACCATGTTACGACACATATACAAAATATATATAGTACGTCTATGGATATCTCACCGGTTATGCAGTCGATATAGCCCAGCAGGGAAACAATAATAGTGGTGAGCACAACGGCTTTTACGACGTGGAATATGTTGTATGTTGGGGGCGTATCCGGCATGAACGACCTCTCTGACGGTGGCACCTGAAACATATCCCTTAAAAAATTATTTTACCAGATTTTCGTTGGTCGTTGCAAAGTCATGTCTTGTCGTGATCCGGTATCACGTTCCAGTTATTCAACCACGCAACACAAAGCCTCAGGTGCAAAGGGGCTTTGTGCTGCGTGTCTTTCATGCGCAGATAAACTGATCGGCCGGACAGGAATGGCTTATTGGGCTGGAGGGGCGGCCGGGGCGTCTTTCATCCGCCGCTTGTCGTGCATGGTCTTCAGTGTCTCCAACTGGGCAGGTGTGAGAATGGCGCGGAACTGTGCCCCGGCTTTAGCCTTGCCGACGTTAAGGTCAGCTTGGATACCGGCTACCTTGGCGGTTTCAGCGCGGATCGCCGCCTCGTCGATGGTATCGGCGTGGATCAATGCCTGGAGATTCTTTCGCTCGGTGCGCAGGCTGGCGAATATCGGCTTCATCGCATCCCTGTTGGCCTGGAAGATCGCCTTTGCCTGGGCTTTCTGCGCTTCGGTCAGGCCAAGTTTTTTGGCAATTCTCTTGAAGTTGTGATGCATCCGCTGCTTCATGTGATTGCCGCAATGCCCGCTATCCCATCCTCCGTCGTCTGCCTGTGCCATACCGGCAAACGCCGTTATTGCCCCAATACACAACAGTACTACGATTTTTGCCATACTTTTTCGGTTTCTAAACATTGTCGTAACCTCCGCCGAACGATTTGTGCAACCTGCTTTGTAGACGGTAGTTACGGGGAAAAGGTTACGGGTTTATCCGCGGCGGGCAACAACGGAAAAGACTCCTCCTTGAGAAGCGGGAAAAACGGTAGGAACCGTTGATCTGGCCCATACTTAAGGCTTGTTCTCAAGGGATGGGTAAATACCGGATGGCGGAAAATCGGCACGGAAGGGTGTGAGGGGAAGCATCAGACCCGCTGGTACGCAGGCCTGTTACATTTGTTGTTTTTGAGGTGAGGCCAAATGTGTTATACAGCCATAAGTTTCCCATCTCCCTGTGTTGTCGGTACGTGGGGTGATGCCAATGTGGTTTTTAATCTTCATTTTGATACATTTTAATGGTTCAGCCATGAATGCGGGAATTGAACACAACATCGGATACGCTTGCACTGCACTCCAATGCCGGAAGGGGCTGGGGGGGAGAACTGCCATGCGTTGGATTGACGCACACGGCAGCAGGACCGACTACACCTTTGACGATCTTGACGCCCAAAGTAGCTGCTTTGCCAATGTGCTTGCCGGCCTTGGCATCAGTAAAGGGGACATCTTCTTCACCTTTCTCCCCAAGATGCCGGAACAGTTCTTTGCCTTCCTTGGCGCCCTTAAGGCCCAGACGATCTGCGGTACCCTTTTTTCAAACTTTGGCGAGGATGCACTCCTTGACCGTCTCGGTGCTTCAGGATCGGTTGGTATCATTACCCGTAAGAGCCTCTATAAGAAGATTGCCCGCATACGCGGGCAACTCTCGGCTCTTAAGTTCGTTATCTTGGTGGATGGGGACGATGATCCCGGCAACGGCATAATCAGCTATGCCCGCGCCATGGCTGAAGCAGGAGACTCATTCGAAGTGCAGCCAACTTCGCCGGATAGCCCGTCGGTCCTGCATTACACCTCCGGCTCCACAGGGAAGCCTAAGGGGGTACTCCACCGCCATGGCAGCTTGGTGGGCCAGAGGGCAACAGCAGAGAACGTACTCGGCCTGCAGCATAACGACATTTACTGGTGTACTGCCGACCAAGGATGGGTTACCGGAACCTCTTACGGAATTATTGCCCCCTGGAGCCTTGGCATAACCCAGGTGCATTACGGCGGCGGGTACGATGCTCAGATATGGATGGATATTTTGGCACGGGAACGGATAACAGTCTGGTATTCTGCGCCGACCGCCTTGCGCATGCTCATGCGGGAAGAGGAGGACATCTTTACACATGCCGACCTCTCGGCCCTCCGCACCATCTACAGCGTTGGCGAACCACTGAACCCGGAAGTCATTGCATGGTCGCGCCGCCTCCTGCATCGGGATATCCATGATACCTGGTTTCAGACCGAAACCGGTGCAATAATGATTTCCAACCTGCCTGGTATTCCCATCCGTCCCGGTTCAATGGGCAAGCCTTTTGACGGTATAGAGGCGGCTATCCTTGCGGATGACGGCACGAAGCTGGCGGATGACGAACAGGGAAACTTGTGCATCAAGGCCGGTTGGCCTTCCATGTTTGTGGCCTACCTGCATAACGAGTCGGCCTACAACTCCAAGTTCAGGAACGGCTACTTCTATACCGGCGATACCGCTCGACGGGATAGTGACGGTTACTACTGGTTTATGGGGCGGAGCGACGACGTTATCAATACCGCCGGCCATCTCATCAGCCCATTCGAGGTTGAAAGTGCCCTGTTGGAGGTAAAAGAGGTAGCCGAATCGGGCGTAATTGGCGTGCCCGATGACCTACTCTTCGAGAAGGTGGTGGCCTATGTCCACCTGCATGAAGGATGTCTGCCGACCAAAGACTTGGAGATCAGAATCAGGCTGCACGTATCAAATCGTGCTTCCAGCATTGCCACACCTCAGGAAATCATCTTCTGTGAAGGGGTTCCCAAAAACAAGAGCGGCAAGATCATGCGCCGAGTGCTCAAAGCAATTTATACCGGCGAAGATCCTGGCGACATCTCAACCCTGGAGATATGACATGACAATAACTGAAACCCTGAACCAGATATTTTGCATGGTGTTCGATGACGATGCTATCCAGATACATCCCACTACGTCCGCCAACGATATCGATGGGTGGGATTCCCTTTCCCACGTCAACCTGGTAACCACCATCGAGGCAAAGTTCAATATCCGCTTTACCCAGAAAGAGTTGCTCAAACAGCGCAATGTTGGCGACCTGATAGCCGACATCGAACGAAAGCTGGCGGCCTAACGGGTGCCGTTCAACTCGCTTGTCTATTTTCTCTTTCTGCCAGCCACCTACCTGCTTTTCTTCGTAACTGTCGACCGCTGGCGCTGGCTGGTCCTACTCGGAACCAGCTACGGCTTCTATGCCGCTCTCAAGGCACCCTATCTCTTGGCAGTGCTATTGACGGTAACGGGCATCAGTTATGTTTGCGGACTCCGCATTGCCGCATCCCAGGATGAAACCATCCGTAAACGCTGGCTCTGGGCAGGCACTTTTGCGTGCGTTGCAGTCCTGGCCGTCCTCAAGTATTTTCCCTTTATCGAGTCCTACGCCAACAGCATCTTCGGGCTCAATGCCACCCTCTCCCGGACGCTCATCAGCATAGGTGTTTCCTACTATGCCTTTCAGGCGATATCCTACCTGGCAGACATCTATCTGGAGATCGAGGAGCCGGAACAACACTTCGGCCATTACGCTCTCTTCATGGCATTCTTCCCGAAACTGCTGCAAGGCCCCCTCGAGCGAGCCGGAGACCTGCTGCCGCAGTTGAAGCGGCCGTACCGGTTCGATTATGATGCCATGCGTTCCGGCATGTTCCTGTTTACCTGGGGGCTTTTCAAAAAGGTGGTGGTGGCCGACCGATTGAGCCTGATCGTCGATACGGTTTACAATGATGTCCATTCATTTACGGGCTTTTCCTTCATCTTTGCTACCTATCTGTATGCAATGCAGATCTATTTCGATTTTTCCGGCTATACCGATATGGCCTTGGGCACTGCGCGCATGTTCAACATAAACCTGAGCCAGAACTTCAACAGCCCTTATATGGCCAACTCTGTTGCCGATTTCTGGAGACGATGGCATATATCCTTTTCCCGCTGGATTCTGGACTATATCTTCAAGCCCCTTCAAATGCGTTGGCGCGACTGGAAGACGTGGGGCACCGCGTCAGCCCTCATGGTGACGTTTTTTATTTCCGGTATCTGGCACGGGGCCTCATGGGGTTTTGTCGTGTGGGGGCTTCTACACGGTGCGTACTTGGCGACATCGGTATTTTACAAGCCTCTGCAAAAAAAGATTCATAAAAAGACAGGTCTGGAAAAGACGGCAGTTCTTAAGATTTGGCAAACCATAGCCACTTTCAATCTGGTCTGTTTTGCCTGGATATTTTTCAGAGCAAATTCCCTGTCAGATGCCTTGTATATCATAAGGCATCTGTTTTCAGGCTTTGATAGTAATATCACATCGGCACTCCTGACTTCCGGAAAAATATCGCTCTTGATACTTCTGTGTTCCCTAGGCATTGTTAATTTGTCATATATTTTCATAAGATTTTCTGATGTGAAAACTAAATTTTACGATAAGCCACTCTGGTTTAGGTGGTCGATATATTACGGCTTGGTAGTGTTGTTGCTGGTTTGTAATATCGACATCGACAGTATGTTTGTCTATTTCAAGTTTTAGTATAACCATTCCAGGGTATCGAAGTGACCAGATTGATTCTAAAATTGATACTCATTTGCGTAGCCATTCTTGCTACTGACTACGCGGTGGATGCCTACCTGAAAGATGGTCTCAATAGGTATTATGGATTCACCAACGGGGCAAGGATTCTGTGCGTCGGGCATTCCCGTTCAGACCATGCCATAGATAAAAAAAGGCTGGAACAGGGTCTCAAGGTCCCGGTAGCCAAATATGCGGTAGCGGGAATGGATGCATTCGACCGACTGGCAATGATTCGTCATTACTTTGGCGAACATCCGCATCAAACAAAAATAGTAGTCTATGATGTCGATTTTTTTACTTTTAACGGCAGGACCTATAATCCTGAGCACATGAAACAGTACAAGCAATTGTTTCCATTTATGGGCAACGAGAATATCGACGGTTATCTGAAAAGCAGAAGTACATGGTCCGAATATTATTCACAAAAATACATCAGATCCTTACGGTATAACGACCCCAAGGTTTTTGCCAGGGCTGTCATCAACCATTTTAAAACCGCCGAGATTCCTGGCGATTATTTCGATGAGGTCAGTTACAGAAAGAATCTGGTCAGGAACGGTAACCCCTATGCCAATCTCACCATAAATCCTGCTACAGTGAAATGTTTCGAGGAAACACTTGCGCTGCTTAAATCAAAAAACGTCAAGACCGTCCTGTTGTTTCTGCCTATTGTAGATTTGGAACGGGACAGGATTGATAAAGCTTATCGGGATAAGGTCGTGGGAATGTTTCGCAGCTATGACGCGCAAGACCCGGATGTGTTCTTCATTGATCACAACCAAATGTTCGAACATCGACGCGAACTTTTTTACGATCCTCTGCACTTCAACAAGCATGGTCAGGCTTTGGCTACTGATGGCCTTGTCGGCGTAATAAAGCCGATAATGTGATCTGGCCGCTCGGGGATATACCCGTGTCCGGTTTTATCGATGCTCTGGCAGCCAGTTGTGGGCGACATGGAACAGCCCGCCAGCGAGTACCACGGCGATGCACGCCACGGTAGCGGCGAGGGATCGCCCATGCCACAACCCGCCAAACCAAGCGATGAACTCCGTAGCGAGGACATTGGCCTTGCCGCCGTAAAGCTCCAAGTCACGAAGCGATCTCCTGGACCCTTCGATGTCAAACTCCGGTATCCCCTCCGGCGCATCCCCCGCTGCCAGGAAGATGAGGACGGCGGCGCCCAGGCCGGCCAGCAGGATAAAGATTCCGCAAAGGTAGAGGCGTGTTTGCAGCCTGTTGTCCCTTGGGTGTTCCTGCCTGTCGCTCGCCATACCGGTGTTGTGTGCCGTAATCATTACTGTTCTACCAGCTTCCACGTCAGGTCAGGATTGTAGCCCTCCATCTTGCGCGCGATTTCTCCGGTCTTCGGCCCCAGATCCTTTTCATACACCCTTCCTCTCTGGTTCACAATGAACGTCATCACCCCCGAAACCCCCCACTTGGCTGGATAGGCGATCAGGGCATAGCCGGCCACCATATTGCCGTTGATGACGTAGCTGAACCTGCCGCCCGGTGCGTTCGGCCCCTGACGGGTGAGAATCCGGACATAGTAGCCGTGGTATGGCCGGGGGCCGTGTTGCCCTGCCGCGCGCTTCTGCATGTACCCTTCTTCTTTTGCCTTGGCGACCAAGGGACCGAGTGGGCTCTCCTTTTCGCCGGATACGGTCGGCCAATAGAGCCCATCCCTTTTACCCGGCCGGCTGATCATGTGCCGCGCATATTTGGGCAATTGCTCGCCATCCGGTTCCGGCATGGCGTAATATTCCCGCTGGGCATCCACATAAGCCCGGCAGACATTGATGGCAACCAGCTCGTTGTGACCGATGCGTCGGTTGAGGATCTCCTCCCGCCCCTCTTCCGTGTTGAACAGCCAAGCGTCGCCTCGTTTGACGATCGGTACGGGGAACGGCCATTTCTTCGCTCCAATGACCAGGATTGCCTTTGTATCTCCCTCTTTGACCAGTTCGGTCCCTTCCCGCACATGTCGGCTGAAATGGTCGAATTCCGCGGCCTGTTCCACAGGATCGCCCGGTTCCAATTCAGCGGCAATCGGGCCGAAGATTCTCTTCAACTCTCCATGGTCCTTGTGCTGAACGGCGCTGATCAAGGCTTGGCGGGCCTCTTCGGGAGATGCAAAGAACCGTTGGACCGAGCCGGACTGGGCGGCAAAGCCGGCTGCCGGCCTGAGCGCCATCACTACGAACAAGGCGCACAAACACCACGCCCCTGCGCCGCGGAACACGATCTTCCCCAAATCCATCATACGCTTCATTCCTTTCTTCAAGTACAACCGGCTGCGTGACCCGTTTTACCTAACGCTGCTGCCGTCCTCCTTCGGCGGACGGCGCCGGACGGGGGGCAGAAGGGGGCTGGCGTTGGGCTGGCGCCGGACGTGAAACCGACCTCGGGGCAGGCGTTGGGCGTGAAACCGCCGGGCGCTGGGCTGGGGCCGGGCGGGTGAATTGTTGCATGGTTCCCCTGCTGCTCTGCCCGCGCTGACGGTAGGAAGCCGCGTCCCTGTTGCTGCCGTAGCCGCCGTAGCCGGTCTGGGACGCCGGTTGCGATCTCTGGACGTCCCTACCCCGGTAGACGTTAGTGACCGGGGAGGGTGCCGGCTGACGGTTGCCCGTGGCCGGGGTACGCTGGCCACCCACCCCGGGGGCTGGCCGCACAGGGGCTCCGCTGCCGGTCATGGTCGGAGGACGCTGCCCGCCGCCCTTGGCCGGGGCTGCCGGACGGCCCGGAAGTTCGGGACGAAGCCGCACGTTGCGGCGGATCTCCTCGCGGTAGCGCGTGGTGTCGTGTTGCAGTGTCTTTCTGTTGGTAGTGATCGTCCGGTAACGGTTGTCGATGTAGACGCTGTTCCGGATATGGACATGAGAGCGACTCCGGCCGATCCACCCATTGCCCCGCCAACCGTGGTAATAGATCCGGTGCCCGTGCCAGTCGCAATCACGGTTCAGCCAGGTTCCGATGATGAATCCGGGACCGAAAGTAATGAACCCGTACCCCGTTTCGACGTATACCACCTGGGGATCGTACAAGGGGACATAGATCACATCGGGCGCCACCGGGTCGATGCTGATGAACCCTCCTTCGTTCACCACCTGCTGTTCAGGGGTGGATGCAAGATTTCCCCTGGCCTCCGCTTCGGCGCGCAGGCGCTGGATCGCGTCCATCACGTCCTGCTGCTGGTTGATGTAGGCCTGTCCAAGGGATACGGTCCAATCATACTTTTGATCCATCATGGAGAGCACGTCGGGATAATGGGCCACCGCCTTAACGCTCACGTCCCACGGCTGGTCGTCGATCCGGGCCGCTTGCCCGTACTGCCTGACATACCGGGCCGCCAGGTCTATCTGGTCGGCAAAGGTGGCCGCAGGCAGTATCTGGGCGAGCAGCGGATCAGGGTAGAGGGCGATGGGGGCGAGCAGATCGTCCAACTCCTCAGCTGTAAAAGGGGCGTCATTCACCTGTTCCATCCCGTCGGACGGAACATACTGGTCGCCTTCGGCGCGCGCCGCACGGCCTGCTACCAGCCCCAGGACAAGGAACACCGCAGGCAGAGTGATCAAAAATGGTTTCATGGCTCTCTCCATGGACTCCGGCCGTTGTACCGGGCTCTTTAATAAGTGTACCAGAACTCTGCGGGATGGTAAGCCGTCTTTACAGGCATGGGCTCCGCAGGTCTGTCCCACATCCCGCGTCCCGACAGGTCTCAGATCGGGCTGCATCAGCACTGCCGGGTCACGCCCGGAAATACGGATGTTCGTATGATGCCCCGCGGCTGATACTCTGCCCGATGGTTTTTCACGGTGCATATATCTTTTAAACGCGGAAACCAGAGCTCTGGTTACAAAAAAAATGCTGCCAGCGATTTTGGAAGGCCCCTGGCGGGAACGGGAATGGTGTGGCGGTATAGACGAGAAAAGAAAACTGCACAAGTGCCGAGGCATGGTGCCCGATCATGAGGACATGGCATGAGACAGGGCCAGCGCCAGGAGTTGCACGGTTTTCCGGATGAATTCGCTGAAGCTTTGTCGGAGGTGCCTCAGAGACGCACAGCCTGCCCGGCTACTATGAACGGGCCTAGTGGCGTCGCATGATCTCGAAGATATAGAGGATGATCTCGATGGCGATCAGGATGATGATGATCCATTCCAGGCGGGCGGCGCGGCGGGCATGGGAAAGGTTGGAGAAGACGTCGGTCATGTCGAGCAGCGTCTCCGACTTGTGCTTGATCTCCTGATAGCGCTGGTTCAGTTCGAACAAGCGTGCCATGGTAAGGTAGAGACGGTCGGCCTCCGGGTCGTCCCAGGTGATGTCCGGCTTATCCAACACCATGATGTGGGCAATCGACGTAAATTTGAAGCCCAGGATGGACGATGCCAGCCGCGCCATGTCGCGGTCGGGGAGTTCCAGGGTGCCTTTCCCCAGGTTGGAGATCAGCACTTCCACCTCATCGAAGACCGTATCGACCCGCTCTTCAATCCGTTCCAGAGCAACCGACTTGGCGATCACAAAACAGATGATGTCGATAAACGCCTGATTATAGTTCTGCATGACGGCATAGTCGTTGGTGATGGCCGCTTCGCGGGTGGCATCAATCTCAAGCTGGTATTCTTCCCGGAAAGTAAGTTGGGGGGGAATTTTCACGACCTCTACATGCTGTTTGATGCCATCCAGAAAGCGGGCGATGATGGCGCCCGAACAGTTGAGAAATACTGCGCATCCGAAGTAGAAAAGATGAACCGCCTCGACGTCGTTTTCCACAGCAAGGGCGAAGGTCACCGGATTGAGCTTCATCGACTCTTCCCACCGGTATCTGCGGGACATACCGAGTACGGTGGCCAGGCGATTCAGGTCGAGCTCGCCTCCGAAGGCAAAGGCATTGAATGAGTAGGTATCCATCTCTCCTCGATTTGGCCGTTTTTACAATATTATCACGTTTTCCTTGTGTTTCAGCACCACAATACCGGTTATTTCCGTTTTAACGGGTGTGATGGCCCCTCTTTTTTTCTTTCATGACCGCCTTCGAGCGTTGCTCGGCGCTGGCGATTAACATTTGGTGGCTTCCGGTATTTTTTCTGTCTTTGGAAGGGACCCGCTGGATATACGTGCCGTCCGGTTGCATGTCCCAGGCCGAGCGCTGATCATTGTCGTGGATATCGAAAATGTGATGCAATTCCTGCTTCAACTCCGGTGCCTCGACCGGAATAAGGATCTCCACCCTGGCCTCAAGGTTGCGTTTCATGAGATCGGCCGAGCCTATAAAATACTCATCCTGCCCGTTGTTCCTGAAATAATAGATACGGGAGTGTTCCATGAAGCGGCCCACGATGCTGGTAACGCGGATATGCTCGGAGAGACCCGGTATACCGGGACGCAATCGGCAGGTGTCGCGCACGATGAGATCGATCCTTACACCGGCCATGGATGCCTTGTAGAGCCCTTCGACGATATCGGAGTCCTCCAGCGCGTTCATCTTGAAGCGGATATGCCCGCCGCCGTTCTCCGTATGGAACGCTATTTCCCTTTCGATATTTTTCAGGATGACCTTCTTGAGGGAAAGGGGGGCAGGGATCAGTTTCGTGTAGTTGCGTTTGACGGAAAACCCTGTGGTTAGATAGTTGAATAGCTCGGTCACGTCCTGACCGATGGCGTTATCACAGGTGAGTATGCCAATGTCGCTGAACTCCCGGGCCTTGTCGGTATGGTAATTCCCCGTCCCCATGTGGACGTAGCGTCTTAGTCCGCTGTAGTCCTGACGCACAATCAAGATTACCTTGCAATAGGTTTTAAGCCCCACTACGCCGAAGGTGACATGGATGCCTGCCTCTTCCATCCGCTCGGCGAGGCGAATATTGGCCTCCTCGTCGAAACGCGCCTTCAGTTCGATCACTACGGCAACCTGCTTGCCGTTATGGGCCGCCTGTACCAGCGAGTCGATGATGCGGCTGTTGCTGGCGGTGCGATAGAGGGTCATCTTGATGCCGCGTACCTTGGGGTCTGCGGCTGCCTCGCGCAGAAAACGCTCCACCGAGGTGGCGAATGACTCATAGGGATGCTGTAACAAGATAGAGCCGGCGTCACGGATGATATGAAAGATATTGCGCGGCGTTTGTAGCAGGTGGTGATCGATCGGGTGATGCGGCGGGTCGTGCAGGCGTGGGTTATCCAGACGCGCGATTTCCAATAGATCACGCATTGCCGGCATCAACGGCAGTTCAAAAATATCGCTCTCTTCATTCAGTTGCAACGCACTCGCCAGCTTGCCGCGATGCGCCGGGCCCATGCCGGTGCCAACCTCAAGCCGGACAATAGGTGCGAACTTGCGTTCCTTGAGTTCCGACTCGATCATCGCCATCAGGTCGTCGGCTTCTTCCTCGTTTTGTTCAGTGTTTGCATTGCGGGTAACCCGGAACAGTTCGCAGGCTTGCATCCGCATCCCCGGGAAGAGCATGTCCATGTTGTGCATCATGACGTCTTCCAGGCTGACGAAGGTTTCTTTGGTTCCGATCCTGATGAAACGTGGCGTATCCTGACCAACAGGGACCTTCACGCGTGACAGGATGGTTTTCTTTGTCTTTGGATAGCACGATGTAACCAACAGGTTAAGCGAGAGGTTGGAGATGAAGGGAAAAGGGTGAGCCGGATCGATGGCTTGTGGCGTCAGCAGGGGGAAGATGTTCGTGTGATAGTATTCCCGGATCTGTTTTTTCTCATTTGTCGAAAGCTCCCCGTAGCTTTTGATGACAATTCCCTTGAGTCGTAGGAGTTGGAGAATCCTACCGAGGATCTCGTCACGGCATACCTCCAACTTCCTCACGAAAGCGTAACACTCCTGTACCTGCTGATGGGGTTTACGGCCGTCCGGGGTGAGTTCGCACATGCCGGCGCCGATTTGCTGCTTGAGGCCGCCGATACGTTTCATGAAAAACTCGTCGATATTACCGCTTACGATGGCAATGAACTTCAGACGTTCGAGCAGAGGCACTCGCTCGTCTTCCGCCTCGCACAACACACGGCGCTTGAAGGATAGCCAGGTCAACTCACGGTTGAGATACCATTGTGGGGCGGAAAGATCGAAGAGAGAAGAGGGCGGGGCGGATGACGATACGCACTCATCGATTCTTTCTTGCTGATTCGGAGCGAGGCCTCGGGGAATCCCCTTTGTGGTAATTCGGTGTGGTGTCATGTGGTCTGGCTGGCGTGTATTCAGATATGAAAATGATTTTCGTAGCAATCTTGCTGTTCTTTTGGATGATGGACCCTGGTCTGCATCCTCGTCTCGTATGTTTCCAGTCTGTTTTCTTCCCTTCTCGCTTCAATGCCCCCGTTGTACAAGCCGTCACGAATATCAACCGTGACAGCATTCCCTCACGAGGTACAGAAACATGCTTTCCGGCGAATTGTGACCATTAGTACAATAAATAGAAATAATTACAATATCCGCAGACCAAAAGTAACAATATTGTAACAATAAAATCTGTATGAATTTACTGGATCTAGCGGGCGTCCAGCTATTTGCTCCGATGCTTCTCGCTGCCGTCGGTATCTTACCGGCAAGCACGAGCGGAAGTAGCTGACGCCGAACCGGAACGCTTTGGTCGTGACCTGCCCCATGAAGTTCACACAAAAGTTACATGGTGTACATACTGCAGCTACAAAATTATCATATAAACATGCGAGATGAATTGTGAAGCGCATGTGAATCTTCCGGCAGTTACCTGCAGTCTTTCCCGTAAAGACCTTCCGTACCATCTGTCCTCCGATCAAGCCGTTACACAGCGTCACAACGAACCAGGCTACCGTAAATCCGCTCTTGAGAGGTTACGAGTCGCAGCCGGAATGGGAATCGTATGCACACCATAAATAAGAAACGCTTTGCGTCCATAGTAAAACAATACCCCTCGGAAGCCGTGATGCGTCCGGTAAGTGAGCGTGAAGCCTTATCGAGAATCGGCGTTTCCTTTGAATCCGCGGAAAAGATGGCGGTAACGTTGCCCTTCTCCTTTAGCGACGTTACCGCAGGGTCGGAAAACGAGTTGCAGGCCGTAGTTGTGGGGGACAAGGACGAGGTAGACCTTCCGCTTGTCATCGAACAATCCAACTACTTTGCCAATATCATGAAACAGGCCGCTGCCGGGGAAACACCACGAAAGGTCATTGCCGATCTGGAACGTTTCATTGCAGACAATCCCTCACGAGTTTGGGAAAACAGCTGGGTCCGTTTCCCGCGCAAACATCTTTCGTCCTACGCAACTGCTGTTTTCGAGATGGATCTTCTGGCGGACAAGAAGAATTCCGCCGCAGGGAGGCGAGCCGATTGGGAGCGTTTTATCCTGCATGATGCATCGGGGGAAGAGATGCTCCGTCTGCCGATCAGTTACCTGATCAAGCTTGCGCTGGCAGACCTGCTCGGTTCCCAGCGGATTCTTCCCCCTGGTATCCGACAAACCGGCATCCGTCTCATGGGCCATTACTTAAACGACAACACCTCGCCGGAGACCTTCTCATTCAATGTTGTTTCCCTGACACCGGCGGGTGGCATGGGAAAGGCCATTGCCCGTGAAAGCGCTATCCGCTATCTCATGACTCAGCTGCTGGTAATGTATGCAAATGAAGCCTTTGGCCTGAAAAAACAAGGTCAGAGAGCGATGATCTATTTTGCGCCCCATCCTCCGGTACGGCAAAAGGAGATGAACGACCACGTCTCGGATACCTTTTACCGGGAACTGTTCATGAGTCCCTGTCTGTCCGGTTGGGACAAGGGTGAGGCGAAGTACCGTTACATGCAGTTATGCCATCAGGTGCTCTCCCGCAGTCAGCTCAATGCCGTTGCCAAGCTGCGCGAATCGCGGATCATTCTTAACAATCTGGTGGTGCTCCCCAACCTTTCAAATGTGAGCCTTGCCAACAACGGCACCCACATCAGCATCGGCAGCAAGCGTTTGTCCCAGGCCCTTGCCGATGGCAGGTCGGGTTTCGGGGCGGTTGACGAGAAACATCTGGGCGACCTTGCCATCAAGATAACGGAGCATTTCCTGCCGCTATTCGTCGGAACCTACACCGCTGCTCCCTACCGTCTCGCCTACACCGATTTCCATCCCGAGAAGGCACTGGGTTTTCTGCCGCACGAACTCGACTACACTCATCTCAGGATGATGTGGCGTCGCTGGAAGAAAAAGGCCAGCCTTTCCGTTTGCGGCCAGCCGGTTACCCCCTTTGGGCCGGTGGCCCTCGACAAGCTGTTTAGCAAGGTTTTCGGGCTCAAGGGCGATTTTGTACCCGATTACCGCTTGGTGGACTATCTTGTTTGCCTGCTCTCCACCGATCGCAGCCCGGCCTTGAATGGGCTTACGGGCAATACCGACCGTCTGCGGAAGGATCTGGCCGATATGGGGGTTTTCGACGAGCAAATGTCGGTTTACCTGCTCTACAAAACGCGGGAGTACGCCAAGATGGGCTTTTCTGGATTCGAAGGCAGGCATTACAGCCTCTTCGGAAATTTCGAAGAGGACATGGGGCGGGCTGCGGACTTGCAAACGCTCATAACGGTTCTCGCCTACAAATATATCGCCACGGGGACCAGTCATGCCCATATTCCCGACACCTCCTCCGTGGAAAGTGAGCGACGGCAGATCTTCTTCGGCTCTGCGATCGGCATTCCCACTTTTTTCGTCAGCAAAAGCTCTACCAATGTTTTTCTGAGCAAAATTCTCAAGAAAACCAACGCAGTACGCTCCAGTAGCCGCTATCCCGGCTACCTGCGCGTCCAGAACCATGAGTACTGCAAGGCACTCGTCAGGGTAATCAGGGAAGATGCGGCAGACCTGATCGAACTCCTAGATCTGAATGTCACGCTGAAAGATCTTGAAGAGCGCCTTGCCGAGCCGGAACAGCGCACCGCCGCAGGCCGGCTGACGGCCGGTATTCTTAACGAGGTGAACGCACGCTCTCCCATGAGCCTCAAGTCCCGCGATTTCAATGTCGGGGCTGAACGCTATTACCGGGAAACCCTGAGGCGAAGACACATTGAGGAGGCTTTTCGCTTCCTTGAGGTCGAGTGCCGGCGTTTCGGTCAGGAGTCGGCAATGTTGGACGATGGGGTGCGTAAAGCCCTGCGGTTCACGCTCCAGGGGCAGGACGCTGCTCGTTTTCTGGAAACGGTCAAAGAATCGGTCCTGTTGGAGCAGGCCGACATCACAAGCTTGCAGCGACTGATGAACCTCATCCTGTTGACAGTCTCATGTGAAGAAAAGCAGATAACACAAGAATCCAACGACATCGGGGGTTGCCAGGAACATGCTACACCAGTACATCGAACGGCATAGCGGCAGGGTCGTCACCGAACGGTTGTTTGGAGATCGCATGGTCAGACTCCTCTATCATGGGGTGCGGGAGAACAGCACTGGACTTTTCAGGCTCTTGACCAGTAGTTGGTCATCGCATATCCTCGGGATGGTCAATTTCGACCGCCCCATACTTGGGAAAAAACGGTTTCTGGATGATTGTGGTATTGATCTCGCCGAATGTCTCGACCCGCCTGATCGACTGGATACGCCACGTAAGATATTCGAACGGAAGATTCGTTTTCAGGAATGCCGCCCCATGCCGGAGGAGCCCGGGGCGGTTGTTTCACCCGCCGATGCCCGGCTTGTGGTCGGTTCCTTCCACGAGACATCTCTGCTGTTCCTGAAGGAAAAGTTCTTTTCATTTGAGGAACTGTTGGGCCATGATAAGAAACAATGGCAGGCGGCATTTTCCGGAGGGGACTTTGCGATCTTCCGGCTTACGCCGGACAAATACCACTACAACCATACGCCGGTAGCCGGGCAGGTCGTTGATTGCTACGCCATTGACGGCGATTACCATTCATGTAACCCTTCCGCCGTCGTCTGTGTCGCCACCCCCTACTCGAAGAACAAGCGTGTGGTGACGGTCATCGATACCGATGTTCCGGGGGGGACAGGGGCTGGCCTCGTGGCGATGATCGAGGTGGTTGCCCTGATGATCGGCGATATTGTCCAGGCTTACAGTAGACAGGGTTACGATGCTCCGAAAACGCTTGAACGCGGGATGTTTCTCGAAAAAGGGCAGCCGAAGAGCCTGTACCGGCCGGGAAGCAGCACGGATATCCTTATCTTCCAGCAAGGGCGCGTCGGTTTCAGCGCGGACCTGCTCAGCAACATGCGCCGTTCAGGCGTGTCGAGTCGCTTTACGCAGGGTTTTGGAAGTCCCCTGGTCGAAACTGATGTCAAGGTACGGTCTCTGATCGCATCGGCGATTCCATGTCCCGGAAATACCCGACAAGGCCATTCCATGCAAGGGAGTCAATCATGCTCGTGACAATCGTCCTGTTTTCCGCAGCAACGCTCATGTCGCTCTATCTTTGGTGGGGATTTACGTGCCTGCCCGCGGAGAGATGGCAGATCTTTGCCACGGTGCCGTCCGAAAGGACAAAACCGGGCGGCTGGCGCGGAGTTAATTTTACTTGGTACGGAATTCTTACCGCCAACGCCTATCTAGTTGCGGTACTGGTACTCCTCGTCCTGATGGGAGCAGCGGGTCTCTCGCCATTGGGAACGGCGCTGCTGGTGGTGGCGCTTCTTACCTGCTGCGTCCCGGCTTCACGGCTGGTGGCCCGGATCGTAGAAAAAAAGGCTCACACCTTTACGGTAGGCGGCGCGGTGTTTGTCGGCATACTTATCACAGCGCCGCTGATTGCACTGCTCAACCGGACAGCTGGCGCGGCCTTCTCCTTCCATATCCCTATCATGGCGGCCTATGCCGCCATTGCCATCGCCTACGCCTTCGGCGAGGGGTTGGGCCGTTTGGCGTGCATAAGTTTCGGTTGTTGTTACGGCAAGCCGTTATCGGCATCAACCGGCATGCTGAAGCGCCTTTTTGCCGGGCGTTGCTTCGTCTTTTCCGGGACCACCAAAAAGGTCGCCTATGCCGGCGGAATGGAGGGGACGGAGGTGGTGCCCATTCAGGCGGTCACGGCCATACTCTACACAGCATTTGGGTTTATTGCTACTTGGCTGTTCCTGTCAGCCCATCATGCCGCGGCATTCCTGACGGCTACCATTGCAACCCAGGGTTGGAGAACGCTGTCCGAAACCCTGCGGGCGGATTACCGGGGTGAGGGGAGGTTGTCCGCCTATCAGGTCATGGGTATGATCGGCGTCATCTATTCCATCGCAACGGTGTTGTTCTTGTACGATGAGACGCCCGGCCTGCCGGACCTGCTGAACGGGCTTTCAAACCTTTGGAATCCTGCCCTGATCCTGTTTTTACAGGGAATCTGGCTGGTGATTTTCCTGTACACGGGGCGCAGTACGGTTACCGGCGCGACCCTTGAATTCCATGTCCACACTGATCGCATATGAAGGTCCTGTCATGAGCAAAACAGATGGTATAGAGCAACCACGCGGCTGGAGCCCAAGGCGGGCGGTTGCGCAGCGCCTGAAGACAATCCTGGCCTCCGGGCTTACCCCCCGCAAGCTTCTTGTTACGCTCTGCATCGGTGGTGCGTTGGGCCTGTTGCCGATTGTGTGGGGCACGACGCTTCTGTGTATTGCGGTGGCATATGTTTTCAGGCTCAATCAGGTCGTGCTCCAATCGGTCAATTACCTCTTCTACCCGCTCCAATTGGCCCTCATCATACCTTATTGCAGGCTGGGGGCGCGGCTGTTCCCCTGGGGACCTCCGTTTCCGGCCGAAATCCTTACGTATGTGCTTCATGGACACGGTGCCGGCATGTTCAGGCTGTTTGCGTGGGCCACGTTCAAGGCCACCGGCGCTTGGCTGCTGACGGCACCACCACTGGCGTTTGTCATTTATCTGGTATTTTCGATGATGATAGGAGGGAAACGCTCCGCGTCGGAAGTACCGCGACAGTAGCTGTAACCGCTCATACCGAGAAGGAGGTGAAATGCCCGGCCCCTACGCGCACATAACCCTTGTCAACGAACTGAGAAAGAACATTATGAAAAAGTCGGTCCATGTGCCGACCTGTGAGGCCATGAGCGCCATCCTGGATTTTTTCGCATTCTGCGAGCTTGGTGCCGTAAGCCCCGACTATCCCAACCTCGAGGCAGATGACGAGAATGCCTTCTTATGGGCCGATGCCATGCACTATACGCGGACAGGTGACATGATCCGAAGCGGGGTGCGGTATGTCAGGTCAATCGATAATAATGCCCGGTGCAAGGCCCTAGCCTGGCTTCTGGGGTACTCCGCCCATGTGGCGGCAGATGTCACAATTCACCCGGTCGTTCAGATCAAGGTTGGGGACTATGCTGAAAACAAGAGGCAGCATCGCCTGTGCGAAATGCATCAGGATGCGTTTGTGTATCAGCGGATGAACCAGGGGGAGATCGGCGAATCGAATCATTTTTCCGTCGACGTATCGAGTTGTGGCGAGCAGATCATTCGGGAACGGCTCGATGACGTCATCGTGCAGCTTTGGAACGCCATGCTGGAAGAGGTGCATCCCGATCTGTATGTTTCCCATCCCCCCGATGTTCAAGGATGGTATTCACGATTCGTTTCCCTTGCCAACAACGGTGATGCAGCGGATGGTGCTTTGTTTCCGCTGGCAAAGGTCATAGTCTCTCGGACCGGCCTGAGGTATCCGACATCCGGCGGGGTTGACATGCAGTACGTCGAAAACCTACAGATACCCACCGGGTTCACTATGCATTATAACGATATATTCGACAGGGCAATTGAGAATGTGAGTCTCATATGGCGAATGATCGAGCGTGGGGTCTGTGTCGATGATATGTCATGCCTGTCGTACATACGGGAGTGGAATCTGGATACCGGCCGGGACGATCAGGGGAAATATGCCTTCTGGAACTGATAATCCGGTAAACGGTGATGCGGCCGATTTTGGACTATCCGCTGAACTTAAAAGGACAGGGCAGTAATGTTATATTTTGCCTATGGATCGAACCTGTGGCGGAACCAGATGCATGACCGCTGCCCTGACCACGAAGAGATTGGTTATGGGATTTTGCAGGGTTATCGCTGGCTAATATCACAACGCGGATACGCCACTATTGTCGCGTCTCCGCGTGACGAGGTCCACGGGAAGGTATATATGCTGACGGAGCCCGACGAATGCAGCCTCGACCGCTACGAGGGCGTTTACGAGGGTGGATATCGTAAGGAAATCGTTCCGGTTATCCTGGACGGGCACAGCACACCATGTCTGGTATATATTGACCCGGTGGAGACGGAAGGGGTAGCATGGCCGGAATATGTGGGACGGATCAATCGTGGCATCTCCGATTCAGCGCTTTGCCCCGAATATGTCGCCCGCTATATGAGAAAGTTCATCCCCGTGACGGGTTGTGATGCCTTGTGCGGGGTGTGAACCCGTGCGGACACCGAGGTAAAAGGAGGCTCCGGTTTTATGGAAACCCTTATAGTCAGTTCGTGGGAGGAGTTGCAAAACGAACTCTTTGCCGATTCGTGGAATGAGGATTTGCGACGCTTCAGGTCACGCTTCGCCTTCCGGGGACTTTCAGACACCGGGTATCGTCTTGAGACAACCTTGATCCGGCTGGGCGGAGAATTTGCCGACCTTGAACGGCACCTGCTGCGTAATTTCAAGAAATATGCCCACCGCACCGTTGTTGAGCGTGATTCCCTCTGGCACTGGCTCTCCGTTGCGCAGCACTACGGCCTGCCGACACGGGTACTCGATTGGACCTATTCCCCATTTATCGCCATGCACTTCGCCACCGCCAACATCGACAAATTCGACACGGATGGCGTTATCTGGGCGGTCAATTATGTCAAGGCGCACGAATTGCTGCCGAGAACCTTGAAGGACAGGCTTGAGCTGGAAGGCGCGAACGTGCTGACGGTCGAACTGCTTTCGGATGTGGTCAATTCATTGCCGGAACTCGACGCGCTTACGAGCGAAAAGGTGGCAATTTTCTTCGAGCCCCCATCCATAGACGACCGGATCGTCAACCAACATGCCTTTTGTTCGGTCATGTCCGATCCCTGCATGGTGCTTGACGACTGGCTGGCGGTCTATCCCGGAATCGCGCGCAAGATTGTCGTTCCGGCTTCTCTTAAGTGGGAGATCCGGGACAAGCTCGACCAGTCGAATATCAACGAACGGGTCCTCTTTCCCGGCCTCGATGGGTTGAGCCGTTGGCTGAAACGTCATTACAGTCCGAGGATGTAGCTCAAATTTCACATTGGACTGGTGATTCTTAGCGGTTTTTGGAGTTGCAGATTCTTGATCGCTTCGGATTGAAAGACGAGAGTGTTTACAGGCGCAGATGATGGTGCGCATTTACATCACGCTTGCCTGACAGGCGCAAAATTGGTTGTTTTGGAAGAGTTTCAATCGCTTGATTCAAGTCTGGAACACCCTGCTGCAGACTCAATGCTCAACCTCTTTTAGAGAGTGTATGCCGATAAATTTCATGGCAACATTAGAAGTCTCAACCCTAACGACCTCACAATTATAGTTGTAAAGGTTTCCGCCATCCAGACTGATTTGGCAATTATCACCAATTTGAAATCTCTCCGGCGGGGTGTAGAAATGTAACAGAGCACCACTCAACGAGATGTTCTTAATCGTAGCCAAGTAATACAAATCTCCCAAGCGTAGATGACATCGCTCATCGTCAACGAGCCTTATGTGACGCCTTTGCTCTTCCATAGCGCACTTCGCAGATTAAAATTTTTTCAATCAACTCACATAATTTATACCATTTTATTGAATGATAGCAACGCACGGAAAAAAATAACCGGTCAACCAACTGCTCCCCGCCTTGGAAATTACTCTTCAGGTGGAACCCCCACCGGTGCAGGCGGTTAAGCGTGGCGAAGGATACTGTCTGAGCGACCGAGCCCGGCGGGATGTACTGATCGACCTAGAGCTATTGCGGGCATGGGGGGAAACGAATCAGGCGGTGATCGAGAAGTTCAACCAGCGGGGAAAGTAATTTTTGTTTCAAGCTGTTTAAAAATCAATTTTTGTGGCAAAATTATGGCAAAATTGAATAAGAATAAAACAAAAAGGGTTACAGCATCATTGCTGTAACCCTCTGTTTTTACTGGCGGAGAAGTAGGGATTCGAACCCTAGGTGGAGTCACCCCCACACTTGATTTCGAGTCAAGCGCCTTCGACCACTCGGCCACTTCTCCAAAAATGAAGTGGCACCTTATATCATTTTTTGCCAAAACTCAAGTTCTAGATGATGGCGGCGGATGTTGAGCGGCTTTGCACGTTGTTTGTCATATTTTGAAATTGACAGCGCGTGGAATGGGTATAAAATTTAATGAAAATTTAGGCTTATAGCTGATCAGTCGCTTACTCTGTCATGGGAACAGCAGTATGGATGGGACAAGGTTTTGGCGACTGGGCGGAAGATGACGGTTAATGAAATACATTATTTTGCCGATAAGATAACCATATCCACCTCATGGAGGAGACAATGTCACTGGCTCAACTTTCACCCGTCGTCGTTGTAGGTACCCCGGCGAATCTCAATCCACTGGCCCAGGCGAATGACGGAACCACGGCGGCTGTCGTTGGTACCATGGCCCAGAAGAACACGCAAAAGACCAAAAGCGATTCTGTAACCATTTCGCGCGAAGCCATGGCAAAGGCCGCAGAGGCCGGAGCGCAAGCCGGAAACGGCAAAGATGCCCAGACCAAGAGCGCGGCATCCGGGACGAGAGGGCGCTAGCATCCTGCGCGACTGATTAGCTCCCCGTCGTTGATACCGACCAGCAATCTACCCCTCTCGTGATGGAATGGAAGCTGAGTCGAGTCATCCCCTTTGCCTATTTTCCCCTCTCGCACTTGCTACAGCCATCCTCTGGACTGATCGTCATGTCTGGAGACAACGGATATCCTCAAAAAGTCCATGCTTGGCAGGCCATCCAGATCCGATATGGAGTCATTGGAAAAGGTCGTCTCGTACATCACGCGGGAGCGCCGGCACCGCAAGGATCAGGACGAAATGGCGATGACGACTTTGTCCATGGGATACCGCGGGGTTAGCGCCGCCTGCCGACAAACCTGAGGAGCATCAGGAACAGATTGATGAAGTCCAGGTACAAGGTCAGTGCGCCCATGATGGCCGGTTTCCGCCCTCCAGCACCGCTCGCCGCCAAGGCTCTGATCTTCCAGGTGTCATATGCCGTCAAGCCGGTGAAGACGAGCACTCCGATACCGGAGACGACCCACGAAACTGCATTGCTGTGGAGGAAGATGTTGACCAGCGAAGCAATCACCACCCCGATCAGTCCCATGAACAGGAAACTGCCCCACGAGGTCAGATCGCGATTGGTCATGTAACCATAGACGCTCATGACGCCGAACATCCCGGCTGATATCACGAAGGTGGAGGCGATGGAGTCGGCGGTATAGACCAGGAAGATGACCGAGAGGGTGATGCCATTGAGCGCCGAATAGCCAAGAAACAGGAGTGTCGCCGTTGTGGCGCTTAGCCGTGCGATGGCGCCGGAGAGGACAAACACCAGGCCGAGTTCGCCAATCATCAGGCCGTAGAAGAGCAGACGGTTGCCGACGATGGCCTTAAGCATCTCCGGGGAGGAGACTGTCGCCAGGGCCAACAGGGCGGTGATCATGAGGCCGGCACCCATCCAGGCGTAGACTTGACGGATCAGGCTATTCTGGGCGATTATGGTCTTTTCCTGGGTTTGGGGATAATTGATATCAAACTGATTCATGGTGAAATTCCTTTCGTCTTTCGTGTCGACCAAACTGACATGTACGACTTCCTTTATTCTTTATCATGGCTTGTTTAGGGCATTTTGTCCAGAGCTTGCCTGCACTCTTGCCTGCTCGTTGCCACGTTGTCGTCACGTTTCCCCTCCCTCGTCCGCCGCTCCCACGTATCTCCTCACCATTCTTTGCTCAATAAGATAACGCACGCCCAGAGGAATGACAACAGCCATGAAGATGAATCCGCAGCCCATCCATTCGCGGGCAGAGAGACGCTCGCCCAGGACAAAGAAGCCTGCAATCAGGCTCCAGACCGGGTCGAGGGTGTAGATCAAGCCGGCTCGGGTGGCGGTGACATAACGTTGGTAGGCATTTTGGAGGGTGAAGCAGAACACGGTGGGAAACAGCGCGCAGTAGGTCACTGACATAAACGCGGAGCGGGACAAGGTGATGTGGGGCAGCGGGAACAGCAGAACGATGCACCCTGCCATCAGGGCCGCAGTGGCGAATTGCACCAGCGAGATCAGGTAGACATTGTCGTCCTTCAGCACTTTGGATACCGTTACGATCTGGCAAGCGATCATGAGGGCGCAGAAAGTGGAAATCAGGTCGCCTTGGTTGAAACCCTCACTGCCGCCTATGGCCAAAAGCCAGATGCCGACCGAGGCCATGATGATGCCGGCCAGGTTGATACGGCCGATCTGATCGCTCCAAACTATTTTAACTATCAGGGGAATAAATAGAACAAACAGGTTATTGAGGATTGCGGCCCGCGAGATACTGGTTCCCTGGACGCCGAAGACAAAGCTGATGTTGGTCAGTCCCAAGGTGACGCCGACGGTTGCGCCGCGCCACAGTATCTGCCGGTTGAAATTTTTGAGCCGTGAGCCGGAGATGATCGCCATGATCAGGGTTGCCAGGCTGAAGCGCATTAGCACAAACAGTTGGGGCGGGATCTCGCGCAGTCCGATCTTGGTGAAAAGAAAGCTACCCCCCCAGAAGAAGGTGGTCAGGATCAGGATGAAGTAGACCTGTCCCATTGTGGGCTTTTTGTGAGGGGTCACGGATGCGGCCTCTCACCAGCCTCAATGGTTCGGGTTGCCAGATATCCGGCTATGATCGGCAGATCAGCCTCGGCCCAGTCCAGGATTGACAACTGTTCCGGCTCCATCCAGGTTACGGTCCGATGCTCGTGCAGGACCATAACGCCGCCGGCCGGCGTGCAGACAAAAGGATATAGGGTGACCGTGAAGGATTCATAGGAATAGGTTATGATTGGGAGTGCCTGGCCCAGGTTGATGCCGATGTCCAACTCCTCCCGTATCTCGCGGACAAGGCAAGCCTCGGGTGTTTCGCCCGATTCCAGTTTTCCGCCGGGGAATTCCCATTTGAGGGGCATATTCATGATTTCGCTACGCTGGGCGGCCAGAACCCTGCCGTTATATTCGATGATGGCGCAGGCTACGTGGATGTGGGGTTTCACAGGATTCTCTTTCATTCAATGTACTTGAGGTGCGCGAGGTTGCAGCCGTTCGTCGTTTCGCTTAATGCAAAGCCGGTTTTTTGATGATGCCGCCGACAACATCCGCCAGGGGGTGGATCAGGATGAAAGCCGATTCATCTATTTCCATGGCGGAATTCGTGACGCTGGCGATCTCCAGGCGGGTGACGACACAGTAGAGGATGTGCATTTCCTTGCCGGTTTTCCCTCCCCGGCCTCTGTATACCGTTACCCCGCGATTCAAGACGCGAACGATTGATTCCCTGATCTCGTCGCTCTTCTCCGAGACGATGATCACTGCTGTGTATTCCTCGATGCCGTGGATCAGGAAGTCGACGGTTTTTGATGCTGCCAGATAGGTGAGGACCGAATACAGGGCCGATTCGATGCTGAGGAAATAGGCGGCAGCGGCGAAGATGAAGATATTCAGGACCAGAATGACGTCGCCGACCTTCACCATGTGGCTTTTCTTGCTGATCAAGAGCGCCGCTATTTCTGTGCCGTCCAGAACCGCTCCGCCCCGGATGGCGAGGCCGATGCCGGCACCGATGAAGAATCCGCCGAATACCGCTGTCAGGAGCTTGTCCGGCGTGACGTCCGGGTAATGGACGAATGTCAGGCAAAGGGACAGGCCGGCGATTGTCACGATGCTCTTTATCGCGAAGACGATGCCAATCTGGCGATAGGCGAGCGCAATAAAGGGAAGATTTATGAGCAGGATCAGGATTGCCAGAGGGATGCCCAGTACATGGGAAAGAAGCATGGAGATACCGGTCACGCCGCCGTCGATGAAATTACTGGAGAGCAGGAAGCCTTTAAGTCCCATGCCGGCCGACAATACCCCCAAAATAATCAGCGCGGTATTCAGGGATTCCCGCAGGATCGCCTTGCGGGACAGAGACCAGCCCATCATTGTCATAATCCTTTCGCTTCAAGATAGGAATGAATGGTTGTACGACCTTACCTGCCAACCCATTGTACCAACTCTTCAAGGGTTCCGACGCGTATGTCGGCCAGTTCCGGCCAACGAAAACAACGGGAGACGTCCACATGCACGGTCAGCGCCCCGGCCAGGCGGCCGGCTTGCAGATCGTAAAGATAATCACCGACCATAACGGTTGTCGCCGCTTCCGCACCCCAGAGTGTCATCAGACGACGGATGCCTTCCGGGTCGGGTTTGGGGAGTGCTTCATCCCGCCCCAAAACATCGGTCGTCGCAAAGTAACCGCCCAGGCCGATTATCTCCAAGGTGCGCAGGGCGTTATCACGGGTATTGCGGGTCAGTACGCCCAAAGCGGCACCGGAGCTGTAGAGGCGGTCCAGCAACTCCCGCGCCCCCGGAGCGGCCTCAGTGATGTGGGCCAGTTCCAGCTCGATCTCCTGCAAACGTGCATGCAGGGGCCTCGCCCGGTGTTCCGGCAGGGAGGCCAAGTGGCCGAGGATATCGCAACCGTCCGGAATGGATAACTCCTGCCGGATGGCGGCGAAGTCGTGAACCGCCACGGTCAGAGTGCCATCAAGGTCGAAAACCCAGTGGGAGCATACTGAGATAGCATCAATATATCTGTCGTCGTCAACCAATATGCACCGCCAGCCAGATCGTTGTTTCGTTCGGAGACGTCCAGACCACCCGATGGCGCCAGTGGGCGGGGACCATGAGATAATCGCCCGCCGTCAGGTGCCGCGGTTCCGGCTCTCCTTCGAAAAGCAGACCGGCGCTACCCGCCAGCAGAAGCACCCATTCGTCCTGGTCCTGATCATACCACTCCCCATCAGGTGTGGCTTGGCCGTGGGACAGGATCCGCTCGATGCGGACGGCTCCCTTTTGGGCCAGGGGTTCGAACAGCTCAGTCGGAAGGTCTGAGGGGACGCTGCAGAATATATTACCGGCTTCCGTCATGGCTCACCTCACCACCAACGCCAGAGAGCAACGATCAGGGAGATCAAAAATACCATGGTAAGGTTTAGGTATGCCATGAAGAAGAAGATGCGTTCGTGGCGCGGTCGCTTCACCGCGCTCGGTACGCGGGCAATGGTCCCGACGCGTGGGAGGCGCAACACCCGATCCTCGCCATGGGGGGCCTGAGCGAGAAAAGCGGTCAGGTCCTGGCCGGCGGGGTGGCGTCCGATGTGCTTGCCGTCTCTCCAGAGCACACTGGCGCTGGCGTCGTACACTGTACCGTTATGGGCGAAGTAGGCCGGCTTCCCTGCGGAGCCGTCGAAAAAAGCCAATTCCTCGGCCGTGAAAGTCGATGCGCCGGGTGGGGCGAGGGGAGGGGAGGGCGACGCTTTCGTCCGCAAACGGGGACCGATCACGAACACCGCCACCAGGGCGGAGATAACCATTATGGTGAACAGACCGACCTTGACCAGCAGCAGGATACCGAAACGGGTCTGGAAGAGTACCTCGCTGGAGGTAATCCGGTAGTGGGCCAGAATTGCACCGGTCAGGGCAAGGGCAGCCATTGAGGCCAGCCCGACCCTCACCTCGCCGCGGGGTAACCCTTGTGAGGCGTAGGCAGGCTTGAGCACCAGATGAACGTAGAGGATCGTACCGAACCAGAGCATGGCCATCAGCAGATGGATGTAGCCGCTTGCCAGTCGCATGATGCGGGAGAAGGCGCCAGGGGCAATGTGGCCGGGAACTGCTTCGGCGGCCTTTGGGGTAGCGTCCGAAAATGTATGGTGCACCTCAAAACGCTTGCCTTCCGGAGTTAGCTCGCCGCCTCCGTTCCTGCTCAGGTGGCAGTAACCACATTCCTTTCCGGTCTTCAGCGCATATTCTTCGAGGGCGCTGGCTGATGTGTTGAAAAATAGGATTGCAAGAATAGATACTATGAGAGCATTCGCTTTCATGCAGTTCTCCAGCATCAGTTAATCCTTCGCGGGCTCGCAGGCATGTCGTATGACTCGTTTAACCTGAGTTAGTTATTACGTTATTTCCTCATCCGGCGCAAGTTTTCAGACGCACCTGCCGAATGATCGGGGACTGGCTGGCTGTGCATATTCTGTCTGCGATGATACGTGACAAAAGCTATATAATCGGATAAACTACAAAAATTATAACCCCTGCCGAGAAGTCCCGGCGGCGATCTGTGCAGTATTTACCTGTGGAGGGCGGACCATGGCCTTAGACGGAAAAACGCCGGGATCGGCATTGTCTGACGACATCAGTCAGTTTGAACACATCATCGCCGACGGCAACCCTCTGTACCCGAAGTTCAAGTTGTTGCTGGAGAACTATAAAAAACTCGCCCATCGGACGGAGAGCCTGACTCGCGAGAATGAATCGATCTCCACGCAGCTTGTGGAGCTAAACCGCTCACTTGACCTGGCCACCAGGGTAGACACCATGACCGGCTTGGCAAATCGTTGCCACATCAAAGAAAAAATTGAGCAGGAGTACAGTCGAGCACAGCGTCATAATCGCACATTTTCTATTATCCTGGCCGACATCGACGGTTTTGAGATGATCAATGAGGCCTATGGCTACAATGCAGGTGACGACGTTCTTGTGGAGATATCACGCGTTTTCAGGGGGTGCGTCCGCCAGGAGGACGTCTGCGCCCGTTGGGGGGGCGAAGAGTTTCTCATCCTCCTTCCCGAAACGACGATTGAAGGCGCCTTGGCGGTGGCTCAAAAGATTCACGAATCGGTTGCAATGACCGAATTCAAGGCTCATAAGCCGGGTATCCGTACCACCATCAGTATCGGACTCAGCGAGTACAATCCGGGGCAGGCACTATTCGAGTGTATCAGTAAAGCCGACCATGCATTACGCCAGGCCAAAAAAACCGGGAAGAACCGTTACATCGCCGAGCCCTAGCATCCCTCAGTCCTCTTCTGCGCCGCCCGGCGCTCCCTTCTGCCCGGACGGGGCAGGACGATTTTTTTCCCGAACGGTTTCCCGTAGTTTGCCAAGCTCGTGGAGTGCCTCTTCCAACTTGTGATTGAGGAGCACTTCATTGATCAGCATCTGCCTGATTTTGCTGATGGTCAGCGCCGTGGTAAGGAATGAAATCAGACGCATGAACATTTCCCAATAAATGAAATAGGCATGGGAGTAGGGATGGTTGGTATACTGGTCCGAGATATACCAGCATATGGCCGAGGCAACGGCCATGAGGAGGCCGGGGCGTTTGCCGGCGAACCAGGCTGAAACGGAAACCGGGATGAAGTAGAAGATGAAAAAGCCAAACTCGTAACCGGTGACGTAGTCGAGCCATCCGATGAGTAACAGTAAAAAGAAGCTGCCGGCGTAGACTGCCCGACCTCTGGCGGGCGAGGCGGATAAAATGGCCGTGAGGGTATGGTTACAGCGCATGGAGGGGCTCCATGATCAAAAAGAGATGAAGCGCAGCATACCAACTCATTTGCAAAAAAAATAGCGCGTGTTACAAAAAAGAGAAGAAAGTGTGCATTGACAGTATAGGAGTTTCGGCAAGCAACTTAGGAAAGCTCAGCGATTACCTCATGCAGTTTGGCAGCTATTGTGGGGAGAAGCGCACGGATAATACCTGTATCTCCTTGATTTCCCGCCAGTTCCGCCTGGCGGGCGAGTTCGCTTAGCTCGCTTGCACCGATATTTGCTGATGACGATTTGAGGGAGTGGGCATGGCGGATTGCCACGACAATCTGACCGGCATCAACAGCGTCCCGAAGTTTACGGACGAGTTCCGGTCCATCATTCCTGAAGATGGTACATATTTCCTCAAAAAGTTCCTGATCATTATCTATTCGTTCTAAAACCGCGTGTTTGTCAACTGCCATAGAGGGGCCTCCGCCGGCACCGAAAAACAACCTGGATTCTTTAGCTTGTTTGTTTCGAAATTATATAACATAAAAAAAATGATGACAAATTTTGAATGTGTTCGCAACAAAACCATGGCTGGTCTTTGGCAAGGCCTCAATGCATATTTCATGACGTGGGGGATAGGAGTACTATGAAGCGGGTCGTGATTGCAGGTATGGGATTCGGCGGTTTGAGTGCCGCCAAGGCCCTTGCGGGAAGTGGGTTGGAGGTTGTGATGGTGGATCGCCATAACTACCATCTTTTTCAGCCGCTCCTCTATCAGGTGGCAACGGCCGGGCTGGAGCAGGAGTCGATTGCCTACCCGATCCGCGCTCTGGCCCGGCGCTGGAGAAACACCCTTTTCAGGCTTGGTGAGGTGACGGGCGTTGATTTTAAAGCTAAAAGGCTTCTGCTCGAGGATGGAGACATCTCCTATGACTACCTGATCCTGGCCGCCGGGAGCCGCACCAACTTTTTCGGCAGGGACGATATAGAACGTCACGCCTTCGACCTCAAACGTCTCGACCAAGCCGAGGACCTGCGTAATCATGTGCTGCTCGCCTTTGAAGAGGCCACACGGGAACGCGATCAGGAGAGGCGCAGGGCACTTTTGACCTTTGTCATCGTTGGGGGCGGGCCGACCGGTGTTGAGTTCGCCGGTGCCCTGCGCGAACTGGTTGCCCATGTGCTCTCGCGGGATTATCCCGAGGTGCGGCCGGAGGAGACCCGCATTATCCTGTTGGAAGCGGCCTCGTCCCTCTTGTCCGCCATGCCGCCCCGGCTTCAGGGGTACGCACTCGACAGGCTGCGTTCCATGGGGGTCGAAGTTATGCTGGAAGCCCGGGTAAGCGGTGCGGATGCCGAGCATGTCTATCTCGACGGTGGGGAGACCATCCCCACCCATACCCTGTTCTGGTCGGCAGGCGTGGCAGCCGTCGAGCTGGCGGGAAAACTTGGAGTCGCCCAGGCAGGCTCGGGAAGGGTTGTGGTGGCCCCGGATTTGAGCATTGAAGGTCTTCGGGAGGTTTTCGTCATCGGCGACATGGCCTGCCGGGAACAGGACGGTGCTCCACTGCCCATGTTGGCGCCGGTGGCCAGCCAAGAGGGCCGGTATGTCGCGCGGGCCATCCTTGCCCGCGAGCAAGGCGGAAAGTTGCCGGCTTTCCGGTATCGGGACAAGGGAACCATGGCTACCATCGGCAGGAATTCGGCGGTGGCTACCACCCACGGCTTGCATTTTTCGGGCTACCCGGCCTGGTTGGTCTGGCTGATATTGCATTTATACTACCTGATCGGATTCCGCAACCGTCTGCTGGTGCTGATGAACTGGGCTTACTATTATTGGTTTCATGAACGCCAGGTCAGGTTGATAACCGCTTCCGCCCGGCGGTCTTCCTAACGGGAGGACTTTTCGGGTCCTGCATGGGAGGTGTGTCATGCGCGAGGCTTTGTTCTACGAAAAGCTGCCCCACGACGTGGTCAGATGCGAACTGTGCCGCCACCGTTGCCGGATTGCTCCTGGGATGCGCGGCATCTGCCGTGTCAGGGAAAACCGGACCGGCCAACTCATGTCGCTGGTGTACGGCAGGATCGTGGCCGAACATGTCGATCCTGTCGAGAAGAAGCCGCTTTTCCACGTGTTGCCAGGTACGGAGAGTTACTCCATCGCCACGGTGGGGTGCAACTTCCGCTGCCGCCATTGTCAGAATCATACCATTGCCCAGTATGAACCGAGGGCTGCCGCGGAGATCCCCGGTCATCCCACAACACCTCAACAGATCGTCGAACGGGCTCTCGAGAGCGGTTGCCGCTCCATTTCATACACTTATACCGAGCCGACCATCTTCTGCGAGTACGCACTTGATTGCGCCCGTTTGGCTTCGGCAGCCGGCCTGAAGAATATCTTTGTTACCAACGGCTACATCACTCCCCGGGCTCTGGACGCCGTTGCCCCCTTTCTGGATGCGGCGAATATCGACCTGAAAGGTTTTTCCGACGACTTTTACCAACGGGTTGTCGGGGCACAACTGGGGGAAGTGTTGGAGTGCATTCGCGATTACCACCGGCGCGGGATCTGGATAGAGATCACGACCCTGGTAATCCCAGGTGAGAACGACTCCGATGATCAACTGAACGGAATTGCCCGCTTTATTGCCGACGAGTTGGGGTGTGATGTGCCGTGGCATATCTCGCGTTTCTTCCCGCAGTACCGGATGACGGATCGGGAACCAACGCCATCGGCAAGCCTGACGCGGGCCGTCGAAGCTGGGCGGCGGGCCGGGCTACACTTTCTCTACGTGGGAAACCAGGTGGGAGGCCGCGAAAACACGGATTGTCCGGCATGCGGTGCCATGGTTATCAGTCGTGGAGGATTCCAAATATTTGATAACAGGCTTGTGGGGAAGGTTTGCCCCCAGTGTGGCGCGGGACTTGCTGGAATATTCTGTTGATCTGATGATTGCCGGGAAACGTATGAGGAAAACCGGCGAAGAGGGCTCTTTTGCCCCTGGTTGCCGTCGTGGTGATCTACCTTGACTTTTACGCCGGTCATGCCGTACATTCATTCGCTACGAAGCGCGCTGGCGACACTCATCTCATGGACCTGGAGAATTCGGAGCTTGAAAGCTATCGTCGTCATCCCTACCTACAACGAACGCGACAATATTGTCCGCCTTTCCAGAGAAATCCTCGCCCAGCACCCCGACTTGCAAATATTGTTTGTAGATGACAACTCGCCTGACGGAACCGGAAAGCTGGCCGACGAACTGGCCGCTGAAAGCGAACGGATCAGTGTAATCCATCGCTCCGGCAAACTCGGCCTGGGCTCAGCCTATCGTGCCGGCTTCAAAGCCGCCCTTGCCAGGGGAGCCGATTACCTGATTGAGATGGACGCTGATTTTTCCCATTCTCCGACAGTGCTTCCGGTTTTTCTCGAAGCCATACAAAACGCCGATCTGGTCGTCGGGTCGCGCTATCTCAATGGTGTCAGCGTCGTCAACTGGCCCATTCGCCGCCTGATGCTCAGTTACTTCGCCAGCGTCTATACCCGTCTGGTGACCGGCCTGCGGGTTAAAGACTGCACGAGCGGGTTCAAATGTTTTCGCCGTTCCGTGATCGAGGCCTTTGACCTGGATAGTGTCAAATCGGACGGTTACTCGTTTCAGATTGAAATGAACTATCATTGCATGGAAAAGGGTTTCAGGATCGTTGAGGTACCGATCATCTTTATCGACCGGCATGCCGGCACCTCAAAGATGTCCGGCAAGATCGTCAGGGAGGCGGTCACGATGGTATGGAAACTCCGCTTTGGGACGCTCTTCAGACGCCTGATCGGGAAAGGATAATGCCATAATGAACGAAGTGTGGTCTATTGTTACCATCGTCGGGTTTGCCGGATGGCTGTCGGCGACCCTGCTTTTTCTTTTTAAATCGTTCCCCGAACGGGGACGTTTCGAAAGGCGGCCCGCCATGGTGTGGGGGGGCGTCCTTGTCGTATTTTATGCCGTGTGGATCGCCGGGTTGCTGAATGCCTGATACCAATTCCAAGTCAAGGCACTATCTGCGCTGGCTCGTCTCCGGACCCTCACCGCGTCGCCTGTACGCCTTTGTCGCCGCACGCCTCGTCGTCTTGATTTCATTATTGATGTTGAATTGGTTTGAAGCGGTGCGGTCATGAGAGTGCTTGGCATCGACCCCGGTTCACGTATCACCGGTTACGGTATTGTGGAGCAGCAGGGCAATCGTCTCGTTCACGTCGATAACGGCGCTATCTTCACCGACAGCGCCGCTGATTTCCCCGGCCGCCTGAAGAAAATCTTCGACGGCCTATGTTCCGTTATCGCCGAATATCGGCCCGAGGAGGTGGCGGTGGAAAATATCTTTTTTTCGACCAATGTGCAGAGCGCCCTAAAGTTGGGCCAGGCACGGGGCGCAGCCATCGTGGCTGCGGTGCATGCTTGCCTACCGGTGGCCGAATATACGGCGCTACAGGTTAAACAGGCCGTGGTGGGACAGGGAAGAGCCGAAAAAGGGCAGGTGCAGAAGATGCTCAAGGCCCTTCTGGGGTTGCCCGAAATCGCCCAGGCCGACGCTTCCGATGCCTTGGCGGTGGCGGTCTGTCATATCAACTCCTCTGCCTTGAAACAGGTGACAGGGAGCGCTAAACCGTTATCACGGAAACCCAACTCCTGGAGGGACATGAAGCTATGATCGCGCTGCTGACCGGAGTTGTTGCCTACAAATCACCCGATCACATCATCCTTGACGTGCACGGGGTCGGATACCGGGTATTGATCCCCTTTTCCACCTACTACGAACTGCCCGAAGAGGGGGGCGCCGCCTCGCTCCATATCCATACCAGCGTGCGAGAGGACGCCATCCAGTTGTACGGTTTTCGCACCCGCCTGGAAAAATCCTTTTTCCAACTGCTGATCTCGGTTTCGGGCATCGGTCCCAAGATGGCTCGCGACATCCTCTCCAACATCCAGCCCGGCCCACTTGCCCAGGCCCTTGTCCAAGGGGATGTCCACAAGCTCTCCGCGATTCCGGGCATCGGCAAGAAAACTGCTGAACGTCTGGCCCTGGAGTTGAAGGACAAGGCCGGCAAACTGGATCTCGCTTCCGCCCCAGCCTTTGAGGCGCGGGAGATACCGGCGGAGGACGTCATGGATGATGTCGTATCGGCACTGCTCAACCTAGGGTACAAGGAACCGCAGGTGCGCAAGGCCCTGGGGGGGCTTGACGCTGCAGGCGGCGCCACGGTTGAGGAGTTGCTCAAACAGGCTCTGAAGATATTGATGAAGTAGTGGCAATGACCGGATTGGATCAGTAATCGTCAGACGATCCGCCGCCATCGAAACCGCCACCCCCGCCGGAAAAGCCATCGCCGCCGGATGAGCCGCCACCACCGCCATAAAAACCGCCTCCGCCCCAGCCGCCTCCATAAAAACCGCCACCTCCCCCACCTCCTCCGAACATGCCGGAAAACAGCAGGCTGAGCAGAAAACCTCCCACCAGTCCGGCGCCGGCTAATAGCAACAACATGGTGAGGCTTAGGCCGGGAAAAGTCAGAAACGCGGCCAAGGGCAGCCCGATAGCCCCGGCCAGGCCACTCAGGTAGCGGGAAAACGCGCCGAGCAGAACCACGACAACAGCAATCAACAGGAGGAGGACCGGAAGCGGAGACGCCCCCTTTTTATGTGCCTGTTTGTGCCTCTCTTGTGGAGCGGCCTGGAATTCTCCCTTGGTGGCGGAGATGATGGCGTCGACTCCGGCGGTGACGCCCTGGTCAAAGTTATCGGATTTGAGGTAGGGGCGCATGACGTCTCGGATGATATGGCTGGCGGTTATGTCCGGCAGCACCCCCTGGAGCCCCATGCCGACCTCTATGCGCACCTTGCGTTCGGCCTGGGCCAGGACCAGCAGCACGCCGTTGTCCTTACCTTTCTGCCCGAGCTTCCACTGCTCAGCCACATGGATGGAGAATTGGTCAATATCGTCCCCTTGAAGCGAGGGAACGGTTAGCACGGCTATCTGGGTGGATGAGTCATGCTCGAAGGAGGCCAGTTTTTGTTCCAGTTGCTGCGCGGCTTCGGGCGACAACATCCGGGCATAGTCGTTCACCCGTCCGTGGAGCTGCGGCACGTCGAGGGCCTGCAACGGAAGCGGCAGAAGGACCAGAAACGCCAGTATGAAGATGTTTGGTAACTTCATGGTAACGCCCCCGCTGCCGCTCGTGTCAGAACTTGATCTTGGGTGCTGTTTTCGCCCCTTCTTCTGCCTTGAACGCCTCTTTGCGGTTTAAGTGCAACAGCAGTGAATTTGTGAGCGAATTGGGAAAGGTACGGATGCTGGTGTTGAATACCTGCACGCTCGCGTTGTAGCGCTCACGGGCCACGTTGATACGATTCTCGGTCCCTTCGAGTTGCTTCTGCAAGTCCATGAAATTCTGGTTGGCCTTCAAATCCGGGTATTTCTCCACCACAACCATCAGACGAGAAAGGGCACCGGAGAGTTCACCCTGGGCCTGCTGAAACCTGTTTAGGCTCTCGGGATTGTTGAGGACATCCTTGCTGACCTGCATGGAGCCGACCTTGGCGCGGGCCTCAGTGACCGCTTTGAGCGTATCGGCCTCATGCTTGGCATATCCTTTTACCACCTCCACCAGGTTGGGAATCAGGTCGGCCCGACGCTGATAGGATGATTCCACGTTGCCCCAGGCGGCGACGACCGCCTCTTCATTAGCCTGCATGGTGTTGTAGCCACAGCCAGACAGCGAGGCCAGCAGTAGTAAAATGGGTAGTTTCGCGATGATTCTTTTCATGATTGTTCCTCCATTGGTACGGGTTAAAATTTAGGGCCACTCACGCCGTGTCGTTCCGATAGTAAAGTTTCAGCCCGGTAAGCAGGGCGTTGCATACAAGCGGTACGATATTGGCCAAAATCAACGGCAGATTGTGGATAAGCATACCGTATATCATCCAGAGAGCAACACCTATGGAGAGCAGCAGCGGTTGCCAGACGGAGATGTCCCGTGCATGACGGGTACGCAGGGTCTTTGCGACCTGGGGAATGGCTGCTATGCTGGTCAGCAAGCCGGCAATCAGTCCGAGATGCGTCGGGTTCACGGCCGCTTCCTTCCGTCAAAATCGCTGCTGGCCCAGTCGATCTGAGAGATTGCGCCCCGCAGAATGGAAACTTCGCGGCTGTCCAGCTCAGCCCGGAAAAATATCCGCCGTATCGAGCGCATGATATGCTCCGGGTTTTGCTCGTTGAGAAAGCCGATCTTCAGCAGACATGAACTCAACTGGCTAAAAAACGGTTCCATCTCCTCCGATGTCGCCAACGGAGTGTTCCTGCCGCCGCCGGGGGGGGTACCCGCCTTGCCCAACTCGTAACAGAATACCAGGACTGCCTGGGCCAGATTGAGGGAGCCGTATTCATCTGCCGAAGGGATGGTGGCATGCCAGCGGCAGAGCGACAGCTCTTCGGTGGTCAACCCGCTGTCCTCCCGCCCGAAGACGACTGCCGCCCTGCAACCGGGGCCTGCCTGTTCCCTGAGATTGGCGGCGACCTCAACCGGCGAGAGGATCTCCTGACGGTATTTTCCGTGACGGCGGGTAGTGCCGATGGTCAGGGCACAGTCTGCCAAGGCGGAGGCCAGATCGGGGAACTGCTCCGCCTGCTCCAGCAGGTTTTTGGCCGCAACGGCGAATTTGAGGGACTCGGGGTGGAACCGGTCGCACCCTTTGACCAGCCGTAGTCGGGAGAGTCCCATATTCTTCATGGCGCGGCACACCATGCCGATGTTGCCGGGAGACTGCGGTTCCACCAATACGATGGCGATGTTGTCCAAGATGGATTTCATGGGTTGGTCTTCCTTGCGTTTCGCAGGGCACGCATCCTGGCAAGTCTTTGCCGGGCCGGCCCTTTCAGTTTAAAGGCGTGATAGGCGTGGAAACACCAAGCCATCATGATGAATCCCACCAGTATCAGCATCAGATACTGTTCGTATTTACCCACATCATCCAGTACCAGGGCAGCGCTTTTGCCGAACAGGTAGCCGGCCAACGAGAATACGACCGCCCAGGAAAGGGCGCTCAGCAGATTGATCCAGAAGAATTTCCGGGGTGCCAGGCTCGTAATGCCAAGAATGATGGGAAGCACAATGCGGAATCCGTAGGTGTAGCGAGAGATGAATGCTACGAACGATCCGTATTTTTCGATCAGGTGAAGCGCTTCGCGGAATTTGCGGGCAATTGAGTGAAAGCGCCGCAGCAGGCTTTTACCCTTGAAGCGGCCGAGGTAGAAGTAGCACTGATCACCGAGGAAGGAACCGGCCCATGAGGTGAAAATCACGCCTGTCACGTTCAGATACCCCTGGAAAGCCAGGAAGCCCGCCATGATCAGGATTGCCTCTCCTTCGAGAAAGGTGCCGACAAACAGAACCCAATAACCATGGAGTTGGAGGTAGTCCTTGAGTAATTGCTGGAAGTGCACTATCTGCTCCCGTCAGCACGCGCTCCACTGGTTATACTGCCAGCCGCCCCGCTATTTCCGATCTCATCAGTTCGATCATCTCTTCGATACGGGCATTGCCGTCGATGCTTCTCGCTTCGTTTTCAAACTGTTTGATGAATGTCACGGCTTTTTCGTCATCGTAAAGGATTCTGGCGCCGCCGGCCTTTTGGAGGCATTTTTCAACTGTAATGCGCCCCTCTTTGGAGAGGTATGCCGCGGCAATTTCCATGAGGTCTTCTACTAGTCCCTGTAACTTTCCATCATCCAATAAGGTCGTGGCAATCTTTTGTGGATCAGGTACTTCCTTGGGGCGTGGGATCGTTTGCCGGGCCTGTGCCGCTTCCCAGAGTTTATCGAGATTGACCAAGTGTAGAAGGCTGCAGCGCATCAGTTCTTCCATCGGCTTGGTGGAACGGACCTCCATAAGCGCTCCGGGGAGTACTGCTATCTTGCGGGACTCTTCGGGAGACACCTCGATGGTTTTGGCGTTGTCGTGGTAATAGCCTATCGGCTGGCCGTCCTTATAGAAGATTATGGCGGAGCGGTCAGGGGTATAAAAACGGATGACGCCATTCAGCCCCTGGTTTCTGAGTTGGGCGAGGGTTTCCTTGATATCGGTACGGCGGACCTCGCTACTGCTCAACTGTTTGGTACCGAGGATCAACGCATGGGCGCACACGGCCAAGTCGGCCGTCATACGATAGATGTTGATTTCACCGTTGGAAGAGAGGACTTTGTCGAACAACAGTGAGAAGGCTTCCACGCCGGTTTTCTCTCGTCCTTTTTCACAGGCGCTGATAGAGATCAAGACCCCTTTAATAAAGATGCAATTGGCCTCGAAATCAGCATCGCCATAACTGAGATAGCCGGAAAATCCACCTTTGGCCAACTTGTTCAGCACCTCGGGGGGGACGAGCTTGTGAGCGGGTATCTTTTCATAGAGCGGGTTTGCTTTCGGTAATAACGACATGTTCTGTCTCCTGAATATTCTCGAATATTCAGATGAAAACGGCGGCTGACCACCATTACAATCACTATGTATAAAGTATTTTAGCCTACTGTATTTCTCAGGTCATGTCAAAATGTTATTGACCGGGACAACGCGGCAAAAAGGAGCGAACAGAAGGCTGGCGTCACGACTTTAATATGCTTGACATGTCATGGTCGTTTGATTAACTATTTGCGCATGTTTACAAATGATTTCCGTCTCATTCAGGTCGGATGAGCCGAAAGGAATTTTATACGGTGAGCTCCAAAAAGGACAAACTGATAGAAGAAGCCCAAAAGCACATCCAGCGCGGCCAGTTGGACAAAGCCGTCAAGATCTATGTACAAGTGCTGTCTCTTGAGCCTTCCGCCATCAACCTGCGCCAGAAGCTGGCCGAACTTCTGGTCAAGGCCGGGCAGTCCGATGGTGCTCGAACCGAGTATGAGGCCATCGGAAAACATTACGCCTCAAGTGGTTTCTACCTGAAGGCAATCGCTGTGTATAAACAGGTGCAAAAGCTCTTCCCCGGTGATATTGCCATTACCCTGACATTGGCCGGCCTGAACGAAAAACATGGCTTGGTCGGCAACGCCCTGGCCGAATACAAGTTGGCATACGATTATTACGAGCGGGAATCCAACGGGTCGGAATCGCTCAAGATACTCGAAAAGATGCAGGCTGTTGACCAGCAGAATGCCAACATCAAACTCAAGTTGGCCGAGGCGTATTTCAATGCCGGCAAGAAGGATGAGTCCTATGCATTATTCAGGCAACTTGCCCTGCTCTTACAGGAACGTGGTGAAACTGGACCTTTTGCTCATCTGAATGCACGCATTCAGCAACTTTTTCCTGAAAAAACAGGATTTGTCATCGAAGTGTTGGCCAAGCAGTTGGAAGAAGGGAATGCCGCCAAGGCGGTTAGCGGACTCCAGGCGTTGTTGCGAAACGACCCTAAGAATAAGAATATATGGGAGCTGATCATTCGGGCGTACCGCCATCTTGGGCAACACCAGCAGCTTAGGGCGGTGTATGAACATTTTCTGCGCTATTTCCCGGATGACGTTTCGGCCAAGACCGGCTTGATAGCGTGCCATGCCGATCAGAAGGACATCAAGGGGGCATTGGCCCTGCTCGACCAGTACGAGCAGGATGTTGTCTCTTCCGGTGCATCCGGTGAGCTTGTGGCCATATACCGGAACCTTGCCGAATTTGATCCAATAAACCTGCGCATCCTCGAAGGGTACAAAAAGGCCTGTGAAGCAGTCGACATGATGGACGAGGTCTCTCAACTGGAGTCCAAAATTCAGACGTTGAAAAAGCTTTCGTCGGGAACTGATGCCCTTCCGGCTCCAGACAGATCTCCTGCTGGGACGGGCGATCTCTTTGAGGGAGCCGGACTGGCCCCCTCGTTGTCAGCATTGACGGATGGCGTTTCAGGCATGGATGCCGGTGTCTACATGCCGGAGAACGGTGAATCACCGGTTGCGGAGGAGGACGCCGCTGATGGTGTTGGCACCGAAAACGCTGTTGAAACGTTTCCGGATTACGGCGAAATCGAAATAGAGGTTGACATCGACGATTTTCCGTTTGAGGGCTCCCCGGCCGGTGAGAAGGAGAACGGTAGTTCCGATGGGTGGCCTGACACGTTCGAAGATGTTGCGGACCTGATCTCCAGTTCTCCGCGTAGCGTCAAGTTCGGTTGTAGTCTCGACAGTTCCGATGCCCAGTCTCACTATGACCTGGGGGTTGCTTTCAGGGAGATGGGGTTGTACGACGAGGCCATCAACGAGTTTCGCCAAGCGGCCAGTGACCCGGCCCGCCGAGTGGAGTGCCTTGTGTTGCAAGCTGCCTGTCTGCGTGAACGGGGCGAGCTGGATGCCGCAGAAAAAATCCTGAATGCCTTGGCGGAACCGGAGCAGAGCGTTGAGGATGCCTGCCTCGTGAAGTACGAGCTGGCATTGGTCTTGGAAGCCCAAGGACAAAATGAGAGGGTTGCCGAGTTGATGGCGGAGATCGATTCGGTGAATGCTGAGTTTCGCGACGTCCATGAACGCCTCAAGAATGCCGGCGGTTCCCTTGAATTCTCCGATGAGGAATTGCAGGACTTTGAACTGAAGTGACCGAACCGTGACCGGACGGGACACGGTTCGGTTGCTGGAAGCTATTGCTGAGAACCCTCCGCGGTACTCGCAATCGCGACTAACAGTTTGTTATGTCTTAGCGGCTTCGTTCCGGACGTCTGGCCTCCGGTCTTCCCCGTGATGTTTATCAATTGCCTTCTAGTTTTTGAAACGGAAAAGGAAGGATGGGGCCTTTATCCTGAGAGGAGCAATGAAGGTTTTCTGATCGAAGTTGGCCGGTAGGGGGGGGAAGGGTGCCACCGCTTTGATAGCATCCATGAGGACCTGATCGGCTTCCCGCGATCCCGTTCCCTGATATATCCTTTGTGAGACGATGGAGCCATCAAGCCCCAGGTACAATTCGATGATTCCATCCCGGCGGATTGGTTCTTTCAGCCCTTCGGCCCGTTTCCACCACTCACGGTTGATCTTCTCCACCAGTTCGAAATAATATCCGCGGATGTCCTCCCGAAGCGAACGGCCTTCCGCCAAGCTGCTGACATAGCCATAGGTCATGCCGAACCCCAATGGGGTGGCCATCAGTTTTTTCATCCCCTCGGAACTATTTTCCTGGGTTGACACTTGTGCGGCAGGAGAGGGCTGTAAAGAATTTTCGTCCGGTGAAGCATCGGATGGGGATTCAGTTTCAGGCGGCGCGGGAGCAAGCAAGGGGCTCGCCGGTTTTGGTGGGCTGATTATTGGAGTAAGTGGAACGCTTTCGACCAGTATACCGCTTATAACCGGTGCGCGCCGGGTCGCACTCCCGGCCGCGATGATAAAGACAATCGCCAGCAAGTGCAGCATGAGCGAGATTACCAATGCGTAACCCATCCAGCGTTTGCGGGGGGGGGAGCCTATTTCCGGCGATAGAGTGTCGGGCATCTGAGAATGCATCATAGTGTGATAGGGAATGGATACGGTTCTGAAAAGTATTGAATCTAAAGTCACCCTATCATATCCGTAGCGCCGAGGGAAGGTGTTACTAATTTTCGGAAGGAGGGGGGAGCATGAAACGTACGCTTGTCATCACCCTGTTCATGATGATCATCGCCTTGCCCGTGGTTCCTGTCTTTGCGGCTGAACTTCTGGATGTCAAGCCGGTGGTTGCGGGGAACGATCTGATTGTGGAGATACTTGCCGACATCCCCATGACTTACACCTATTACAAGGTACCGGGGCAGGCGCGGGCGGTTGTGGATATTGCCGATGCCGACCCGGAGAAAGTTGAGCCGTTGATCGTCGTCAACAAGGGTGTTGTTTCCAGTATTAGTGTGGATAAGGCCCAGATAGCAGGGATGGTGGTCAGTCGGGTGATATTCAATCTCGTATCGGATGCGGATATTTCTGCCACGGCTTCGGCTGATCGAAAGAAATTGAGTGTGACCTTTGTCGGTGGCAAGCCGGCTATCGACGGTTTGGGAAAGCCGGCAGTTCCTCTTGCGGGATCCGTTTCGGCACCGATATCGCCCTCTGACGGCGTTTCTGCTGCGGCGATACCGGCGGCGATAACAAAAAATGAAACTGATCCATTAGGACTGGATGAACCTTCAACCGCAACCACGATGAGCGACCCGGCAGCACATGTCGTAGACGTGCCGGCACCCTCAACCGCACTGCCGAAGATCGTACCTGCTCCCACCGCTTCCGTGAAGCTGGAACCGGTGGTGCCTGCCAGCGCTCCACATCGCAAACACACGGTGATTAGGGCAATAAAGGTAGGAACATCGTATGTTGACATCGAAGCAAACGATCGTTTGGAGGTTTTTGAACAGATGAAACTGACCCAGCCGAATCGCCTGGTCATTGACGTGTCCGGTGCGACGAGCCCATTGAACACGAAGGACATCGCGGTCCGCCGGTTCGGTCTCAAGCAGGTGAGAATCGGTCGTTACTCCGACCATATCCGTATTGTTTTTGATGCCGGTAGTTCGCCGTTCCCGAATTATAAGATCAATCCGACGGCCAAGGGCCTGAGGGTCAGTTTTAAATAGCGGCCAAGCATGACCAACTGAAAGAATTGTTTTTCAAGAGGTGACGCGTTGGGCTAGTTACGGAGCGCAGAGGCGTCGTGACGTCTTTTGACGCGAAAACGGGCCTGGAAGCTGGCGGCCGTAATACCGTCCTCGTCCACGATGGCCACCGTTCCGGTAATATCCCTTTCACTTTTCTCGGTCACCTCGGCAATTCCACGTATTGTTCCCCACCGTACCGGGCTTTTGAAGAACATGGTCATTTCGATAGTTGCAAATTGAGTCCCTTCGGGAAGCAGCGTCTTGATGGCAATGGCGAGCGCCGTATCTGCCAGCGAGGTTATGGCGCCGCCGTGCATGAGTCCTGCACCCTGGCAATGGGCCACACGGAACGGCATGGAGAGCACTGCTTTGCCTTCTGAAGCCTCGTCAATGGTCATCCCGAGATACGATTCAAATGGTGCCAAGGTTATCCAATCCGGCAGGTGAAAGGGGAGGGGAGCGTCTTTGACCATGGGTAGCGAGTAGTGAGGTTCGTGCATGGGATTGGGCCCTTGCATACAGAAAAGAGTACCCGGATACGGATACTCTTTTTAAATGGCGGGGTTGACGGGGCTCGAACCCGCGACTTCCAGCGTGACAGGCTGGCACTCTAACCGACTGAGCTACAACCCCAATAAAACGACTATTGGATGAAACAAGGAGGGTCAAAAACAGGAACCCATCTTATAACAATCCGCCGTTTCTTTGTCAATAAAAAATGGTAGCGGGACGAAAAGTTACACAATAAAAAAGGACTTAAGCCAATCAGCTTTAAGTCCTTTTTAATTGGTGGGCGAAACAGGGATCGAACCTGTGACATCCAGCTTGTAAGGCTGGCGCTCTCCCAGCTGAGCTATTCGCCCTAATCTTTATGGCGGGGTTGACGGGGCTCGAACCCGCGACTTCCAGCGTGACAGGCTGGCACTCTAACCGACTGAGCTACAACCCCGTAGTCTTCGGCGTACTACGCGTACGGAATTACTTCTTGCTGTTGACGGCTTCCTTGAGGGTTTTGCCGGGCTTGAACTTGGGCACGACAGCAGCCGGGATGTTGATCTTCTTGCCGGTCTGGGGATTCTGACCCTTGCGGGCGGCTCTTTTGGCGGTGGAGAAGGTGCCAAAACCGACCAAGCTCAGTTTGTCACCTTTTTTGAGGGCACCGGTTACGGTGGTGATGAAAGCAGCAACGGCTTTTTCAGCTTCAACCTTTTTCAGCCCAGCTTTCTCAGCTACTGCGCTAATCAGTTCAGATTTTGTCACGTTACACCTCCTATTTTGTTATAGAGAATACAAAGCGAGTCAGTGTTTATCAGATTCCCAAGAAGACTGTCAAGAGAATTTTCGCGCAAACTGCCCTATTTAAGGGGCATTAGAGCACCTTTTGCGGCGCAAAGTACGATAAAATAACGTTTTCAAGAATTACTTTGTTGTTAACTATATGTAATTAAAGGTGTTTTGTCTTGAAAGCCCGGCACCTTACGCTGCATCATTAACCTGTTGTTCGTAGACGACGATCGGTTTCTCCTTGCGATAGATGACATCCTCGCTGATGACCACTTCTTTGACGTTCTGTTGCGAGGGAACCTCGTACATGATATCCAGCATGGAGTTTTCAAGGATAGAGCGCAAGCCACGGGCGCCGGTGTTTCTCTTGAGCGCCTCCTTGGCGATTGCTACCAGGGAGCCGTCGGTGAAACGGAGGCGAACATTTTCAAGGTCGAAGAGCTTTTGGTATTGTTTTACCAAGGCGTTCTTGGGCTCCTTCAGGATCTGCACCATGGCGTCCTCATCAAGTTCGGTGAGGGGCGCCAACACAGGAAGCCTACCGATGAATTCGGGAATATAGCCGAATTTAAGGAGGTCTTCCGGGGTCACGTTGTTTAGCAGTTCGCCGAGTTTCTTCTCTTCGCGTTTTTTGACGTCGGCACCGAAACCAAGGCTTTTCATGCCGATACGCTGCTGGATAACGCTCTCCAGTCCGGCAAAGGCGCCACCACAGACAAAAAGGATATTGGTGGTGTCAACCTTCATGAATTCCTGCTGAGGGTGCTTACGGCCTCCCTTGGGAGGGATGCTGGCCACCGTCCCCTCGATGATCTTGAGCAGGGCCTGCTGCACCCCTTCACCCGATACGTCGCGAGTGATGGAGGGGGAGTCGGTCTTGCGGGCGATCTTGTCGATCTCGTCGATGTAGACGATGCCCTTCTGGGCGCGCTCCACATCGTAGTCAGCCGCCTGGAGCAGGCTCAGGATGATGTTTTCCACGTCCTCGCCAACATAGCCGGCTTCGGTCAGGTTGGTTGCGTCGGCCATGGCAAAGGGAACTTTCAGGATTCGGGCGAGGGTTTGGGCTAAGAGAGTTTTGCCCGAACCGGTGGGGCCCAAGAGGAGTATGTTGCTCTTTTGCATTTCCACATCGCCCGGTTTGGTCCCCGACTCGATGCGCTTGTAGTGATTGTACACCGCAACCGAGAGTACTTTTTTCGCCTTGTCCTGGCCGATGACGTACTCGTCAAGAATCTCCTTGATCTCGCGGGGTTTGGGGAGCTTCTTCATATCCGGCCCCAGCGTCTCTTCCATCTTCATCTCTTCGGCAATGATGTCGTTGCAGAGTTCGATGCATTCGTCGCAGATATACACCGCCGGCCCTGCAATCAGCTTCTTGACTTCTTCCTGGCTCTTTCCGCAGAAGGAGCAGGTGAGGTTTTCCTGATTGGTGTCGCGTCGGCTCATGCTGCACCTCCCTGATCAGGCTTTCTTACGAACGTGGAATCAACCAGGCCGTACTCCCTGGCCTCGTCGGCGGACATGAAAAAATCGCGTTCGGTATCGGCTTCCACCTTCTCGAACGGTTGACCCGTCATCTCCGCCAGGAGTCCGTTCAACTCGTCCTTCATGCGCAGTATTTCCTTGGCATGGATGTTGATATCGGTTGCCTGTCCTTGGAATCCTCCCAACGGTTGATGGATCATGATCCGTGAGTGGGTGAGGCTATATCTTTTTCCCTTCTCTCCCGCAGCCAAAAGGACAGCGCCCATGGATGCCGCCTGGCCCACGCAGATCGTGGAAACCGGGGCCTTGATGTAGCGCATGGTATCGAAGATCGCCATGCCGGCTGTCACCACGCCACCGGGAGAGTTGATATAGAGGTGGATGTCCTTGTCCGGGTCTTCAGCCTCCAGAAAAAGCAACTGGGCAATTACCAGGTTGGCCACATGGTCGTCGATGCTTCCGCCCAGAAAGATAATCCGTTCCTTGAGGAGGCGTGAGTAAATGTCGTACGAGCGCTCGCCGCGGCCGCTTTGTTCAACCACTATAGGGATATACATTGTTTCTCCTTACGCCTCGGCTGGCTTTAACTCGGAGGCGTCAACTTCGGTGATTACAGCACTGCTCAGCAGGAAGTCGATGGCCTTGTCTTCCTTGATCTCGGCGATGAGCGAACTCTTGAAATTACGGTTCGTCTCATAATATTCCTTGACGCGGTTGAGCATGTCCGGATTTCCGGCAGCGATTAACTCATAACGTTTTGCCAAGTCCTCATCGGCAATCGTGATATTCTCTTTCGTCACCAGGGCCATGAGGAGCATCCCCCCCCGAACCTTGTCGGCTGCGGCGTCACGGAAACGCTCGCGGAAACCGTTGTCGTCCAGGCCCATCATCTCGATGGACATGTGCTGGCCCTGCAAACGGTTCTTGAGGTTTTCCAGCATGGCGTCCAGTTGGCGTTTGACTAGGGCATCGGGAACTTCAAGGGGATTCTTGTCGATCAGTGCCTGGACTATGCGATCCTTGAGCTCGCCCTGAATGCGGTCGGTCTCATGTTTTTCACGGAATTCGGTCATTTTGGCCCGCAACTGTTCCATAGACTCGTAGTCACCGAACTGCCGGGCAAATTCATCGTCGAGTTCGGGCAACTCCTTGCACTTGCCTTCTTTTACGGTGACATGAAAGACTCCCTCTTTGCCGACAGCTTCGGCAAGGCGGTAGCCGACGGGCAGGGTGACGGGGATGTCCTTTGTCTCGCCAAACTTCATGCCGATCAACCCTTCCTCGAAACCGGGAAGGAGCCGGTTTGCGCCTACCTCGATCTGAGCATCCTCGGCAATGCTGGTTTCATTGGGGAAGCCATCCACCGAAAAGGTGTAGTCGACAGTAACGATATTGCCGTTCTCAACGGAGGCATCTTCTTTCATGGGCACGAGTTGGGCCATGTTCTCCTGCATCCGCTTGATTTCGGCCTCGATGCTGTCCGGGTTGGGGACGTAGATCTCCTTTTTGACCTCCAGCCCGGTATACTCGTCGAGAAGTATTTCCGGCAGGACCTCCACCAGGGCGCTGAACTTGAAAGGCTCCCCTTGCTGGAGGATGTCGCTTTCGACGGTTGGGGAATCCACCGGCTCTATCTTGTGCTCACCCAGCGCCTTGAAAAGTGTCTGCTGGTAGATGCTGCGCATGACCTCGTCGCGCATGGTATCGCTGTAGGTACGCTTGATGAGCTGCATGGGGGCCTTGCCGGGACGGAACCCCTGGAGTTTGGCCTTTTTCTGGATGCCCGCATAAACCTTCTCGATCTCTGCATTGACCTGCTCGGCCGGGACCTCAATGTTGACTCGTTTTTTAACCGGGCTTATTTCTTCGACATGAACCTGCATTTCGGATAACCTCTCCTGGTTGAAATTTGTTTTCTCCCGAAAGTTCGGGACACGGCCGCTTTTTGGTGCGAGAGAGGAGACTTGAACTCCTATACCTTTCGGTGCCAGATCCTAAGTCTGGTGCGTCTGCCAATTCCGCCACTCTCGCCCGAATGTTGAGCGCCCGCTTTTTTGCTCCATTAAATTGAACGAATATCAAAAAATATTTGAAAAAAACACTGCGGTCAAGGAATTAATTGAAATATCACCCTCCTGCCAGTTTGACCCGGTATCCGCGCAACTCCAATTCCTTGAGCAGGGTGTCACGATGATCCCCCTGAATCTCGATAACCCCCTCCTTGACTGTTCCTCCGCTGCCGCAGCGTTTTTTCAATGTCCCTGCCAGTTCCTTCAATGCCTCGCCTTTGAGTGGTATGCCGGTGATGACGATGACGGTCCCGCCGCCCCGCCCTTTGACCTCACGGCGCAGACGAACCGTCCCGTCGGAGGGCTGCTTCGCCGGCCGTACATCCTGCCGTTTGCTGGTGCCGTGACCTACGCGGCCCGTTTCACTGGAGTAGACTAGGGTCGTTTCCTCACTCCGTTTCATGCTCTTGCCGGTCCCTCCAGAAAATAACGATCATCGCGCCGACACCTCGGTCCTGAAGCTTTGCATCCACTTGAGGCTGTCTTCGGCATCCTCATGGGCGATGTAACGGTAGGTGAAAAGCAAAGTGGTACCCGGTATGGCCGCCACCGGCAGTTTCACGCTGAAGGGGGCAATCTCGCCCTCTTTCAACTGCCGCGGGATGACGAAACTCACCGAGCGGGCCAGCGTTTTGCCTTTGGTGTCGAGAGCTGAAACCCAGATTTCCACGCCATCCATCTCGGCATAGCGCACATTTTTCGCAACCCCTGCGATGAAGGTTTCAGAGCCGGTTACGGTGATATCCCATGCCATCTGGAGGTCGAATTGGGAGTAATGAAAGGGGAGGCTGTCCAACTGCTCCCGGTAGACACCCCGGTCTGAGACGCACCCGCTTGTCACGGCCATTATAAGTACCAGAAAGAAAAAAAGTTTCACCATGGTGGGCACCTCCTGTTATCCCTATTGTACCAGAAGCCGCCGATAAAACACCAACTCTGTTCAATTTGGCGCTGTTACTTGCCCCAATCGCGGGAGTACCTGAAATCCCGGTCAATGGTACGGTTGGATACCTTGGCAATCACCGGCAAGCGCCGTTTGAAGTGGGAATTCTGCACTTTTTTGTAGATGGTGTCGATGAACTCAGGAGCAAACCCCGCGACGATCAACTCCTCCCTGGTCAGGCGCAGGTCTACCATGCGGTAGAGCAACTCGTCCACCTGACGGTAGGAAAAACCCAGTTCCTCCTCGTCGGTCTGGCCTGCCCACAGGTCAGCGGAGGGCTTCTTCTCGATCACCGCGCTCGGCACGCCCATGGCCTCGGACAATTGCCAGATTTGGGTCTTGTACAGATCGCCGATGGGGTTGAGGGCGCTGGCCATGTCGCCGAAGAGGGTCCCGTAGCCGAGCAGCAGCTCGGTTTTGTTGCTGGTTCCCAGCACCAGGGCGGAATAGCGCGCCGAGTGGTCGAAGAGGATGGTCATCCGTTCACGAGCCATTTTGTTGCCACGCCGCATGTTGTCCGCATCCGGGAACATCCCGAAATAGGCGTCCACCATGGGGGTGATCGGCACCAGCGAGAAACTCACGCCGCATGCCTGGGCCACCAGCCGGGCATGGGCTTCGCTCTCCGGGTTGCTGCTTTTATAAGGCATGCAGACGGCGTGCACATTCTCGGCTCCCAACGCCTCGGCGGCGATGAACGCAACCAAGGCCGAGTCGATCCCCCCCGACAGCCCCAGCACGGCCTTTCTGACCCCCACCTTATGCACTTCGTCCCGCACGAAGCCGACCAGGATCGTGCGTAACAGTTCCGTGTTGGCTACCAGACCCGCCATTACAGTCTCCTTTCCCGTTCGATGCGTCTGAGTTCCTGCATGGTAACGAACAGGTTCTCGTCGCGCAGCATGGGAGAGAAAATTCGCTCCCGCCGCAGGGCTCCTTCCTCAACCTGGGCGCTGACGCTGCCCTCCTCCAGTAGTTTGGCCCGCACGATGGATTCGCCCGACGGGGCGATATATTCCGAGCCGCCCCAGAAGTTGACGCCGTCTTCGTAGCCCACCCGGTTGCAGTACAGCACCCGGCAGTTGAGGAATAGCGCTGTGGTGGAAGTCAGTTTCTGCCAAGCCATGGCCGAACCGAGTGATTCCCCCTCTACGCCGCGTCCAGGGCTGCTGGAGAGACAGAGCAGCGTAGCGGCCCCATCCATGGCCAGAATGTAGGAGCTTGAAAGGTGCCACATATCCTCACAGATCAGGATGCCCAAACGGCCGAATTTGCTGTCAAATGCGCGGAAACGCTCGCCCCGGGCCAGGTAGCGCTGCTCGTCGAACAGGCCGTAAGTGGGGAGGTAGACCTTGCGGTGGAGGTGTTTGATCGCCCCGTCTTCCAGATAGATGGCCGAGTTGAAGAAACGGTAGTCGTCAGTCACTTCCACGAAACCCACGGCGATGGAGATGTCGCGGGAGAGTTCAACCAACCGGGCGATCTCGGGTGAATCAAGCCGCCGGGCCACATCGGGCACCAGGTCTTTGAGAAAATAGCCGGTCAGGGCCAGTTCGGGGAAGATAATCAGGTCGGCTTCGGCAGCTTTAGCCTGTTCGATACGCTCTTTGATGAGTGCTAGGTTATCGGCGACGCAGCCGAGCTTGGGTTTGATCTGGGCCAGAACGGCCTTGAAATTCATGTGGGTCTCCTTCTTTTCAGTATGCCAATTCAAACGCATTTAAAATGTGCTCGATCTCAGGTGGACCGCCATTTGCTATGAGGATTGCGATCACGTCGAAACGGGCATTCACGTCCTGTTGCCGGTTTTGGGCCAGCCACGTCAGGGCCGCCTTGGATATCTGGCGCTGCTTGAACGGGGTGACTGCCAGTTGGGGCACACCGTAAGAGAGGCCACGGCGGGCCTTGACCTCCACGAAGACCAAACTCTTGTCACGCGGGTCGCGGGCGACGATGTCCACCTCGCCTCCCTTGCAGCGGTAGTTCCGTTCCAGGATGTGATATCTTTTATCTTTGAGAAACGAAACAGCCAAATCCTCCCCCAGGTTGCCGATACTCCTGTTGTCCATGGGCAGCGGTTCGGCTTGACCGGGAGAGGCGTCCTTGCCGAACCATCTCATGGCAATTTTTCCAGGAAACCTGCATCATCAAAGCAGCCATCGGCATTCAGCCCCCTGATGCGGTAATACTTGTCCAACTCTTCTTCAAAGCGTTGCCGGTCGATGGGGGGGATGTGTATGCCATCACCGCTCGTGCCCGGTTCGCTGAAAAAACGCTCCGGCAGGCAATCGTTCTTGCGGGAGAAGCCGTTGACACAGTTATAGAAACGTTCGGTCAGGCAGATACGACGGCCGATCTCCTTTAATCGCTGGGGGGAGTACTCGGTGCCGGTGGTGGCGGTCAACAGTTCGGCGTATTCCTCCAAGCTGGCGCCGAAGAAGGAAAACTTGCAGGCTACCAGGGAATCCACGGCGGCGTTGGTGTCCTCGGCGATGGTGATGATGCGGGCTTTGCCGGAAAAGGAGAAACGGTCGGTGGGCACCGGCTTGCGTAGAATCTCATGGGAAATGGGATAAGCCCGCAGGTGGCAGCCGCCCCGGTTGCTGGTGCAGTACGCCAGTGCCATGCCGTAGGCCCCGCGCGGATCGTAGGCGGGCAACTCCAGAGACTTGACGCTCATGGAAAGTTCCGGCCGTCCCATGGTTTCCGCGAGGCTGCGGGAGCCAAGCGCCAGGAGTTCGCCGTCCCCGCGGCGCAGGGCCATATCCTCCAGCAGGCCGGGAATTTGCTCTGCCGTGGGGAATTGTCCCCTGATCTCGCCCCAGGCCGCCAGGGTGGCGGCAGCCGTGATGGTGTCCAACCCCAAATTATTGCAGATGCGGTTCGATTCGACAATGGCGCGGAGATCGTCCACCTTGTTGAGCGCTCCGAAATGGGAAACGGTCTCATACTCCGGCAGATGGCCACCATCTTTCGACGATTTTTTGCACTGGATCGGGCAGCCGTAACAGCCGTCTTTGCGTGCCCCGCAGGCCTCTTTGATGGCGGGGCCGGAGTAGTTGGCCGAGTGCTCGAAGAAGGTTTTGCGGAAGTTTTCGGTGGGGGCCATGCGGCGTTGGGCCATCAGGTCCACCAGCACCGGGGTGCCGAATTCGGCAATGCCCAGGGGGCCGAAGATCACCGGTGAGGCCTTGAAGAGCCGCATCACGTCCTGGCGGGCCTTGTCGAACAGGATGGGGTCGGCGATGGCCGTCACGCCGTCGCCATCAACCACGACACCCTTGAGGTTTTTGGACCCCATCACGGCGCCCAGGCCACCCCGGCCGACCGAATTGCCTTCGCCCATCATGATGCTGGCAAAGGGGACGCCGTTTTCGCCGGCCGGCCCGATGGCCGCAACACTGCCGTGCTCCTTCAGTGCCTCCACCGTGGTGGGGATGTCCTTGCCCCACAGGTGATGGGCCGGGAATATCTCGACAATATTGGACCGGATGGCCAGCACAACCGGCTCGGGGCTTCTGCCGGTAATGGCAAGACAATCCAGCCCGGCTGCTTTCAGGCGCCAAGCGAACCTGCCGCCCGCGGAACAGTCGTAGATGGTGCCAGTCAATGGGGAGCGGGAAATCACCGAGAGGCGTGCAGCAGTCGGGGCCGGGGTTCCGCACAGCGGGCCGACGGCAAAGATCAGCGGCATGGCCGGGTCAAAAGGCGCAAGCCGAAAATGGTCACGCATCAGGCGCACCCCCAGACCACGGCCGCCGAGGTATTCCTCCAACAATTTGTGAGGGATTGCCTCGCGTTGCGCGGTTCCTGCGCTCAGGTCAACCCTGAGTATTGTGCCGGTCCAGCCGTTCATGGTCTCTTAGACACCATTGTTTAACAGGATGGTTGCCACATCATGGGGCGCAGAGGCGCGATGATCGGCCCCCGCCAAATCCTCCGCCCCGCCGTAGCCCCAGGTGCAGCCAATCGTGGTAACACCTGCCAGTTGGCCGGCTTCTATATCGTTGATACTGTCCCCGATCATGATCGCTTCGTGGGCGGTAATGCCGAGGCGCTCCATAACCCGGAGCAGGGGTAGGGGAGCAGGCTTCATCTCCGGAAAGGTGTCTCCTCCGCAGATAATTTCAAACAGCCGGGCTATACCGAGCGCTTCCATGATCAGGTGGCAGAGAGCCTCGTGCTTGTTGGAGATGACCACCAAGCGGATGCCGTTTTCGGCCAGCCGCTGCAACATCTCCCGTACGCCGGGATAAAGTAGGCTTTTGTTTGCCACATGGGCGCTGTTGTAGTCCACGAACAGTTCGATACCACGTGCGATAGCTTCCTCCGATTCGGTTTCGAGCGCGCGCCGAACCAGATTATGGGCTCCTTTGCCCACCAGTCGGCGCACCGAGGAAGCTGTCAGGGAAGGGTGCCCGAAGCCGGAGAGCATGTGGTTAACGGCATCGGTCAGGTCGTCCAGCGAATCCACCAAGGTACCGTCCAGGTCGAACAGGGCCGCACGTATGGTCATGACTGCTTTGCCTTGGCAGGTTTGTCCGCTTTCGGCAGGACGATAACCGGCGTCGTCGCCGGTCGGTAGAGCAGGAAAGTTCTGCCCAATACCTGGGCAATGTCGGCATTGCACGACCCTGCCAGTATGTCGGCGGCCTCGTTTTTGTCCAGAAGGCAGCTCTCCTGCAGTTTTACCTTGATCAACTCATGGCAGTCCAAAGCCGCATTGGCTTCCTTGATCAAGGCATCTTCAATCTCCTTCTTCCCGATATGGATGACCGGTTTGAGGCTATGCCCGAGGGCGCGCAGGTGGCGTTTCTGTTTTCCCGACAACATACTGAATATCTCCTTGATTTTTGTCACGTTCGTGGCTGATTTATCGTGTATAACATACCAACCCTTGGGTGGCAAACCACAATATGAAGCCGATATGCCCGACGGTGCGTTGTGTCAGTGTCACAGTTATGTATCGGGAATATGAAAAAGAATATACATTTTTCGGTTAATATGTTATGAAAGCACAATTTAGCTGACAAATGCCCCGGCATTGCCCTATTGCGCTCATCAGGAGCTTTGTTAATGAATTCAAATAAATACCCGATTTCCGCGGCACTGACATCTTTCAATTCGGAAACGGCTGCACCAGCTAGTGATTCCCCCAAAAAAACGATTGCCAAGGTACACCATCTGCCCCCTTCCATCTGGAAGAAGATGGTGGGCGATGCAAAAAGCCCGCTTGACAAGGCCATCGAACGGAGCCGTGATTTCTTTTTCCGGGAGCAGTTGCCGGGCGGTTACTGGTGGGCCGAATTGGAATCGAACGTCACCATCATCGCCGAATATCTCATGCTCTTCCACTTTCTGGGAATGGTGGACAAGGTGCGCGAGCGGAAGATGGCCCACTATATCCTCAGCAAGCAAACCGAGGAAGGATATTGGGCTATCTGGCACACCGGCCCCGGTGACCTCTCGACCACCATTGAAGCCTATTTTGCCTTGAAATTGGCGGGATACCCGGCAGATCACCCGGCCATGCGCAAGGCGCGGGAGTTCATCCTGGCCAATGGCGGCATCATCAAGTCGCGTGTTTTTACCAAGATATTCCTGGCGCTGTTCGGCGAGTTTTCCTGGCTTGGCGTTCCGTCGATGCCGATCGAGTTGATGCTCCTGCCCAACTGGGCCTATTTTAATGTCTACGAGCTGTCCAGTTGGGCACGGGGAACCATTATCCCGCTTTCGGTGGTCATGGCCGAGCGTCCGGTGCGCAAGCTGCCCCCTTGGGCGCGGGTACAGGAACTTTACGTCCGCCCGCCGCGGCCGACTGACTATACCTTCAGCAAAGAAGACGGCATTCTTACCTGGAAAAACTTTTTCATCGGCGTGGACCACCTGCTCAAGGTTTACGAGTCCAGCCCTATCCGGCCATTCAAGAAGAAGGCCACCTCCGTTGCCGAACAGTGGATACTTGATCATCAGGAGCCGACCGGCGATTGGGGCGGCATACAGCCGGCCATGCTCAATTCGATCCTGGCCCTGAACTGCCTGGGCTACGCCAACGATCATCCTGCTGTTGTCAAAGGGCTTGAAGCCCTGGCCAACTTCTGTATCGAAGACGAAGATGGCTTGGTGCTGCAATCGTGCATATCGCCGGTCTGGGATACCGCACTGGCACTTGTCGCCATGCAGGAGGCCGGTGTCCCCGCCGATCACCCGGCTCTGGTCAAGGCAGCCCAATGGCTGCTGGATCTTGAGGTGCGCCGTAAGGGGGACTGGCAGGTCAAGGCCCCCGAACTGGAGCCGGGCGGGTGGGCCTTCGAGTTCCTCAACGACTGGTATCCGGATGTTGACGACTCCGGTTTTGTCATGCTGTCAATCAAGGACATCAAGGTCCGGGATCGCAAACATAAGGAGCAGGCTATCAAGCGCGGCATTGCCTGGTGTCTGGGGATGCAAAGCAAGAATGGCGGGTGGGGAGCTTTCGATAAGGACAATACGAAATACCTGCTGAACAAAATTCCCTTCGCTGACCTGGAAGCCCTGATTGACCCGCCTACTGCCGACTTGACCGGTCGTATGCTGGAGTTGATGGGTAACTTTAACTATTCCAATAATCATCCGGCGGCCATGCACGCCCTATCATTCCTGAAGAAGGAACAAGAACCGGAAGGCCCATGGTGGGGCCGCTGGGGGGTCAACTACATCTACGGCACCTGGTCGGTGTTGTGCGGATTGCAAGCCATCGGCGAGGATATGACCCAGCCGTATATCAAAAAAGCGGTCAACTGGTTCAAGTCCAAGCAGAACATGGATGGCGGATGGGGAGAGGTCTGCGACTCCTACTTCGACCGATCTCTGATGGGCAGCGGTCCGAGCACCCCTTCTCAGACAGGGTGGGCGCTACTGGCTCTTATGGCTGCTGGGGAAGTCCATTCCAAAACAGTGACCCGTGGCATTGACTACCTGTTGAACAACCAGAAACAGGACGGAACCTGGGACGAAGACGCCTTCACCGGTACCGGGTTTCCCAAGTTTTTCATGATCAAGTACCACATTTACCGTAATTGTTTCCCGCTGACAGCGCTGGGCAAGTACCGTCGCCTGATCGCGGAAGGCGGGGATAGGAAATAGCGCCATACAGCCGGCACGTATATCCTGATTCGCTGGGAAGCCCCGAATTTTCCGTATTCCGGGGCTTTCCCCATTTATGAAGTTGGCAATATTCCTCAAACGGTGCATGCTGTTCTGGGGAGGTATTCAGCGGATACATTGAATGGCTATGAAAACATTTATCACCGGCGCGACCGGTTTCATCGGCGCAAGCATTGTCAGGGAGTTGCTGAAGGACGGCCGTGAGGTGCGCGCCCTCGTGAGGGCCGGGTCGGACAATTCAAACCTGGCGGGTCTCGACATCGAGATCTGGAAGGGCGATCTGCAGGACCACGACAGTCTGCGCCAGGGGCTGAAAGGCTGTGACGTGCTCTATCACGCTGCCGCCGATTATCGTCTCTGGACCCGTAACCCTCAGCAGATGTACCGCATCAACGTCGAAGGGACTCAAGCTATCCTGGGGGCGGCCTTGGAAAATGGCCTCTCAAGGGTAGTCTACACCAGCAGCGTGGGTACCCTTGGCAATCCTGGCAATGGTACGCCGGGTACCGAAGATACTCCGGTGACCCTGGCCGACATGGTGGGACATTACAAAAAGAGCAAATTCCTGGCGGAACGGGAGGCCGAAAGGTCTATCAGGCGCGGACTTAATCTGGTAATCGTCAACCCATCAACGCCGATCGGACCGCTCGATATCAAACCGACCCCTACCGGCAAGATCATTGTCGATTTTCTCAACCGTAAAATGCCGGCTTACCTGGATACGGGGCTCAACATCATCGCCGTTGAGGATTGCGCCCGAGGCCATATTCTGGCGGAGCAGAAGGGCCGCGTGGGTGAGAAGTATATCCTTGGCAACACCAACCTGACCCTGCGGGAGATTTTTGGGCTGCTGGAGGAAATTACCGGCCTGGCGGCGCCACGGGTGCGGTTACCCTACACGCCGATCCTGCTGGCGGCCTATGTCAATGAGGGTATTGCCCGTATTACCGGCAAAGAGCCGCTGATCCCCTTGGCAGGGGTGCAGATGGCAGCAAAATTCATGTTTTTTGACTCGACCAAGGCGGTCCGTGAACTGGGCTTGCCCCAAACGTCGGTGAAAGACGCTCTGCAACGCGCCGTAGAGTGGTTCAGGTACAACGGGTACGCGCGCAATCCGTAACCATCGCTGTCCTGCACAGTGATTTTTCGATGGAGAAAGAATCATGTACACATATCTCGACCAGATAGACTCTCCGGCTGATCTGAAAAAGCTCAAGCCCGAGCAATTACCGGCCCTGGCGGAAGAGGTGCGGAGCTTCCTGCTGGAGACGGTCTCGACCACGGGCGGCCACCTGGGCTCGAATCTGGGTGCGGTGGAGTTGACCATTGCCCTGCATTACTGTTTCGACTCGCCCCGGGACAAGATCATCTGGGATGTGGGGCATCAGGCCTATACTCACAAAATCCTCACCGGGCGGCGTGAGCGTTTTCCCACTCAACGCCAATACAAAGGGCTTTCCGGGTTTCCCAAACGTTGCGAGTCCGAGCATGACGCCTTTGGCGTGGGGCACTCGTCCACTTCCATTTCGGCCGGCCTCGGCATGGCGGTGGGTAGTGAACTGGAGGGGACCAGGAACCACGCCATCGCCGTTATCGGGGATGGCTCCCTGACCGGCGGTATGGCATTCGAAGCACTCAACCAAGCCGGGCATCTCAAGAAAAACCTGATTGTCATTCTGAACGACAACGAAATGTCGATCTCCAAGAATGTGGGTGCCTTTTCGTCGTTCATCTCCCGCAAGATGACCGGCCGCTACTTCCGCGACCTGAAGAAGGAGATGCAGGGGCTTCTGCGTAATATCCCGGCCATCGGTACGGATATTCTTCACTTTGCCAAACGGGCGGAAAACTCGCTGAAAGGCTTTCTTACTCCAGGATCGCTTTTCGAAGCCCTGGGGTTCGATTATCTGGGGCCGCTGGATGGCCACGATCTGGCGCAACTGGTAGAGGTCTTCAACAATATCAACCAACTGGACGGCCCGCTTCTGGTGCATGTCATGACCACCAAGGGAAAGGGATACAGGCCGGCTGAGGAGACACCCGACAAGTACCACGGAGTTGGAGCGTTCGATGTTGCCACCGGCAAGGGCGCACCCAAGGCGGGCAGCAAGTCGTACACCGACGTATTTGGCGAAACCATGGTGCAGTTGGCCGAACAGGACCCCAAGATTGTGGCCATCACGGCGGCCATGCCGGATGGAACCGGCCTCAACCGTTTTGCCGAGCGTTTCCCGAAGCGATTCTTCGATGTGGGCATCGCCGAACAGCACGGCATGACCTTTGCCGCCGGCCTTGCCGCCGACGGTTTCCGGCCGGTGACCGCCATCTATTCCACCTTTGTGCAACGTGCCTACGATCAGGTTTTTCATGACATCTGCCTGCAAAATCTGCCGGTGACCATCGCCATGGACCGGGCTGGACTGGTTGGCGACGATGGCCCGACCCATCACGGCGTCTTTGACCTCTCCTATCTGCGTCATTTGCCCGGCATGACGCTGATGGCCCCCAAAGACGAGAACGAGTTGCGTCATATGCTCAAGACTGCTCTTTACTCCGGCGTGCCTATGGCCCTTCGCTATCCGCGTGGAGCAGGCTTTGGCGTAGAGATGGATAGCGAGCTGAAATCCCTGGAAATCGGCAAGGGAGAACAGCTCGTCGAGGGGAGCGATGTGTGCATTGTCGCCATCGGCTCAACGGTCTATCCGGCCCTACAGGCCGCCGAGGCCTTGAAGGAGCGGGGCATCTCGGCCGGTGTAGTCAATGCCCGATTCGTCAAACCGCTGGATGCCGATCTGATTCTGACCGCCGCCGGGAAGACCGGCCGTATCGTCACCGTTGAGGAAAATGCCCTGCAAGGAGGCTTCGGCAGCGCCGTGTTGGAACTGCTCATCGATAACGGCCGCCACGATGTGAAGATCAAGCGTCTTGGCATCCCGGACCATTATGTAGAACATGGCAGCCAAGCCCAACTGCGCAGGGATCTGGGTATCGACGCCGAAGGTGTCGTGGCCGCTGTTGAAGATTTTGTGAGATCGTAATACACTTTAAGCATTACTAATACCTGTCACTGAGATACAGAGACGCGGAGAATGTCACCATCAAAATATGGGTAAAAATAAACCTTTGACTTGCGTGAGTAACCCCTTGAATCTGACTTTCTCCGGTTTTCCCCTGTGTTTCTGTGTCTCCGTGGCAGATTCATTGTTGTAAAAATTGAAAGGATTAAGCACATGCGTTTTCCGATGCGCCTCAACTACGACCTAACGAAGTACATTGTCAGTAACAAACTCAACAAGGTAGAAAAATACCCCCTTGTCCTCATGCTCGAACCGACCCATCTTTGCAACCTGGCCTGTTCCGGCTGCGGCCGTATCCGGGAATACGCCGATACCATCCAGGAGATGATGAGTCTGGAGGACTGCCTGAAATCAGTGGACGAATGTCCCGCGCCCGTCGTCACCATCACCGGCGGCGAGCCGTTTCTCTACCCCCCTGTTTACGATCTGATCCGTGGCGTGCTCGACCGGGGTAAGCATATCTATCTCTGCACCAATGGCGTACTTTTGGAAAAGGCGCTGGACAACATGAAGCCCCATCCCAATTTCACCCTTAACGTCCACATGGACGGCCTGGAGGAAACGCACGACCGCATTCTGGAGCGCAAAGGCGCTTTCAAGATGGCTATGGAAGGGATCAAGAAAGCCAAGAGACTGGGGTTTCGCGTCTGCACCAACACGACCATCTTCAAGGAAACCAACTTGCTGGAAATCGAAATGCTCTTTACCCATCTGGAGGAGATCGGGGTGGACGGTCTGCTGGTGGCCCCCGGTTTCGGTTACGAGGCAGTGGGGGAAAAGCTGTTTCTGGAACGTCGCGACATAGAGAAGAAGTTTGCCGAGGTCTATGAGATGAGCAAGAAGCATCGCTTCTTTTCGACCCCCATGTATCTGCGTTTTCTTAAGGGGGAGAAGAAGTTGGAGTGCACCCCCTGGGGCAACCCCACTCGCAATCCGCAAGGCTGGAAGGCTCCCTGTTACTTGATTACCGATGCCCATTACCCAACCTTCAAGGAGATGATGGATAAGACCGATTGGAACAAATACGGTGTGGGCAAGGATCCTCGTTGTGCGCAGTGCATGATGCATTGCGGCTTTGAGCCGACAGTTGTCGGAGAGATCGGCAAGAGCTTTAAGGATATTGTCGAAATGATGATCTGGAATCTGACATAGACTTCTTTACTGCTGACCAGGGTCGCTAAACGATTTGAAGTGACCTGTTCAATGAAAAGCCCACTCCTCTCGGAGTGGGCTTTATCTTTATGAGCTACTTACCTTACTGAGCGAGACCAAACGTGAGAGAAACAACGGAGCCAAACGGTCGATGGATGTGATCCCGGGTTCGCTCTGGAGAAATACGTATGGTTCAGAATACCTGATAATCGACCCTTACCTATGGCTCTCCTCTCTTCGTTGGCGCCTTAGTCTGCAATATAAGTTGCATAAGCAATAATAATGTATTCAGCTCTCCGTTGGCTATTTCAGGCCGATTATCTGGATTAATATCCATCATATCCGCAATATTTATTGCATCTGGTATCTGGGGGCAAAAACGTGTTTAGGTGTAATATGCTAATTTTACTGCGGATATTATTATTGCAAAGTTGGCGTAGAAACTGCCTTAGGTAATTATGCAAATATGGTAACACACGTTGCACCAGAGGTTTTTTTCAGTCACCCGTTCTATGCCGGTGGGGGCAGTCAAATGATTTCGGAAGCACTTCGTCGATTTATAGAAGGCATCCCCTTAGTCTATGTCGCTTCAGCGGATGCAAAGGGGTGTCCGCATCTGGCCGCCGGGAACCATTTGACGGTGAGTAACGAGTCGCTGCTGGTGTTTGAAAATTGGTTCTGTCCGGTAACCTTGCACAATATTGCCTGCAATTCTCATGTTGCCGTCGTTTTGTCAGTACCCGGTTCGACGAGAGGCTACCAGTTGCTCGGCAGGGTCGTCAAGCCCCGTGACGACGCGGTTCTCGAGATTTCTGGTCACAAGGTTGCGCCGTCAGGAACTACGTTGGCATTGACCAGGTTCATGGTCAAGGTCGAAAAGATCATGGAGTTCTCAACGGGCGTCCATTTCGATATTCCCATTGATCCCAACTGTTCGCTTGACCTGCCGGAAGGTGGGTGACGCCTCAGAGTAATTCGGCTGGCCGGTCTGAAAACGTCTTCAACGATTTCAAACATTCTGGATTCTGTGACTCTCTTTGCATCTACTGGTGGGTAAGGTCGGCAACCATGATACCAAGTATGACTCTTCTGCGGAACATTGTTTTGTCTCTCCTGATCAGCCTTTTGGCGGGCGGGACAAGCTATGCCGCCGAAAATGTGCCACCTGAGAAAATACGCCTGGGAGAGGCAATGTACCTTGAAGGGATTCTGCCGTCAAAAGAGCCGATGGAAGCTATCGTAAAGGGAGACATTGTTGTCTACGGGACTGTTTTTTCCTGCACTAGTTGCCATATGCGTAGTGGATTGGGCTCATACGAAGGACAGGTTATAACTCCACCTACCAATGGCACAACGCTCTTTAGGCCTTATTATGGCGGCCCCTCCCTGAGCGACGCAGAACTGGCCAAGATCCCCAAGCTCTATCGACAACCGATTCGCAGGCCAGCCTATACGGACGCCACCTTGGCGCGAGCATTGGGAAGTGGTATCGACCCATCGGGGCGTGAGTTGAATTCAGTCATGCCGCGCTACCTGCTCAACGATGCCGACATGGCGTTGCTCATTGCTTACTTGAAACAATTGTCAGCCACCTATTCCCCTGGGGTTTCAGATACAACCATTCGTTTTGCCACCGTTATCACCGATGCTGTTACTTCAGCTAATCGTGATGCGCTTGTCAAGCCTCTCGAATCCTACATAACCATGCACAACAACCAGGCCTCTTCGTACGTATCCCGGGCGAGGACCGGCGGAATCGGTGCGGAGATCATGGACTTGGCCTACAGGAAGATCACGCTGGATGTGTGGGAATTAAAGGGCCCCTCCGAAACTTGGCGCGCACAGTTGGATAAGCTTTACCACGATAAACCGGTCTTTGCACTGCTTGGCGGCATAACCGACAATGAATGGCTTCCCATACACCGATTTTGCGAAGACAATCGCGTTCCCTGCATTTTCCCCATTACCGATCTTCCAGTCATTTCAGACAATGATTGGTATACGCTCTATTTTTCAAAAGGGCTGTACCAGGAGGGAGAGGCCGCTGCCCGCTTCCTGTCGGGCAGAAAACCTTCCACTGAAACCCTCAACGTTGTACAGGTTGTTGCACCTTCACGGCGTAGTGCTGAGTTGGCCCGGGGATTTGAAGAAACATGGGCTGAACTGGGACGCCCCTCCTCCACAGTCCAGACTTTAAGGTCCAACGAGGCAATCACCGTGGGTTACCTTGAAGAACTTCACAAAAAATATCCCATGGCGATTGTTCTGCTCTGGACCGATAAGCTCAGTCTGCAAACGTCGGAAATGGTTGGGACTGATGCAGATTTTCAAGAATTTTTCATATCATCAGGTCTGCTCGGCGAAAAATTCCGCGATCTACCCGCCAAACTGCGTCCAACAACCTACATCACCTACCCTTATCGTCTCCCCCAAGATGAAATGGTCTACAAAAACTTGGCTGTTATCTGGCTCAACAGCCGTCGGATCACAGCAGACAACCAGAGGATAGCAACCAGGACATTCTCCTTGATCAGTCTTGTTGTGGAATCTCTCATGCATATGAAGCGCAATTTTTACCGAGATTATTTTCTGGACGTAATCAGTATGTTACGGGATGTCTCAACCTCCCCCGATTACGTTCGGCTCAGCTTTGGCCCAGGGCAGCATTACACTTCGAAGGGGTGTTACATCGTCCAACTGTCACAAGATTCCAAGCCACAGCTTATTGCCAAAAGCGATTGGGTGATCCACTAGTCAGGCCTTGGATGTCTGTTCCGAAATTTCGTTTTTCACCTTGTAACTGGTGCCGGCAACGTTACTGATTTGAAACGCAACGATTTCCATATACGATTAAATTGCTCAATAATTCTAGCACTTACTTGTTTTATTCTTGACTTATTTAATGGAATAAACAAGGCTAAGAACCATTATGTCTGACGGCAATTGATATTTTGTGTCGAATCGACAGAGCGTTACCCTGCATACCAATTAATGGCGATCAAATGCTGCTGGAGGTCTTGTATGGCAAAAAAATCTGGAGTGATCGTTTGGTGTGAGACATGGTGTATGTTGGCACTGCTTATGGGTATACTGATCGTGGGTAGCCCCTTTGACGCCATGGCCTCATTTACTATCAAGGTCGCGGAAAAGGATCGAGCCTCCGGACAAATTACCGGGTACCTCACCGATTTCAAATGGGTGGTCCAGGAGGATAACACCCACCCCAACTACGACGGACCCGGAGGAACAGCCGGCGTCTACAACAACTTCGATGCCTTGTCGGTGTCGATCCACAAGAGCCACGCCAAGGTTCTTGCCAGCGGCACCGGCGCCAATCCGGTGGTCAACCTGCCCCCGACGGGTCGCTATTTCGTCTCCATCAATGCCCCTGGGCACTACTCGATCTCAGGCGGCATGGTCAAACCGGGCGACACGCAGGTCACCCTGATTGCCAACCCGTTCCCGGTCCAACTGGCCCAGATCACCGTACTGGTTTTTCAAGACAATATGCCGATCAACGGAGCGCCGGACATCCCCAATGAACCGCCATTGGGCGGCTTCAGAATTTATTTATATGACCAACTCGGCCAGCAGTCCCAGGATGCCTTCGGCAACCCGATCGGCACCACCTACAACAGCGATGCCAATGGTAATCCAATTCTGGATGCCGGCGGCAATGCAACAGTCAAAAGCGTCGGACCAGGTTATGTGCTTTCCAAGAATGACTATATTGATACCAATTTTAACTACAATGCCGTGGTCCCCAATCTGGCACCGGGTAAATATGGTATCTGGGTGCAACCGGCTGACGGCCGCCCCTGGATGCAGGTGTCAACCATTGAGGGAACTCCGGGCATAGATAACTGGGTCCTGGCGGGGGAACCCAACTACTTTACTGAGGTCGGGTTCTTCGGTGTCCATTCTTTCCTCGGGTTTGTACTTCCGGCAGGTTATGTTAACAACAACGGCACGCCTGCTCCCTGTGGCGATGTGGTTCTGGGCAATACCGACTGCCAGAGCCTCGTTCCCAAGTTTCGGACACTGGCTACGGGAGAAACCGCCGGTGAGATCGACGGACAGGTAGTACAGAACCGCATCAACCGTCCACCCCTGCAATTGGGGCTCAACCCCGGCGACCCCGTTCCCACGGCCATTATCGGGCTTTCTGATGTAAATAACGGTAACGCGGCGGTCTTTGCTCTGCAGTGCAACGGAGTTCCAGACCCGGTCACCGGTTCGGTATGCGACGCAAATGCCAAGTTCAGTATCAAGAACGTCCCGCCCGGAACCTACACGCTGAGCATGTGGGATTTGCCCCTTGATCAGATCATCGATTTCAGAACCATCACGGTCCCGGCCACCGGCGGCCAAATAAATGCCGAAGGCTGCCCGTCCACCGATGCGGCCTTTCCCTACTGTCCGAGCCCTATTTACCAGTGGTTCGGTAATCTGGAGGGGAGTGTGCTTTCCGGCAGCCTCTCCAACGGGAAACTCGTACCGACCACATCGGGGTTGTCCAACCAACTGGTCAATCTCAGATTCAGGGATGGCTCCATTTTCCAGTCATCCGTAACCGATCCGGATGGCAACTACTCATTTTCCGAATTTTTCCCCTTCTTCAAGTGGCTGGTGGTGGAAAATGACGCAACCTTCTATAAACCGGTGGGAGCCACGGTTTATGTGGACAAGGGAGGCCCCTTCATTCCCTCGGGCTCTTCGGCGCTTGCTATCCCCTCCAATACGCCTGGTAAGGACGTGCCGCTGTTGGAGAAGCGCACCGACACGGGAAATGTGGTAACCGAGGCGATCATCCAGTATATGGACAACACCGGCCGGATCGACTGGTATAAGCAGCCCTATGCCGCCAACGAAGCGGGCTACATATTCGGAATGGTGTCCTATGCCTTCACGCGCGCTCCGGTTGATCCCTCTCTGGCAGCTCAGGCACCATGGGAACCGGGAGTGCCGGATGTGGAAATGAAACTCTACCGGGTTGACTCGTCAGTGACCGATAGTCAGTATCTTAACGGCTACGACCGGATTTCCGGCAAACCGTTGCTGGTCAAGGACACTGACGGCAACCCCAAGGTGATCGCCACCACCCATACCGACAGTTGGGATAAAAACTTCCCTACCGGGTGCCTGGACAGCATGCGCTCGGCCGGGATCGATATTAATGCCGGCGGCATACCACTGGATAAATATATAGACTGTTCCGAGACCATGCCGATCTGGAACCAGATCAAGCCGGGCGTATTCGATGGTACATATGTATTCGAAAAGGACAGCGAAGGCAACGCTTTGCCGGCCGGCGACTACGTGGTCGAGGCGGTGCCGCCCACCGGGTATGAGATCCAGAAGGAGGAAGATACCAACTTCATCCTCTCGGGACCGGGCGGCTCCGATCTGACCCCATCGGTCCCTCAACCGGCGTCCCTGACCAGCAGGCCAGCCACTTTCCAGCAGTTCCTGGCCTTCCGCAATCACAAAGTCCAGGGAACGTCCAGCGCCAAGCCTGCGGTCAGCCCACCGCGCTGCGTCGGACCGGATCACATCGTGCCGGCGTTTTATGATTACGACGGTGTGACACCGATACCAACGGCAGGCCAGACCACGCCACTCTGCACCATGAAAGTGGTGCAATTGCCGCTCGGACAAAACGTCGGCGCGGACTTCAGAATCTTTACTCCGGTCGAACTGGCCGGCCGGATCATCGGCCTTGTCACCGACGATTTGACGCTTGAATTCCGCCAAGGCAACCCGCGCCTGGGGGACAAACTGGGTCCATCATTCATGCCGGTTTCCATCGACGACTTCAACGGCAACGAATTGCTGCGCAGCTACACTGATGAATGGGGCCAGTACAACATGCTGGTGCCCTCCACCTTTTGGACCAACACCCCCAACCCGACCGGTGTCAGTCCGCATATTATCAATATCGTACTCAACCGACAGTTCAAGCCGGACGGCACTAAGGACAGGTTTTACAAACCGGGGTATCCTACCGCCACATTCCCCATGGATGTGTGGCCGGGCAAGATAACCTACGCCGACACCCCCATCGTTCCGATCAGGCCGGCCATCGACTCCACGCCGATCGACTGCAACTACAGTGACGGCACTCCGGTCATCGCCGAACTCAACAGCACCGACGACGGCCCGATCGTGCTGGCGCCTGTGGACCAGAAAGTGCTGACCATTACGTCGGCCGGCCTGCAACAGGTCTTGAATCCCGACCAGAGCGTGCCCAACTCAACGATACTCAAGGACTACTCCTTTGGGAAATCGGGCAGTGTTTATGCAACGCCCAAAGGGGCCGACTTCGGCAGCCCCTCGACGATCAAGCTCAAGGTCCTGAGCTGGTCATCCACCACCATTACTGCGTCGCCGGTTGACAGTACCACGGCCGCACCCCTGGCAGCCGGTATGTACCAGATTATGGTGGCGCGCGACGACAATCTCAAAACCACCCAGACCGGCATCTCCCTGCATGTTGCCCCCACGTCCACAATCAGAAGGGTCGTGCCGGGCGGCAGCCACGCGATCCAGGATGTTATCGACGCGGCTGGCAACGGCGATCTGGTGCTCGTGCCGCCGGGGACTTACCTGGAAAACCTGATCATGTGGAAGCCGGTAAAGTTGCAGGGATATGGTCCAGGCGTAACCCTGATTAACGCCGGCAACTTCACGCCGCCTGCCCAAGCCGCTTTCACCACCATCTTTGCCGCGGTTACGGCCAACCCCAACTTCATCGTTGACGCTCAACAACCAGACTATTTCCTGGAGCAGGGCGCTGCCGTGATGGTCTTTGCGCCCAGCACGGCCAGCGACCCCGGCGTGCCGGGTCATTCTCTGACTGTACAGCCTTTTGACAGCGGCGCCAACCAGGCGCTGATCGACGGTTTTGCGCTGACCGGCGCCAACAACGGCGGCGGGATCAACGTCAATGCCTATGCGCACTATCTGCAGATCACCAACAACAAGATCTACTCAAACAACGGCACCTTCGGCGGTGGCATCCGCATCGGTGTCCCCACCGCCCAGGCCACCAATAGCGTGACCAAGCCGCTGGCCGGCGGCGGCACTGTCGCGGCCGTTCCGGTATATGCTTCTGCCCTGAACGACAACATGCTGATCAGCAACAATGAGATCACCTTCAATGGCGGCACCGGCTTCAATATCGGCAGCGGCGGAGGGATCGGCCTTTTTACCGGTTCGGACAGCTACCGGGTCACCGATAACCTGATCTGTGGCAACTATGCCCAATTGGGAGGCGCGGGCATCACCCACCAGGGCGTCAGCAACAATGGCCTGATCCAGAACAACAAGATCCTGTTCAATGAGTCCTTTGACGAGGGTGCGGGGATCTTCCTTGCCGGTGAAGTGCCGCTTGCAACCGTCCCGGCACCCTTTGACGGAGTCTCGGAAGGCGTCGGCAACGTCATGATCAACGCCAACCTGATACAGGGTAACAAGGCGGGCAACCTGGGCGGGGGCATCGCCCTGTTGCGCTGCAACGGGCAGGATGTCAGCGCCAATCCCGACAATACGCAGGGGGCGTTCTCCTGGTATCGGACCAGCATCGACAACAACATGATCGTCAACAACCTGAGTGCCGGTTATGGTGGCGGTATCGCGATCTCCGACGCCCTGGACGTGAAAATCACCAACAATACGGTCTCCTACAACGACAGCACGGCCACCGGAGAGCTGGCCTTCGGCAACGTTCCGTTCAACGGCGCCGACGTAGGTTTCAGCCTGCCGAATACCGCCATAACCAAACCGCTTCCGGCAGGCATTGCCACTCAGGCTGTCAGCGGACTGCTGATCGCCAAGATTAGCACCGCGCCGGCGACCGCTCCGCTCAGGCAGCAATCCGACTACCAGAACCCTGCCAACGGCAATCCGGTCTGGTCAGTCAATCCCGAAATGTACAACGACGTGATTTTTGGCAACAAGTCCTATTTCTGGAACGGTTTTGATCCCGCCACCAATGCAGGGATTGCAACCCTCACCGAAGCGGGGATCTGGGATTTGGGCGTATTTGGCGATCCCGGAACTCCCGCAGACCTCGCACCCCGTTTCCTGGTTGCGCATAACTCCCTGTTGACCGGGGCGTCTCAAATCGGGGGACAAAACGGTCCTGGACTCATTCTGCGTTATGACCCGTCCATAAACGGTAACCAACAGGCAGATCCATCTTTTGTCTCAGGGTATCGCAACAGCATCTCCGCCACCCAAGGGGGGGCGGCGCTGGGCAATTTCGTCGCCTTTACCTATACGCCGGTGACGTTGACCGGAAACTACCATATTACCGGCACATCACCGGCACGGGGCGCGGGGGTCAAAACCTGGCTGTCGCCATCCAATCTTGATCTGGATATTGATGGAGATACGCGAGTGGACATCGACCAAGGCGCGGACAACTACAATGCCAAAGGCGATCTTGACGGCAATGGAATCGTCGATCTGACCGATGTCGTGATTGCCATGCGCCTGATGGTCGGTACGGAACCTCAGTCCAGCGTCACCGCGACGATGCTGGGAAATGTCCATGTCGCTCCCTTGAGCGTGACCGGCCGACCCGCCGGTGGCACGGCACACTATGACCTCACCACAGTCCCGCCGACCAACGACGTCAGTCTGGCGGACGTGCTGCTCATACTTAAACGGGCTATAGGCTTGATTACCTGGTAGCTCCCGGCAGCGCCAGCTTTTAACGGAGGAGTCAGATGAAGATTGATTTCAGGAAAGTGTCGGCATATCTGGTTGTGCTGCTGTTCATCAGCGCAGTACCCGCACTGTGTTTCGTCCAGTACGGCACGGGTACCAAGGACACGCGCGATCACTTTGGTGCTACCGACGGCTTTATCAAAATGCCTGATGGACGAGATATCTATGTTTTCGGTTTCACCAACATTTCGTCCCATGTGCACTTTAACAATCATTCGACCTCCAATGCGATCCTGGGCAAAACCCACGCTGACTTCCCGGCACCCACCCTGGATATGATGGAGGGAAATCATCATTATCTGAGCCTGTCAACTCTGGGTATGGCCATGCGACCGGATCTCTTCGACCCTCATACGGTCCATTTCCATGGATTCCCCCAGGCCACCGCGTTCTATGACGGAGAACCCATGTCGACAATTGCGGTCAACCAAGGGTCGGATTTTACCTATTTTTATCAGCTTAACGATCCGGGAACGTACATGTATCACTGCCACAACGAAGCTACCGAACATATGGAAATGGGCATGTTGGGCAACTTGGTCGTGCGGCCCCAGCAGGATGTCAACCGGACCGGACTTACATGCACGGATGGTCGGCCGGCTACTGGTCCCGGCTCTTATAAAGGATTTGATTATGACGATGGAGACTGCAGCACTGGGTATGATCAGGAACTGATCGTGCAGTTCGCCGACATCGACCCGAAATTCCACGATGCGGACTCTTTTGCTCAACCACTTGATTTCGCCGGGTTTGAAGCGCGTTACTTTATGCTGAACGGCCGGGGCTACCCCGATACCGTCGATAACGGTGTCATCTTGAACAGTGTCGATCAGTACCTGGACCAGGCCCCGTATCCCGCTCAAAAGATACCATCGTTGATTACCGCCACTGTTGGGCAGAAGATTCTTGTGCGCCTTTCCAATCTCTCGATTCAGGAATTTTGCACCATCGAGGTTCTGGGGCTTCCCATGCGTGTGGTGGCAAGGGATGCCAAGTTTCTGCGTCGGCCCAACGGCAGGGATTTGAGCTATGCCGCCAATTCGGTGTTTATCGGCGGCGGTGAATCGATCGATTTCATCATCGATACCACCGGCGCGGCACCGGGAACCTATTACATGTATTCGCGCAACCTGGAACAACTCAGTGCGGACCAGATGGACCGCAGTGGCGCCATGACCGAAATACGGATCAATCCCTAAGCTTCGATAATGTGGAGGAACCGAGTATGATAAACGCAGGAAAGCATTTCAGTCTGATCATCGGTGTTGCATGCTGCTTGATGGCGTATAGTCCCGATGCCAAGGCGCATATCGATGGACATACCGGCATCAGCCCCGCTCCGGCATTCAATCTTACGGCCAAGGAGGGACATATCTCCACTGGTGAAGGTGCCAGCGTACTGATCTGGGGGTTTGCCGACGATGATGGCCAGGATAGTTCGAAATCGGTGAAGGGAGCGGTCCAGTACCCGGGACCGACCCTGATTGTCTCCGAAGGAGACACCGTCACCATTAAACTGACCAACCAGTTGAGCGAACCGGTTTCGATCAATTTCCCAGGGTTGGATGTCCAGACGCCGGTAGTGCCGGTTTTCAACCATGGTACTCTCTCATCCATTACGCCGGAAGCTGTTCCCGGCGGCACCCAGACCTACACGTTTATCGCCGCGCGCCCGGGCACCTACTACTACCAGAGCGGTTCCAACCAGGCTGTTCAACTGCGTATGGGACTTTTTGGATGCATCATCGTGCGTCCGAAACAAAATCCGACATCCAAGACCTACACCGACGTTTTCCCGAACCATTACGCGCCGGGACCAAACAAAACCTTCAGCAAGTTTGCTTACAACGAAGCCGGAGTGCCGGATACTGTTACGGTGAATGGCACACCTATCAGCAATATCGGTGCATCAACCGGCTATGACCGGGAATTCCTCTTTTTCCTGAGTGAAATGGACCCCAACTTCCACACCTGGATGGAACTTTACCGCGATAAAGCCAAGTCGCCGGTGAGCTACGGCGATTGGATCGACTTCAATAAACAGAAAACCTTTATCAGTTGGAAGGCCAATTACTGGTTCATCAACGGCAGGACTGCTCCAGATATCATGGGAGAAGCCTATGATCCGGAATTACCGAGCCAGCCCTACAACAGTCTGGTGATGTTTCATCCGGGCGAAATGGTACTGACCCGCTTCGTCAACATGGGGCGCGACTTTCATCCCCTGCACACCCACGGGAACCACCAGCGAATTGTCGCCGAAGGAGGCCTGATCGTGTCGTCAGCGGCTGATCCTCTGGACCAGACCCTGACCTCGCAAACCGGTGCGGACCTGTCGTCTGAACAGTTCACCCTTACCATGGTGCCGGGCAGTTCTTTCGACTCTCTCTACAGTTGGACCGGTAAGGGCCTCGGCTTTGACCCGTTTGGACACAAGCCGGGCGATTTGCCCGCACCCTATGAATATCTGGGTGACCATGTGGGCGGCCCGAACAGCGACATTATTGCTCCAGGAGCACAGGACCCGGTAACCGGACGTTACGCCAACGGCCAGTTCGCACCGAAAACAGGGGACAGTGCCTCGATACCGTTCCAGGCGCTCCCCACATTCTTTTCACCTGATCAACTGACATACACGTTTGGCCCATGGTTCAGCGGCAGTCCCTACCTGGGTAGTACCGAGCCGTTACCCCCATCGAACGTCAGCTTCAACTACGGCGGCCAGAGCTACTACTTCATGTGGCACAGCCATGCCGAGCGGGAAATTACCAGCAACAACATATTCCCGGGCGGGATGCTGAATATGGCAGCGGTTGTGCCGTGGTCTCTATCGCTCCCCGCAGAATAAACCGGAGGTCATTGAACATGAACTATTGTAAATACACGCTGTTTCTGATGACCTTCCTGGTCTCCGCCGTCAGCCTGAACGCCGCTGCGGAGGCCGCAACCTACAACCTGCGGGCCGATACGGCAACCATCGCCATGGCGGACGGCACAACCGTCACTGTCTGGGGGTTTGCCGACGACACAACCGTCGGCGCCGGGAATGGGGCCGTTACGGTGCCGGGCCCGAAACTGACGGCAGCACCTGGAGAAGCAGTCACCATCAACGTTACCAACCGGTTGCCGGTGCCGGTTTCGCTGGTTTTTCCCGGTCAGCCGCTCGCTATCACGCCCAACGCGTTGAATACTGCAACCAGCCCGAATTACGATGCCGCGAAGCCATCGGGAAACGTATCCGTCAATCCCTACTTCGGATTTACGCCGGGGCCGTTCCCTAACAAACTCCGTGTCCGGTCGTTCACAACCGAGGCGGCAGCCAACGGCGGTACGGCAAGTTATTCGTTTACCGCCAAAGAGGGCACCTATCTCTACGAGAGCGGGACCAACCCGGCGATCCAGATCCCTTTGGGCCTCTACGGCGCTCTGATCGTAGGTCCGGCCGGCGATTCGGGAACCGCATATAGCGGCAGCGCGGCTACAACGTTCAATCATCAGGAAGTACTGTTATTCAGTACAATTCTGGCGCGCTACGACTTTGCCAATAAACGTTTCGTAACCCTCAACGAGGATGTGGCTGCTGCGCCGACAACTTCGCGTACCCTGCTGGATTACCGGGCTCTCTATTATCTGATTAACGGAAAAAGCTTTCCGGAAACCATCAAGCCCGGACCGTACGCTCCCTACGGCACGAACGGGAAAACCCTGCTTCGCCTTATAAATGCCGGTAACGACAGTGTTGTTCCGGCAATTCAGGGCAATTACATGGACAGCGCCGATCCGGCAGTTGCCAAGGGACATGCCGTTTATCCGTCGGTTATTGCCGAAGACGGTAACTTGCTTACCTATCCGCGCAACGAAATTGCTCCGAACCTGACGGCCGGAAAAACTCTGGATGTGATGATTGATCTCACCAAGGCGGCGACACCCGGCTATTACAGTATCTATGACCGTCGGCTCGGGCTGACCAACGCAGGTAAATTCCCCGGCGGAATGCTCACCTTTCTCGCCAGTTGGGATCAGGCAACCCAAAACTGTAGTCCGCTCAAGGGAAGCGCGAATAATGACGGCAACGTGACCTTGATTGATGTTGTCAAAGCTCTGAGGATTGTCGTCGCCGGAGGCTATGACGCCAGTTACGATGTTACTCCCCTTTCAACCTCGGGGCTGCCGTGTGGGGATGGGGCTTTGACTGTAGCCGATGCACTTATTCTGTTGAAAAAAGCAATCGGGCTCAATCCGTACTGATGGTGGAGTGATCAGATGCAACTATCCCGCCTCGCGCCATTTTGTGGAAAGCGACGTCTATTATTCCGGCTCGTGGTTATCGCAACCGCACTGGGGTGCTCCTCGTGCGCAACGTCACCGGTTGCACCGCCGCCCGAGGAAAAAGCGCCCGCCGCCTCAAGATGGGAGGCTGGCGGCATTCAGGTGGTTCGTGTCAAGCTGGCAATGGACGGCATGATGGTGGATATGCGCTATAGGATTGCCGATCCTCATAAGGCAATGTCTGTGCTGCATCGTGGCGTCAAGCTAACTATGGTGGATAACGCTACCGGTAAGATTCTGGTAGTCCCGTCGATGGCGAAAGTTGGAAAGCTCCGACAATTACCGGGCGCCTTTGAGGACACGCAACGTATCTACTGGATGTTTTTCGGTAATTCCGAGAAGTCGGTCAGAGTGGGAAGCAGTGTCACCCTTTTCATCGGCGACCTTAAAATTGAGGGCATCGTTGTTGACTGATCATTTTCATGCCGTTTTCAGATTCATACTCAGTTCTTTCTCACTTGTGGTGATGTTGGGGGACACTGTTCCGTTGCATGCCGGCATGCTTGCCCCCGACTTGGCTGAGCGGATCAAGGATGCGTCCTTTGGCCAGGAATTCGACATTCTGGTCAGAATGAGATCAGTGGTGAATCGTAGCGTCTTGTCCGCATCGGTAAAGAACCTTGGGCGACATGCCCGGGTTGCCGAGGTGGTGCGTACGCTGCGGAGTAACGCGGAACAGTCTCAGCAGGACCTGAAGGGCTATCTTGACGAGAGAGCCGTCGCGGGAACAGCGCGGCGAATCAGGCCCTTCTGGATTTTTAACGGGTTTTCGTTGACCGCAACGGCGGATGTCGTTCAAACGCTGGCAGACCGTGATGACGTGGACACGGTCACCCTCGACAGGGTTCTGCATCTGGCGCCTTCACCTGATGCTTCCGTCGGCAATCCGGAGCCTTCCGGCCTTACGGCGACACCACAGGCAACCGGCGCCTGGAACCTGGATGCCATCGGTGCCCCCACAGTCTGGGCGCAGGGGTTTACCGGCCAGGGTACGGTGATAGCGTCTTTCGATACCGGAGTGGACGTCAGCCATCCCGCTGTGGGGCCAAAGTGGCGGGGAGGAGCCCATGACTGGTTTGACCCGTACCGTTCCACAACCGTTCCTTATGATGCAAGCGGACATGGGACAGCTACAATGGGCATACTTGCGGGGGGGGATATGACCGGCAATCCTGTCGGGGTAGCACCGGGAGCGCAATGGATAGCGGCCAAGATCTTCGATGACCAGGGTAATGCGCAGACAAGCCTTATTCATGCTGCCTTCGCCTGGGTCCTCGACCCGGACGGAAACCCGGCGAACAGGGATGTCCCCGATGTGGTCAACAATTCCTGGGATCTCAACAATCCCGGTGGCTATGACGGAGAATTCGCACCGGACATTCTGGCTCTTGCTGCGGCGGGTATCGAGGTGGTTTTTTCGGCGGGAAACTCCGGACCGGGAACCAATACATCCACAAGCCCCGGTAATAATCCGGGCGCCGTTTCCGTGGGGGCAACGATGGCCAGTGACCAGATTGCGTCATTCAGTAGCAGGGGCCCTTCGGCATTTGATGGTTCGTTTTTTCCGGCCTTGGCGGCACCTGGCTGGCAAGTGCGATCGACCTCTCTGGCCGGTAATTACGGGTATAATTCCGGAACGTCCTTTTCGGCGCCGCACGTGGCCGGAGCCTATGCGTTGCTCAAGTCCGCCGTTCCGGCGCTGACGTTGCAGCAGGCGGAAGAAGCCCTTGAAAAATCCGTCGCGGGGGCAAGCGGCCCGGATAATGTCACTGGATACGGCAGGCTTGACGTCGCAAAAGCGCTTTCCTACCTGACATTGCCTGGCGATGTCGACGGGAATGGAAAAATAGATCTGGCGGACGTGGTGATTGTCTTGCGTTCCATTATGGGGAGCACGCCCATGACACCGCTGATAGCAAAAAATGGCAATGTATCGCCTCTGGCAACTGGAATTGCCAAATCCGATGGAGATCTCACCATTCAGGACGCGCTCTTTATCCTGCAGAAAGCGGTCGGATTCGACCCATTCTAGATTGAGATGATTGTCTACGGGAGAATTACACTGCAATCGCACACCGCAACTTGTTCCATATTTACGAGGCTCACGCCACAAGGAGGTACTTGATGAAATTAAGATCCTGTATGCACATGGCAATTCTTACCGGTTTGACGCTGGTTTTCCAGGGCTGCGGCGGTGGTGGCGGCGGAAGTTCGACAACACCAGTTACGGTAACGGCGGCTCAAAATCCGCTATTGGTCAATTATTCGACAACCGTTTCGGCCGATTTCTCGTCCTATGTCACCACTGTCAAAACCGGATCCGTCGTCAATTTTAGCGTGACTCCCGGCGCCACGGTTACCCCGACCGGCGTAACAAGTTCGGGTGGAATCGCCACCACGAAAATAAAAAGCACCACCCCAGGCACCTATCAGGTGACAGCTGCATATCCCGGATTTGCAGGCAGTGCTCCGGTTTCGTTCATTACGCAGCCTTCCACGGTCGATGTTCTGGTGTCAAGCAAGCAGAATCTCAACAATCTGAGTGCCCTGACATTTAATGTGACAAATGCACTTCCGGCCACCTTCACGAACTATAGCACAACGGTACCCTCTGGAAACGCGCTTTCATTCGCAGCGGCGCTTACTCCGAAGAACTTGTCAGCAAGTTGGGCATCGGGGACTAGTTTTTCACTCGACACGTCGTCAGCGTTCCTGATGAAACTGCACTACACCATACCGACCGATGTGCCGAACTTCGCAGTCGATTCGACGTCGGTCAGCGCCATATTCACCAATTTGTCGACGGTGCGGCCGACTCCGGGTTTTGCGGTGAAATCGGTGTATTACGATCAAAACGGGAAACAGCTTTATCCGTAATGCGGAGACCACTGATACTCACATGCTGACCAAAATTATGTACCTGTTTACTAACATCGAGGGGGCGCCATGATCCGATCATGCTCACGAATACTGAAACAATACCGGCGGGTGCTGATTGTCGTGCCGATACTGCTGATTTCCGCGTGCGGAGGGGGAGGGGGAGGAACGTCTGTCTCCATAACCATCAGCCCAACAACTGCGACCCTTGTGGCGGGAGCAAGCACCCCCTTTGCCGCGAGCGTGAGCGGAACCTCAAACCAAGCTGTTACGTGGGCTGTCACGGGTGTCGGCAGCGTGAGCGCTACCGGTGTGTACACCGCGCCGTCAAGCGGGACGTTTCCCGCCACGGCGACAGTCACTGTAACCAGTGCCGCCGATACTTCGAAAAAAGCCTCGGCCACAATCACGGTCACCGGCACGGTCAGCTATTTTGGCACCTTTACTTCAGCAGGCTCGATGCGATCCGCGCGTTCCAATCATACTGCCAACCTGCTTACAAACGGTCAGGTGTTGGTAACTGGGGGACTTGGAAGCTTGGGAACGGCCATCGCATCGGCTGAGGTATTCCGGCCGACGTTCGCCAGTTTCACGTCGGTCGGCTCCATGTCTAATCCACGGGCATACCAGAGCGCAACCATGCTGACGAACGGCAAGATTCTGGTAGCCGGCGGCGTGGACGCAACCAATGTTCCGCTGGCCAGCGCCGAGATTTATGATCCCGCCACCGGGAAATTCTCCGCTACCGGGGCCATGACCACCGCGCGGGCGTTTCACAGCGCAACTCTATTGGCAAACGGCAAGGTACTGGTGTGCGGCGGCAATTCCAATGGCAACCTGGCCGCCGGCAATGCACTGGACAGCGCTGAGTTGTATGATCCGGTTACGGGTCGCTTCACGGCAACAGTGCCGATGATTACCGCGCGCTACTATCACACCGCGACGCTACTACCCGATGGACAGGTACTCCTGACGGGCGGTGTCGGCATCGGCGGAGCGCGGTTGCCGGCGGCAGAGCTCTATGACCCCATAACCGATACGTTTACCGCTACTGACAGCATGCTGGTGGACCCGGCTGTCGACACCGGGCGTTGGCTGCATACGGCCACGCTTCTACAGGATGGTTCCGTTGTAATTGTCGGGGGAGACATGGGTACCCATGCCGCAAACCCCTCATATCTCAACACCGCACAACTTTACGACCCTGCTGCAGCCTTGGGCGCACGATTCAGCGACATAGCCGGCACGCTCACCGATCCACGTGGTCATCATACGGCAACCCGTCTGGCAGACTTGGCTGGGTCGGTGCTGGTAACAGGTGGTTTCGGCGGCACAGCCGCAAGCGGGGCAACCTACCTTGCCAGCGCAGAACTGTATGATCCTGTTGCACATCTGTTTGCTGCCACGGGAGCTTTGGCACAATCGCGGGCAAACCATACCGCCGTACTGCTGCCCGGTAACGGCAGGATCCTGGTAATCGGAGGAAATACCGCACTCCAAACCACCGATTCCAACGGAAACCTGCAGATAACCTATATGACGCTTTCCAGCGCAGAGCTTTACCGGTAACAGGCGACTTCCGCCAACGTAGAAACAGTTACGTGCCAGCACATCATAATGGCACGTAACTGTTTTTTTATGAGTCAATCCTATGATCGCAAACAATTCTGCAAAATAACCGTTTAACACCGCTACGGATTTTTACATCATTTGTTTTACGGTTCTGCATCCCGTATTCAGGGCGTCCTCCCATATTCCATCGTGAAATATCGCCGAACCCACGCTACAGCTTTCGTTCAAATAAATAAAGCCAAGGAAGGGCTTCGCCCCAGAGTCCGAGGGCGATACCTCGCCGAAGTTGCCTACGGACAAGTTCGAGGGTTGGAAACGACGGGGACTGTTCTTGCTGCGTTTCAGATAATCGTGCAGGAGAAGCTATGCAACCTCTGCCGCCGTCACAGCAGCCTCACGCTCCCGGTCCTTGCCGTGGTCGCGGGCGATGAGCATGTAGATGGAGGGAACGACGAACAAGGTAAAGAGGGTACCGACAAACATACCTCCCACCAGCACCAAGCCGATGGAGTTACGGGCGGCTGCGCCGGCACCGGTGACCAGGGTCAGGGGAAAGTGGCCCGCAATGGTGGCGGCACTGGTCATCAGGATCGGCCGCAGGCGGGTCATGGCGGCTTGGTGCACGGCATCAAGTTTGGAGAGACCCTGCAACTGCAACTTGTTGGCGAACTCGACAACCAGAATGCCATTCTTGGACACCAACCCCACGAGCGTCACCAGTCCGACCTGGGAGTAAATATTAAGCGTGGTGGTCCAGCCACGGGTCCAGAAGGGGGTGTTGGGATCGGGCATTTTCAGAAAAGTGAAGATCAGCGCGCCGAAGATGGCCAGCGGTACGGAACCGGCCAGGATGACAAAGGGATCGCGGAAACTGTTGAACTGGGCCGCCAGCACCAGGAAGATCAGGATTATGGCCAAAGCGAAGGCAGGCAGAAATTTGTTTCCCTCGGTGCGCAACTGGCGCGACTCGCCGGTGTAGTCCAGTACATACCCTTTTGGCAGGATCTTGCCAGCTTCACCCTCCAGAAAGCGTAACGCCTCATCCAGAGGCCTCATGGCCACACCGCTTATCTTGACGGCGTTCAACTGCTGGAAACGGTTCAAGGAACGTGGTACGACCGATTCCTTCAGGGTGGCCACGGTGGAGAGCGGGATCAGCTTACCCCCGGGCCCGGTAACGTAGATATCCTTCAACTGGGCCGGGTTAAGGCGGCTTACGCGCTCTATCTGGGGAATGACCTTGTAGCTGCGGCCGGAGATATCGAAACGGTTAACATAGTTGCCCCCCACCATGCCACCCAGGTCGGCGCCGACTTGTCCCAGGTTCAGCCCCAGGGCGGCGACCTTGTCGCGGTCGATGACAAACTCAGTCTGGGGTTGGTCCACTTTGACGTCGATGAGAGGTGGGAATGCGAACATTTTGCTCTGGATGGCCTTAAGTTGTAATTGACGGGCGAATTCCAGAATCTGGTTTGTGTCCGCGGTGGAGGCCAGGATGAATTCGACCGGAAACTGGCCGCCGCCAGGCAGCGCCGGGGGGGTGACCGGGAACATCTGGATGCCGGCAATACCCTGAAGTTTCTGCTGGACTTCGGGCATGATCTGGAAGATCGTGCGTTTGCGGTTGTTCCAGGGTTTGGTTACCATGCCGCCGAAACCGGAGTTGGGCATGGTTATTTGGAAGGTGAAGTCTGTTTCCGGTATACCCATGAAAATCTGGTTGGCGGCTGCGGCATAGCGGCTATTCTGGTCCAGCGTCGAATTGGCCGCAGCGTCCAGGATGCCGAAGATTACCCCCTGGTCCTCGGTTGGTGCCAGTTCGCGGGCCGACATGGTGAACATGGGGATAGTCAGGAGCGTGATCACGATCCAGACCGTGTAGACAGCAGGCCGGGCGGTCAGGGTCGCGGAGAGCCAGCGACCGTAGGCGTTTTTCAGGCGGTTGAAGTCGCGGGTGATGCGGCCCGCCAAGCCATGCTCCTCGCTACCCGGTTTGAGCAGTTTGGCCGACATGACCGGTGACAGCGTCAGGGCTACAATACCGGAGATGGTTACAGCACCGGCCAGGGTCAGGGCAAACTCGCGGAAGAGTGAGCCGGTCAGTCCGCCCTGCAGGCCGATAGGCAGGTAGACCGCCGCAAGGGTGATGGTCATGGCGATGATAGGTCCCACGAGTTCCCGGGCTCCGAGCAGTGCCGCTTCCAGGGGGGATTTTCCTTCGCCCATATGACGTTCCACATTCTCCACCACCACGATGGCGTCGTCCACCACGAGACCTACGGAGAGCACCACCGCCAGGAGGGTCAGCAGGTTGACGGTAAAGCCGAAGGCCTGCATCAGAAAGACCGCCCCGATCAGCGAGACCGGGATAGCCACCACTGGTATTACTACAGAACGGAAGGAACCCAGGAAGAGGAAGATCACCACCATCACGATCATCAGCGTGTCCCCCAAGGTTTTGAGCACCTCGTGGATAGCGGTGTTGATGTAATCGGTGGCATCGTAGGCCACGTGGGCCTGCATGCCGCTGGGCAGGTCGCGCTGGATGGCCGCCATCTCGGCCCGCACCTTTTTAATGACGTCGATGGAGTTGGCGTTGGGCAAGGGCCAGATGCCTATGAATACGGCAGTCTGGCCGGAGAAATGCACCTCGGAGTCATAGTCTTCGGCCCCCAGCGTCACGTCGGCAATATCAGAGATTCGCACGATGGCGCCGTTCTGCTCACGCACAGCCAGGCGTTTAAACTCGCCCACGGTGTTGAGATTGGTGTCGGCGGTCAGGTTGACCTGGATCAACGACCCCTTGCTGTGTCCCAGGGCCGAGAGGAAGTTGTTGTCCGCCAGGGCTTGGCGCACTTGGGCCGGACTGATGTTGAGTGCCGCCATTCGTTCCGGTTTCAGCCAGATGCGCATGGCAAAGGTGCGGCCGCCCAGAATGTCGGCCCGTTGAACACCGGAGATGGCCGACAGGCGGGGCTGGACGACACGCACCAGGTAGTCGGTGATCTCGTTCTGTTTGAGGATGTCGGAGGTGAAGCTCAGGTAGGCCGAAGCAAACTGGCTGTCGGCCGACTCGATGTTGATCACCGGCACCTCTGCCTCCGGCGGCAGGTCGCGGCGCACCTGGTCCACCTTGGAGCTGATCTCGGCCAAGGCTTTGGTGGAATCATAGTTGATCTTGAGGCGTACCGTGATGGTGGAGAGCCCCAGAGCACTTTGAGATTCCATGTATTCGATACCATCGGCTGCGGCGATGGCCCGTTCCAGAGGGGTGGTTATGAAGCCGCGCACCAATTCGGCGCTAGCGCCGGTATAGACGGTGGTGACGGTTACCGACGCATTCTCGCTGTGCGGATACTGGCGCACATTGAGGGTCCGGATGGCCTGCAAGCCGGCGATGATGATCACCAGGTTGACAACCAGGGCCAAGACGGGACGGCGGATGAAGAGATCGGTGAATTTCATCGTCAGTTATTCTCCGGCTTGGGTGACTGCTGGAAGGGAGGAGAGAGCTTGTTGTCGATGACCGCCGACTGGCCGTTGCGTAGTTTGAAAACCCCCGTGGTGACGATCGATTCTCCCTCCTTCAACCCGCTGGTTACGGCGACGAAATCGCCTCGCTTTTCGCCGAGGCGCACGAACTGCTGCCGTAGCGTCAGCCCCTTCTTGCCATCTTTTTGCGTATCGATGACGAAAACCGAGTCCCCGTAGGGGGCATAGAGCACCGCCGTTGCCGGAATGGCCAGTACCTTCGGGCGCGCGGCCAGACCGACCGCCACGTTGACGAACATGCCTGGCCTCAATTTTTCGGCGCGGTTGGTCACAGTGGCCTGAAGCTTGATGGTACGGGTATCGCTGTCTACCAGCGGATTTATGGCGGTGATGCGTCCCTCTACCGTTTCACCCGGCAGGGCATCGCACGTGACTCGTACCGGCAGGCCGGAATGTATCCGGGCCATCTGCTGCTGCGGCAGGGTGAAATCCACGAAGATCGGGCTGAGTGTCTGCAAGGAGACGATGGGATCTCCCTCACGGAGTATCTGGCCGAGGTTGACCTGACGGATGCCGAGGCGCCCGGTGAAGGGGGCACGGATGGTCTTCTTGCCGATGGTGGCCCGGACGTTGTTGACCTGGGCCACCGCTTGGTCATAGGCGGCCACGGCTTTGTCGTGGTCGGACTGGGAGATGATCTTATCGGCCACCATCTTGTCCGCACGCGCCAGTTCGGTGCGGTTCAGTTTCACCTGGGCCGTAAGACCGGGGAGTTGTGCCTCCTCCGAGGAGGTGTCCTGCCGCACCAGCAGATCACCTTTTTTCACCCTTGCGCCCGGCTCGAACCCGATCTTCACGACCTTGCCGGTCAATTCGGCGGCTACCGTGACCCCCTGCACCGCCGTCAACGTGCCGACCGCAGTCAGGTCTGCCGCCCATGATTCGGCTTTGACCTGGGCCGATGTGACCGTCTCGGGGGGCGGGACGAACTTCTTTCCCTGATCGATCATGGCGCCGATCTGCATGGCCTTGACGCCTGCGAGGATGGCGATGATGACAATCAGGCCGAATATGGAGAGGATGAGGCGTTTTTTCATGGTTTGATGTCTCCGTTCACGTGTACTCCGTTACTGCCGTTTCCGGCGGCGGATTTCGTTTCCCGGTTCCACCACCCACCTCCCAAGGCTTGGAAGAGCGCCGCGCTGTCGGCAAAACGCGCGGCCTGTGCCTGTACCAGGCTTATGAGCGCCTGCTGATGCTGGCGCTGGGCGTTGAGCAGCGATAGGTAGCTAACCGCGCCGAGCGCAAACTGCCGTTGCGTCAGCTCCAGGGAATCACGGGCTGCCGTTTCGGCTTCCGCCTGCGCCCTGAGCGTTAGTGCGTCGGATTCGAGCGCCTGCAACACATCCGCCACGTTCTGGAAGGCTTGGAGAACGGTTTCGCGATACTGCGCCAATGCCTGGTCAAAGGCGGCAATAGCGGCACGGCGTTTGGCGGTCAGTTCGCCGCCGTGAAAGAGAGGCTGCAACAGGCCTGCTCCCAGGCTCCATATAGGAGTGGCGGATGTAAGCAAGTCCTCCAATCTGCCTGCCTGGGAACCAACACTACCATTCAGGGTGATCTGGGGGTACAGGTTTGCCGTGGCCACGCCCACTTGGGCACCGGCTGCATGCAGCAGTTCCTCCGCAGCCAGGATGTCCGGACGCTGGCGCACCAGCTTTGAGGGAACACTGAGTGGCAATTCCTGCGGCAGGTGAAGTTTATCCAGATCAAATTCGGGGAGCGCCGCTTGGCTTGGAAATTTGCCGGCATACACCGCCAACTGGTGGCGGGTCTGGGCCAGTGACTTCTCAAGTGGTGGCAGACCGGTCCGGGTCTGGGCCACTTGCGCCTGCTGCGTCAGGACATCGGAACGCGCCGCCCCGCCCAACTGGAACTGCCGTTCCACCAGCACCAATTGTTCTTCCTGCAACGTGATGATTTCCTGCGTGGTTTTCAATTGTGCCCGGAGGGAGGCCTCTTGCACCGCCGTGGTGACGATGTTGGCGGTGAGGGTCAGATAAGCGGCTTCCAGCTGATATCGCTGGAAATCGACCTGGGATTGGAGTGCCTCCAATTCGCGCCGGCCGCCGCCGAACAGGTCGAGGGTGTAGGAAATGCTCACTGAAGCGTTGTAAAGGCTGTACGTCAGGCCAGGGTAATCAGGCTGACCGCTGGCTGCGCCCGATACCTTCTGGCGCGAGCCGTTGAGCGAGGCGTCCACACTGGGATAATACTCGGTTCCACCGCGTGCGAGTAGATTTTCCCGAGCCTGGCGCAGGGTCGCCTGAGCTGCGGCCAGCGTCGGGCTCTCCTGCAGTGCCTGGCGGATGAGGTGGTCCAGAGCCGGGTTGTGGAACAGTTCCCACCATTGGGCCGGGATGTCCTCCTGCGTCGTGAAGCGTTGCGCCGCGCCCCCCCAGCCCGGAGTTGCCGCAGTCTCCACCGGCAGGGCTGTGGCTGTGTAGTTTGTGACCGACGGCGCCGCCGGGGCGCGGAAATCGGGGCCAACCGTGCAGCCGCACATTGCCAGGCATACGGCAGCGGCTGAGAGTCCGGTCCTCAAACCTAAGACGCATGCACCGTCATTCTTTCCGTATGGGGTGCGCAATTCTGTCATGTGTGATCTCATGCTGCTAGAAGATACATGGAGAAATGTATTTGTCAAAGACTTTTGGTAACGACTTCGTAGACATCCCGTGGAAGGTTGGGGAGGGTCTGGACCCGCATCAGTTCCCGCTGCATAAGCGCCCGTCTTCCAGGTTCAAAACGGCGCCAAGTGGTCAGTGGCGCAAGCAGGCGGGCGGAAACCTGGGGGTTGAGCGGGATGAGGCGGAGCAGTTGGTCAACCAGGAACCGGTAGCCGGAGCCGTCAGCGGCATGGAAATGTGGCTGATTCTGGCTGAATGCCCCAACCAGTGCGCGAAAACGGTTGGGGTTGGTGAGTTCAAAGGCCGGGTGGCCGATGAGAGCCTTGACGTCGTCAATGGTGCCGGGGAGGTCGGACATGGCTCTGAGCGAGAACCACTTATCCACCACTTGGCGGTCCCCCTGCCAGCGACGATAGAAATCCTCCAGAGCTTCGTTACGTTCCGGACAATTGCATGAAGCCAGCGGCGCGAGTGCTCCCACGGCGTCGGTCATATTGTCGGCTGCACGGTACTGCTGGATGCAGAGGTTTGTGATGTCCTGCTCTTCAAGGCTCGCCAGGTAGGCCAGGCAGAGGTTGGACAGGCGACGTTCTCCGGAACGGCCGTCGTCAATATCATAGGGCTGCGTACTGCGACACACTTCGCGAACTGCCAGAAAATCGTCCCGCAGCAGCGTTGCCAGGGTATGAATGATGAATTTTCGGGCGATGTGGATGGCCTCAGGGTCAATGACCGGCATCAGTTCGGCTAGGTATTTCTCCGATGGCAGCGTGAGCGCCTCGGCCAGAAAGGCCCGATCCTGCTCTCCACTGGTGAGGGTTGCCCGGTAGGTCGCCACGAAAGCCTGGTCTGGCCTAAGTTCCCGCCCGGCCTGTTGGTCGGCCACCAAGCCGAGAAGGACCTGGGACGCCAATTGCTGGCCCGCCTCCCAGCGACAGAACGGATCTGTTTCGTGGGCCATGAGCAGCACGAGGTCGTCGTGGCGGTAGGGGTAGTCCAGCTTTACCGGCGCGGAGAAGTTGCGTAGCAGCGCCGGTACCGGCTCATGTTCCAAACCGGAGAAATGGAACGTCTGCTCGGTCTTGCACACCTCAAGTACCCTGGTCGTTGGGCCGGGTACCGGTTCGCCAAACAGGGTGACCGGAAGCTCCCGGCCATCGCGGTCCAGGAGGCCGACGACCAGGGGGATATGGAAAGGTTGTTTTTCAGTCTGTCCTGGAGTCTCCGGGCACGACTGACACACCCTCAAGGTGAAGACGCCGTCTGCCGCTTCGAATATGCCTGATGCCTTGATATGGGGCGTTCCTGCCTGACTGTACCAGAGCCGGAACTGTCCCAGATCCCTTTCTCCCGCATCGGCCATGGCCTGGACAAAATCCTCGATCGTGACGGCCTGACCGTCGTGGCGCTCAAAGTAGAGATCCATACCTTTTCTGAAACGCTCAGCACCCAGGAGGGTGCGCAGCATGCGGATCAATTCGCCACCCTTGTTATAGACGGTGTTGGTGTAGAAATTGTTGATTTCCATGTAGGAGTCGGGCCGGACCGGGTGAGCCAAGGGACCGTTGTCCTCGGCGAACTGTGCACTACGCAGGTAGCGGACATCGGCAATGCGTTTCACGCCGCGCGATTCCATGTCGGCCGAAAACTCTTGATCGCGGAAAATGGTCAATCCCTCTTTGAGAGAGAGCTGGAACCAATCGCGGCAGGTGACCCGGTTGCCGCTCCAGTTGTGGAAATACTCGTGGCCGATGACCTCCTCTATGGCTTGGTAGTCCTCATCGGTGGCGGTCTCGGGAGTGGCCAGGACGTAACGGGAGTTGAAGATGTTGAGCCCCTTGTTTTCCATGGCTCCCATGTTGAAGTCGTCCACCGCCACGATCATGTAGCAGTCCAGGTCGTATTCCCTGCCAAAGGTCTCCTCGTCCCAGCGCATGGCTTTTTTCAGGGAACGGAGCGCGTGTGCCCCCTTGAGGCGGTTGGCTTCCTGGAGATAGAGGCGCAGGCTCACCTTCCGGCCAGAGCAAGTCGAAAATACGTCCTCGATACAGGCCAGCTTACCGGCTACCAGGGCGAAGAGGTAGCTTGGTTTTCTGAAAGGGTCGTGCCAGGTGATGAAGTGGCGGCCGTCCGGCAGTTCGCCCCTGTCTACCGGGTTACCGTTGGACAGAAGTACCGGATACCGCTTCGGGTCGGCAATGATGGTGGTGGTATAAACGGAAAGCACATCGGGACGGTCCGGGTAGTAGGTGATGGAGCGGAATCCCTGGGCTTCGCACTGGGTGCAGAACATCCCTCCCGAGCGATAGAGCCCCTCCAGGTAGGTATTGTCCTGGGGACGCAACTCGGTTTCCACCTCCAGGATGAAGGCGGCGGGAACCGAGGGTACAAAGAGTGTTTCTTCCGATACATGGAAGGCCTCCGGGGCAAGGAGCACTCCATCCAGGCGGAGGCTGCGCAGCGCGAAACGATGGCCGTCCAGAATCAGCGGCCGTTCTTCACGGCTGCGATCATAGGCGGCTCGCAGGGCAAGGCGGGAGCGGACGAGGGTTGTATCCTCCCCCAGCTCAAAGCGAAGATCGATACTGTCAACCGTATAATCGGGGGGACGATAATCGTGACGATGGATAGTGGTATGAGCCGATTCTGTCATGCTTGGCCTCGTTTGCAGTTGTCCCGGCAGTCTACCGTTTAATGCCGTCCCAGCATGCCGCAACGGTTTTTTCGATCAGAGCGTCGTTCAGTTGGATGAAGCCTAGGATATTGTCCCGGGCCAAGGTGATCAACGGCCCGAAAGACAGGGCGAAGAGTACGATGTCGGGTAGATCCTTGATAACCTGCTGGGAGACCCCCTGCTCAAACAACTCCATATACAGAAGGTCGTCGTCGTGGAACTCCTTGGCAAACCTGCCGCGGCGGAGAGCCGCCCCATAGGGGGAGTTATGAAACTGTTCCATGTATTTGAAATCGAGGGGGTGAGCAGTCCAGTATTTGAGGAGTCCGACGCCCAAATGCAGAAAACGCTCTCTGATGGGGCGCTCCGTCTGGTATCCCTCCCGGAGAGCCTCCAACAGCTTTCCCTCAACTTCCCGGTATAATTCCTTGATGAGAATATCCTTGCTTTCGAAGTAACAATAGATCGTCCCAGCTGCGACCCCGGCCCGCTCGGCGATCATGGCCATGGGAGCACCATGGAATCCCTGATCGGCAATGATCTGTAACGCCGCCCGAACAATATCCTTACGCTTATCAGGTCTTGCCATACGCCACCGACTCCCTCTAAGTATCGAATGAACAGTCATTCAAAATGTTAATTTATAATAGGTACAAATTTTTTGTCAAGGTGTTCTTATAGTTGTTTAAATTCCTCCTGTCATCGGAATAACGTGAACCATCCTACAAATACGGAGATTCTACGAGCTTTTTTCAAGAAAAATCAGTTGTTGTCCGTGTATATACGAAGGCCCTGTTTTCCATCCGGGAAACAGGGCCTTCTGCATGTTTCAATTCGACGCCGGCCGGTTTGGCCGATGTGCTAGTCAGTCGTCCAGGGGGGCCTGGTAGTCGTAATCCTGAACCCGTCCTCAAGGGTGGCCTGGGTGAGACTCCCTGCCTCGGCCTGGATGCAGATGAAGTACAGATCCTCATCCCCGGCCTTCCAGGACCGTTCGTCACTGGGTGCGACCCGTACCAAGCTGCCTTCTCGAATCGGGATTTCTTCTCCATCAACAAGGAACGTACCGTCGCCGCGCAGCACGATGTAGAGCTCCTCGTTTTTCTTATGGGCATGGACAAAGGGCATGCACTTTCCTGCCGGAAGCCGGTTGAGGGATACCTCGCAACCGGTAAGGCCAAGTTCCTCGCCGATGAAGTATTTGCCTTGTAAGCTCCTGAATTCATGATCCAAAAGGTTTTCGAAGGGACCAATGTGGGCTGCAGCGAAGTTTTTTGACTGAGTCGTCATGCTACTGCTCCTTTCCGACAAGTTTGGCCCCCAGCTCATATGCTCTCTGACAGTCATCTGGGAACACCTCCTTGCGCCGTTGCGCCTTGTGGGCGGGATCAAAGCTTTCTATCAGCACCTTCCCGTAATCGTCAACCTGACAGGTGTCAAAGCTGCATAAGGACTCGGGCTGCTGTCCGAAGATCAACTGCAGATAGCGGGCGTGGGAGTTGAAAAGGGGATCGTAGCCGTACGTTTTGCTCTGCTCCTCCGTGACATTCATCGTATAGATGAATCCGGTGGCGATCTGCTTGGGTGCTATGGATGCATAGGGCACGGTATAGGTCAGGTAGGGAAACAGCAAGCGCTCGAGGAAGGAGCGCGTCTCGCCGGTTACCGAACCAAAATAGATCGGCGACCCGATGACTAGGGCGTCGGCCTCAATGATCTTTTTAAGGGTCGGCGTCAAACCGTCAGTGAAACTGCAGGTACCATAACTCTTGCCGCCTCTGGTCTTACAAGCAAGACAACTTATGCACCCTTTAAAATTAAGGTCATAGAGGTGGACAACCTCCGTCTCGGCTCCTTGTGCGGCGGCGCCTTCCAGGGCCTTACCCAGTAGAGTTGCCGTGTTCCATTTTTTTCTCGGACTTCCGTTTATCGCAATGAGCTTCATAGTCATATCTCCGCTGTTGTATGTTTTTTAGAACATCTCACGCCATGCTATCTTTGTTTATAATTCAGTGCTCGGTCGCCGGATCATCTCCATTCGATCCGCGCCGCCTGACGCAGGGGGACGCTATGATAACTATAACGGGGGAATCCATACATCAGCGCCCCGAATACGCTGTGGTCCGCAGGGACGCCAAGCGCTTCACGTAACGGTAGATGCCCGTTGGCGGCCCGCATCAGGAAACCCGCCCAGCATGTGCCGATACCCCGGGCAACCGCCGCCAGTTCGAACTGGGTAAGCGCAATGGTGCTGTCCACCGAACTCCAAATCCATTCGTCCGGAGCGTGGATGATGGCCAAATGGGGAGCATTGCGCAGGATCGGGTCCTTGCCTTGTTCCCACTGTTCGATGAAAGGCGCATACCGTGGTTCCCGCGTGTTGATCTGGCGCAGGTAATCGACTACCAGACCGGCCAGGCGCCTGACCTCGGCCGGGGTCTGGATGACCAGCCAGTGCACCGGTTGGCGGTTCACAGCCGACGGTGCCCAGCGGGCAACCTCAACAGCCTCCCTGACTAACGGCTCTGGTACCGGCTCGTCCCGGAATTCGCGGATGGAACGGCGGCTCTTCAGTAGCTGATTCAGGGCAGGGACGGAGACGGCCAGGTCATGATCGATGAGAGAAGAGTCCTCCAACGGCAGCGTCTCATGATGAATCGCTCCAAGCGGGCAGACGGCGACGCAGTGGCCGCAAGCGATGCAGCGCTGATCCACACCGGCACGAAAAACTGGGAATCCGTCCCCATCCCGGTCAAAAAGTCCCATGGGGCATACAGCGCTGCACATGCCGTCACGTCGGCACGTGGTGTGGTTAATTGTTACCAAACTCATGATCTCCTCCTTAAAGTGAAACCTGCCGTTGAAATCGCATAATGCTCCCTACGGACGTGCGCGTCCTGCCTTGGCCGATCCGACCGGGATGCTGCCTTCGCATGGCACCTTGGTCTGGCAGAGGCCGCAACCAGTGTGAGTCACACCGAATCGCTCGGCGACCGCTGTCACCGCCGTACCGTAGACATAGTGGCTACAGATATCCTTGTTGTGTCCTTGCGGCGAAATAGCGCCCACCGGGCAGCGTCCGATGCAGGCACCACAACTCTTCTCGCGGTAATAAAGGCAGTTGTGATAATGATCGGGGTAGGGGCGCGGACTTGGCTCCAGCAACAGGTCGGTAATCACGCTACCGCAGCGATGGGCGATGCCCCGGGGGGTGATCAAGGCGTCGTTCAAACTGAAGGTGCCCAAGCCGGCGGCATAGGCTGCGTGACGCTCCGACCAAGTGGAGGCCCTTCCAATCGGGGTGTCGGCGTATTCACGCCAAGTTGTTTCCAATTGGGGTGCAACGGCGTGGTGGCCCTGCTCGGCGAGCCACTCCGTCACATGACGGCGTAGGGCGGCATTAAACTGCTCGCCGAAGTTTCTGGTGCGAGCCCAGGCCGCGGAAGGGTAGAGTGTCTCCCGGCGGTTGCTTTCCCGTGTCGGTTGGGTAATTGGTAGAATCCAGGAAATTACCGTGGCCGCACGCACACCGGTGCCGAAACCTATCTCCATCACCTCGTGCGGCGTACGATGAAACTCACCGATAATCTGTTTGTAGTCGCCGAAGAGTGGGTCGTCGGCAGAGGCGTAGCCGACCAGCGGCTCATCGAAATAGGGGTCGCCGTTCTCGGGAAAGCGGCCAGCCGGACTTTCCTCGACAAAGCGGCATATCATGGTACGGATGCGCTCCTCCATCCCGGTCTCCTTTCTTATCGGGCAGATGCCATCAAGGCGCGTGCCGCTTCCTCGGCCTGTTGCAGGATACGACCCGGAACGACGTTGGTTCTGCCGGGCCCGATACCGCAGGCGCGGATCAGCGTAGTCTCGCTGAACCCCATCCATTTCAAAAATCCTTCGTAGCGCGTGAAAATATCGGAAAACGCAGCCTCCTCAGGTTGCCCCTGGGTTAGGACAAAGATCAGTTTTTTGGATGCCAGGCGGCTTGGCTGCGGGTTGGAGATGTAATCGGGCACCAAATAGGAGTAGGTGCGGTCGATGAACCCCTTAAGTTGGCTGGTGATATCCCCATAATAGACCGGTGAGGCCAGCACCACTGCGTCTGACTCGCTCACCGCCGCCAATACCTCGCTCAAGTCGTCTTTGAGTACGCATTTATCGAGTTTGGTTTTGCAGGCATAGCACGCCTGGCAGCCACGGTAGGTAAGGCGGTTTAGCTCGAAGGCCCTTGTTTTTGCTCCCAATTCTCCGGCGATTTTCAATACATGGTTGGCTATGGCGGTACTGTTCCCCGTGGTTCGAGGGCTTCCCAACAGGCTGACAATTTTCATTTTATTCTCTCCGTTGCGACGGTCTTGCCAATCTCCCAAGCCGAGCCAAGGAATTCCCCCACACTATAGTAGCCACGATGAGCCGTGTCCCATATCATGGGACTCACCTTGGTGATGTCCGGGTATCCTTTGGCGCCGATCACCGCTTCATCAGCCTTGACGTCCACGATCTCGCCCACGAACTGGGTGTGCAGACCCAGGTCGTGGATATGCAGCAGGCGGCACTCCACCACCAGCGGTACTTCGTCCACGTAGGGGGCGTCAACCAGGTCACTCCCCACCGCTGTCCAATCGCAGTCGGCGAACTTATTTCCATTGCGGCCCGAGACGGTCCCCACGTAGTCTGTCTGAGCCGCCTGTGTCCGTGCGGGAATGCTGATAGTGAACGCCCTGCGCGCCTCGATGGCGGCATAGCTGTAGGTTGCCCGGCGTAGGGATACCGCCAGGCAGGGAGGCTGGGAGCAGCAGATACCGCCCCAGGCAGCGGTCATGATGTTTGGCACACCTCCTTCATCGTAGGTTCCAACCAGCCACACCGGGGTAGGGGTCGCCAACGTCTTTGCTCCCACGGATTGTTTCATGTTCTCCTCCTTGGTTGATTCGGCAATCTGCAAAAATAGACCAGTCTACTAATACCCGGAAAAAAAGCTTACTTCTGCCGTAAGATGGCGCTGAAAAGGACATCAACGAAATCCCGCATCGGCTGGGGCGACTTCATCACCTTGGCCCGCAGGATCGCACCTTCCCACCCGGAAAGGATGAAGCCGGCCGTTATAGCAGGATCGACATCATCGGAAAGTTCGCCTCGTTTTTGCGCCTCACGCAGGCAGACGGCGAACCGTTCCCGCCACATGCCGAAGATCTCGTCCAGGCGGGCGCGGAAACGTTCGTTCAGGTCTGCCAACTCCTGTCCCAGGTTTCCGATCAGGCACCCTTTGGTGCACTGGTTGTGGATCGCCCGCGTCAGCCCGCTCTCCAACATTTCGCGGATGCGGTCGAGCGGGGCGAGATCTTCGTTGTAGAGAAACATCTCCAGGCGTTGTTCGAAACGTTCGGCGAAGTGGTCGATCACCGCCAGGCCGAAATCTTCTTTACTCCTGAAGTAATGGTAGAACGATCCCTTGGGGACGCCTGCCTCTTTCAGGACCGCATCGATGCCGGTGGCATTGTAACCCTGGCGGGCGATCATCTCGGTGCCGATCCGGATGATCTCGCCCTGTGTGTCTTTCTTTTTCATGAGGCAAAAATAGACCGGTCGGTCTAACGTGTCAACAAAAAACGTCATCACTTTTTGTGTATACTTTGTAAAAAGACACGTTAAAATAACATCCGGTTTATACCAGTAGTATGAAAATGTACCTGAATAAATGGAGGATTAATGCCATGCTCACATTGCACGACCCGACCCTTTTTCGCCAGCAATGTTATATCAACGGACAGTGGCTCGATGCAGCGGACGGTGGAACGATTTCGGTCAACAATCCCGCTACTGATGAGATCATCGGCACTGTTCCCAAGATGGGGACGACTGAGACCCGCTCCGCCATCGAAGCTGCCAACGCGGCCTTTCCGGCTTGGCGCGCCAAGACGGCTGCGGAGCGCTCCCGGCTTCTGCGCCGCTGGTACGAATTATTGCTTGAAAATCAGGAGGATCTGGCTATTTTGATGACCGCCGAACAAGGCAAGCCGCTGGCCGAATCCCGTGGTGAAATTTCTTACGCCGCCTCTTTCGTCGAATGGTTTGCCGAGGAGGGAAAGCGGGTCTACGGCGACACAATCCCCACCTTTCAGAACGACAAGCGAATTGTTGTCATCAAGGAGCCGATCGGTGTCTGCGCCGCCATCACCCCTTGGAATTTTCCTGCCGCCATGATTACCCGCAAGGCTGGGCCAGCGTTGGCAGTCGGTTGTACCATGGTTCTCAAACCGGCCAGCCAGACCCCATATTCGGCACTGGCGCTGGCGGTACTGGCCGAGCGGGCAGGCATACCGGCAGGCGTCTTCAACGTCCTTACCGGTGCTTCCAACGCTATCGGGGGCGAGATGACCGCCAACCCGATCGTCCGCAAGCTGACCTTTACCGGCTCCACCGAGATCGGCAAGCTGCTCATGCAGCAGTGCGCCGGAACGGTCAAGAAGGTGGCCATGGAACTGGGCGGCAATGCCCCCTTCATCGTGTTCGACGATGCCGACGTGGATGCCGCGGTGGAGGGGGCCATCGCCTCAAAGTATCGCAATACAGGCCAGACTTGCGTTTGCACTAACCGTTTCCTGGTACAGGCCGGCGTCTACGATGCTTTCGCGGAAAAATTGTCCATTGCCGTGGCAAGGTTGAAGGTTGGTGACGGGCTTAAGGGAGATACCCAGCAGGGGCCACTGATCGACATGAAGGCGGTGGAAAAAGTGGAGGAGCACATCGCCGACGCCCTCGCCAAGGGGGCACGCATCGTCACCGGAGGACGGCGGCACGAGTTGGGCGGCAGCTTCTTCCAGCCTACCATCTTGGCCGATGTCACCCCCTCCATGGCGGTGGCCCGGGAAGAAACCTTCGGCCCCCTGGCGCCGCTGTTCCGTTTCACCACCGACGAAGAGGCGGTCAGAATGGCCAACGACACAGAATTCGGGCTGGCCTCCTATTTCTACAGCCGGGACATCGGCCGGGTCTGGAGGGTTGCGGAGGCCTTGGAGTACGGGATTGTCGGCATTAATACCGGCTTGATCTCGTCCGCGGTAGCACCTTTTGGCGGGGTAAAGGAGTCGGGTGTCGGCCGGGAGGGTTCCCGGTACGGCGTCGATGATTTTCTGGAGATCAAGTATCTGTGCATGGGCGGCATCTGATAGTGGCAGGTTGTTGTGAAACCCAGGTTGTTCAAAAATAGTCAGATCGCTGCACCCGCAGAAAGCCCGGCGGAGGCGTAGCAGCGCTGCGCTGCACAAAAGGGCTTTCGAGGACGAAGGCCTGATGGCTGTTTTTCAACAACCTGCTACTCGGCACAGCAGGAGAGCCTGCTGATATCCCTGTCGAACCCCTGGGCGCAGAGTTTCAGCCCTTCGCCGATGGACGGGTAAACGTGCATGGTGGTGGCCAGATCCGCCACGGTCGCCTTCAGGTGCAGGGCCAGGGCCGCCTCGTTGATCATGTCCGCCCCCCGGTGGCAGGCGAGGTGTACCCCCAGGAGCCGCCCGGTCAGCCGGTCGGCGACCATCTTGATTACCCCGGCGGTATGTCCGGTGACATGGGCCTTGGGGATGGCACTGACCGGCATGGTATTGACCGCCACGTCGAAGCCGGCTTGCCGTGCGCTTTCCTCGGTATGCCCGACCATGCCGATCTCCGGGTCCGTGAATACCGCCATGGGGGCAGACAGGTAATCCATGGTGCAGCCGCACCCTTCGTCGAACATATCGTCAACCGCCACGATGGCCTGGCGGGCTCCGACCGTGGCGATCAGCATCCTGCCGGTCACGTCCCCGGCCGCCCAGATGCCGTCGGTTGAGGTGCGCATGCGCCCATCGGTGGCAATAAAGCCTTTCGGGTCCGTTGCCACGCCCGCCCGTTCCAGGCCGAGACCTTCCGTGGCCGGGCCGGTCCCCACCGCCAGGAGCAGCCGCTCGGCGGTGTATTCGTGGCGCCTGCCGCCAACGTCGGCGGAGAGTACATTCACATCTCCCGCACGGTCAGCCGAGCAGACGGTGACGCCGGCCACCACCTTGATCCCTTCCACAATCAATACATCCCGGATCGCTTCGGCCGCTTCCCGCTCCACGGCCGGCAAAAGGCGCGGTCCGTGTTCGAGGATCGTGACGCGGCAGCCCAGGCGATGGTACATCTGTCCCAGTTCGACGGCAATGACGCCGCCTCCCAGGATGACCAGGGATTTGGGAAGCTGTTTCATCAGCAGAGCGCTCCGGCTCGTGAGATAATTGCATCCCTCTATTCCCGGAATGGCGGGGATGCGTGGTTTGCCTCCAACTGCGACAAGGAATCGGTTGCTACGATAAACTTTATCGTTTGCCTCGATGGTCTTCGAATCGACAAAGCGTGCGGTCCCCTTGACGAGTTTCAGGCCGGACATGTTTTTGAGTACGTCCAGATAGCGTTCCTGGCGAAGCTTGCGCACGACCTCCTCCCGGTGGGCGAAAAGAGGTTCGAAATCAACGTCCTCTCTGACCTCCTGAAACCCGAGTCCGAGTTTCATCCCCAGTTGGGCATCGTGCTTGAACAGGGCCGCGTGGATGAGGGTTTTGCTGGGGATACAGCCCCAATTAACGCAGGTCCCTCCCAGAACGCTTTTTTCGAACATGAGCACTCGTGCTCCATGGGAGGTGGCGCGCAGAGCCCCTGCAAAAGCGGTCGAGCCCGAGCCGAGGATGATCAGGTCGGCTGTGCTTTCGGTTGTCATGGGAAATCCTCCTCAACGTTAGCTGCAATTGGTTCAATGCCTTCGAAAGCTCCCCGTGTCAGGCATCGGCAAAAAAAGGGCTGCCGATTAGCGGCCGGCAGCCTTTAGGTCCAGGTGCATCTTTTAAGAATCGACCGGATTGCCATGGGTCTCCACGTCGAAGATAGTCAGCAGGGCTTCCGGTGTGTAGGCGCACACATGGGTGCGCATCCCCCCTTCTTTGGCTTGATGTACCCACTCAATCTTGTCCCCGGATGCTTCATGGATGAATTTCACCCGTGTTCCTCCGACCCGTTTGACCTCATCTCGCATCTCGTTCATGGTCAAGAGCTGTAACCCGCCGATTTCTTCGTCCTTTGTGGTGTGTTCCAGAAACCTGTCGATCAAGTCGTAATCGAGAAAATCTTCTTCCTTGCGCCACCATTTGACGAAACGATGATCCGCTGTTGCATGTTCCCTGACACTTGCTGCTATTTCGCGCCCTTTCATTGCACACCTCCTTTGCCGGCTGTTGGTAACGCGTCCTCCCGAACCGGCTTGTGCTCTACTTCTTAGATTTATTATACGCCTGTTTTTGCAATTCAGATGGTGCTATTTGCCGAAGTCGGCGCACCCGTGGGGGATACTAACCGTGGCACTACAAAATCGTTTACTTTACCCGGTCGTTTGCATATCATATTTCTCCATGTTTATGCCGGGAACCGTCGATATCCGCCCCATGACCACAACCGACCTGGACAGCGTGCTGGCCATCGAACAGGCCTCATTTCCCCATCCCTGGCGCTATGAACATTTCCTGCACGAACTGTCGTCGCCCTATTCATTTCCGTTCGTCGCTGTAATAGGAGGCGCGGTGAGCGGCTATGTGTGTCTGATGTCGCTTTTCGAAGAGGCCCAAATCCTGGACATTGTCGTTTCGCCGCAGCTGCGGGGTCGGGGTATTGCCCGGGCCCTTTTGGAACATGCCGTTGCCATCGCCCGGGCGAGGCAGGCCGAGATCATGACACTAGAGGTCCGCGCCTCAAACAGGACCGCCATCGCCCTTTACGAGCGGTTCGGCTTCTCCCGGACCGGAATACGGCCGAAGTACTACGAAGGCGTGGAGGACGCGCTGCTGATGGAAAAATCACTCTCAACAGGTTGTTGAAAAACAGCCATCTCGCCGCCATCCTCGAAAGCCTCCTTGTGCGGCGTAGCGCTGCTACGCCTCCGCGGGGCTTCCTGCGGAGGCGACGATCTGACTATTTTTGAACAACCTGGGTGTTTCAACAACTTGCTAAGGAGACTGTTAAATGCAGTTCAAATCTATGATCATTTCCAACGTGGAGGTTTCGCCCGGCTACTGGCGCATGCGCATGACCGCGCCTCCCGAGTTGCCCGCCGCCCAACCGGGTCAGTTCGTGATGGTGCGAGTGAACGAGGCCATCGACCCGCTTCTGCGGCGTCCTTTCGGCATCTTCGATGTGGGCATCCATACCCCGGCTCAGACCGGCGCAGCGCCTCAGCCCTACCTGGAGATGCTGTACCGGGTGGTGGGGAAGGCGACCTCCATGCTGTCGGCGCTGCATGAAACCGATCTGCTGGATATTCTCGGCCCCCTGGGAAAGGGGTTTAATTTAGGCTCTCCCGAGGAGGAAAAGATGATCGTTGGGGGAGGCGTTGGGCTGGCGCCGCTCTACCTTTTGGCCAAGGAATTGGTGAAACAGTCGTCGGTGAGGCTCTTTGTCGGGGGCCGGACGCGGGACGACATCCTCTGCATTACGGAGTTTGAACGCCTGGGGGTGGAGTGCTACGTAGCTACCGAAGACGGGTCTCTGGGAGAAAGCGGCTTGGTTACCGAGGCTCTGATCAGACGGTTGGCTGCTTGCGATGGCAAGCCACGCATTTTCGCTTGCGGCCCTCATGGCATGTTGAACGCCGTGGCCGGTATTGCCGCCCAAGGGGGTATCCCCTGCCAAGTCTCTCTTGAGGGGTACATGGCCTGCGGCATGGGGGCCTGTCTGGGGTGCGTCACCCCCGGTCATCGCCACTCCGGCGAAGCCCCCGATTATCGCTGCGTCTGCGCCGATGGACCGGTCTTTGACGCTACCGAACTGAAGTGGGAGGCCTGACCATGAAACCTGACCTGTCTGTCACTATCGCCGGACTGGAGTTGCGCAACCCGGTTATGACCGCCTCGGGCACCTTTGGCTATGGAGAGGAATTTGCGGAATACGTGGACCTTGAGGCTATCGGCGCCTTCGTGACGAAAGGGCTGTCACTCAAGCCGCGTGCCGGCAACCCCACTCCGCGCATCGTGGAGACGCCGGGCGGCATGTTGAACGCCATCGGCCTGCAGAACGTAGGCATCGACGCTTTTACCGAGAAAAAGGTCCCCTTTCTCCGCACGGTAGCCACCCCGGCCATTGCCAATTTCTTCGGTAATACCATTGATGAGTACGCCGAGATGGCCCGTCGCCTGGACGCCATCCCGGAAGTCGCCGGTCTGGAAGTGAACATTTCCTGCCCCAATGTCAAGCAAGGGGGAATCGTCTTTGGTACCGACCCCCGGTGCGCCTTCGAGGTGGTCACGGCCTGCCGCGAGGCAACCATCAAGCCGCTGATCGTCAAGCTTTCGCCCAACGTCACGGATATCGTCTCCATGGCCAGGGCCTGCGCCGATGCGGGTGCCGACGCCCTGTCGCTGATCAACACCCTGACCGGCATGGCCATCGACCTGGATCGCCGCCGGCCGGTACTGGCCAACATCACCGGTGGCCTCTCGGGGCCGGCCGTCAAGCCTGTGGCATTGCGCATGGTCTGGCAGGTGGCGCAGGCGGTCGCCTTGCCGATCATTGGTATCGGCGGCATCATGAACGCCCGCGATGCCCTGGAATTTATTCTTGTCGGGGCGACAGCCGTGCAGGTCGGAACTGCCAGTTTTATCAATCCGGGTGCTGCCCAGGCAATTGTCGCCGGCATGGAAACCTGGTTGGCCGAGAACGGTGTTGGGGATGTGAAGAGCCTGATCGGAGCGCTGGAGATCTGAAAGGTTGCTGAAAAGCTGTTACGGAGAGCCGTCTGTGGCGTTCACGGTACTCACAATCTCGGCTCCGGGCGGCTTCCTCACGACGTTTCTCAACAGCCTGCTGACTCGGGGCGTCTCATGAGGCAAAGGCGTAGTTGTTTTTTGCACCTTGCTTGATACGGTACATGGCCATGTCGGCCATGTTCATAAGGGTGTCAACGGCATCGCCATCCTGGGGAAAGGTGCTGATGCCGATACTGGCCCCTACACGACACTCAATCCCTTTGAGCCGGAAGGGCACCGCAAGGAGAGCCAGCATCTTGTCCGCCACCTGAGTGATATGGCCAGGATCGGCAACATCCAGCAGCATGACTGCAAATTCGTCTCCACCCATCCGTGCAACCGTATCCGAGTCCCTGACACACCCTGCCAGGCGTCGGGCAGTTTCCTGCAACAACGCATCGCCGCTGTCATGCCCGTAGGTGTCGTTGATATCCTTGAAGCCGTCCAGATCCACAAACATTAGAGCGAATCCCGTGTTACTCCTTTTGCCATGGGCCAGTGCCTGCCCGATCCTGTCGAAGAAGAGCGCCCTGTTGGGCAAGCCGGTCAACTCGTCATGATGGGCCATGTGGTCCAGCTTTTCCTGCAGCATCTTGCGTTCGGTGATATCCTCTTTAATGGCGATGAAATTGGTGAGTTCACCCTGAGGATTCCAGATGGGGGCGATGGTGGCATGTTCCCAAAACAGTTCGTCGTTTTTTTTCTTGTTCAGAAACTCCCCATGCCAGAGTCCTCCGGAAAGGATGGTATTCCAGAGGTCGCCGTAGAATTCGGGCGTCAGGATGCTGCCTCGTAGGATACGAGGGTTCTGGCCGACGACCTCTTCCGCCGTATAGCCGGTAAGCTCGCAGAACTTGGGGTTTACATACTCGATCTCACCAGTGGTATCGGTTATTACGATTGATACCGGGCTTTGAATAATGGCGGCCGACAACTTGCGCAACTTTTCCTCTGCCTTGTCGCGCAACTGCATCTGGTCGTTGAGCGCCACGTTAAGGGAGTGGAAGCGGATTGCCACCGCCGAAACGGCGATGATGATGGCCATGCCGCCGGCCAAGGCCCCGTAAAGCCAATCAGGGAGCCGCGGCAGCTCGCCGGAATAGAGAAAGCTTTTCAGGGGAAACGGTTTTGATGCCGGGATGACCCCCAACCGGGAATAGGTATCAACTATGTGCTGCCAACGGCCAGGATTCATATAGCCAATCTCGACCAAGTCGGGTCTGATCAGTTTCCTTATTTCCTTCGCTTCGTAATTGAGCTGCGCCCTGGTGAGGTGGCTGGTGTTGTAACGTTTCAGGATGAGGTCGATCATTTCGTCCTGATGCTCCAACGCATATTTCCAGCCGCGCAGGCTTGCGTCGCGGAATTGCCGTACCGTCTCGGGCTGCTTTTGTACCATGTCCTGGCGGGTGAAAAGCGTGTCGCCATAGAAATCTATTCCGCTCTGCTCGGGATAGATGATGTCGTAAGCAATTTTTCGCTTGTCGAGTTGGAAGGGTTCGGTCGTGCTGTAGACGGAGACTGCGTCTACCTCCCCGTTCAGGAGTTTGTCGAGGGAGAATTCGTGGGGCACGGCCTTTATTGCGTCGCCAGCCACACCCTCCGCCCTGAGAAGCGCCATAATCTCAGTCGTCATAGGGTCAAGCATGACCCGTTTTCCCGCCAGATCATGTACGTTTCTTATGTGGTTTTCGCTGAGGGCAAGTAAGCACAGGGGCGAATGTTGCAGGATAGCGGCAAGGGCCACGACCGGTTTTCCCTTTGCCCGTAACAGGACGAGAGAGCTGTCTCCCACCCCGAATTGGGCGTCTCCGCTGAGGACAGTCTCTGCGGGAACGACCCCCTGAGTCGCCTCACGGAGCGTTACCATAAGTCCGGCATCGCGGTAGTACCCTTTTTCAATGGCAGCGTAATAACCGGCAAACTGGAACTGGTGTTTCCACTTCAATTGAAGGGTAATCGGCGTTAGGGTGGTAGTGCCGGCCAGGAGCGGTGTGGAGGGGAGAAAAAATAGGAAAAGTGTCGTCAGGATTATGCTGCGACGCAGGGCGTTCAGGAACGATGAAAAGGATCTCGCCGGACAGGGGGCAATCAGGAAACGCCTCGTCATGGACACTCCAGAAACCAGTTTCTCTGTAAATTGAGTCTGCGTGATTGACAGTATATTACTACCCGTAATGATTTTGCATAAAGTTGAGCTAAAAAGTTAACTATAACGTCCCAAAGCATTAATGTGAAGTATTTTATGTGGTATTCCGTGATGGGTAAACTTGACGGTGTCGCCCATCGGGTTGCTTGAGTCGGTCAACAGATTTTTCGATAAATTTTGTATGTAGTCAATGACTCCTTTCGCTTGGTGAAGACTTAAGTCATCTCCAGGTGTTGCGTTTCACCAATACCTCCGTTTAGGGTGGCGAATTTTATGGATAATGTGCCAATCTGCATATAGCATGAATCGGCATGGAAGATCTCACGTAATTTGCTCGAGAGTTTATAAGGTCCAAAAGAGTGTTTTGACCAGGAAACCTATGACCGTGGGTATGGACGAACTAGTCGCTTGACAAGCGGATTGCTAATGAGGATTATTCGAGCTGATTTGGAATGACCAAGCCAGGCCGTCGAAGTCTGCGCCCATTTTAGGAGGCTGTCATGCGTACAACAATATCGTTGCTTTGTGCCGTTATGCTGTTTGTCTCCGGTTGCGTTGGGATGCCCGCCTTTCGGGAAGCCCGACCCAAGGCTGTATCGGGTTACGTTCCGGTGGGGGTCATGCCGGCGTCGCTGATTGCCGGGGGCTACTATGCCGCCGGAGAGGACGTCAAGCCTTCTCCCACGCTTTTCAGGATCAACAGCCTGGAGTTTCTGCCCCCCCGGATCGTGGACGAGGTGGCGGGTTGCTATGTGGTGGCGGAGGGGCGTGGCGATCTTGCCACGGAGCGGGTCTACTACCGTTTGTCCACCCTTGCCTGTGTAACGAAGGACAAGGCGAAGGTCATCAACCTGAACATTACGGGTTACATTGCCTCCCCCGATGGCAGAAGCGGCCTGACCGGCCTGGTGAAACAACCGGTCGCGGCGGCCCAGTTCGAAAAGATCGTGCGCCAGTTGTGCGACGAACGCAATGAAGAGATGAATACGTTTGAAGCCGAATTGGTCCGCCGCTTGATGCCGTTCCTGGATGTGGCCCCCGGCCAGCAGGTATCGGTGATTGTCACGAAGAACGCCAAATACGCCGCCTGGTCGGAGGATGAATAATCGGCCACTTCCCACCGTCCCGCAACCGCCCCCTCAACAACCCCAGACCTGAAACCAACGGATCGAGTATTCACGCGTGATTGACTTCAAACTGTTTACCGCCCGCCGCGACCGCGCCGCCGCCATGCCCTTCATCATGCTGACCGTGCTGATTGACATGGTGTCCATCGGCCTTATCATCCCGGTGTTGCCAACCCTGGTGGGCGGCTTCACCAGCTCCCAGGCGGACCAAGCCTTCTGGTACGGGGTGGTGGTATTCGCCTTCGGTATCGCCAACTTTTTGGGTTCGCCCATCCTGGGGGGGCTGTCCGACGCCCACGGCCGCCGCCCCCTGCTGCTGCTTGGTTTCTGCGGCCTGGGCCTCAATTTTTTCGCCACCGGTCTTGCCACGGCGCTCTGGATGCTGATCGCGGTGAGGTTGGTGGGGGGCGCCATGCAGGCCAACGCGGCTGTGGCCAGCGCCTATGTGGCGGACATCACCCTGCCCGAGGAGCGGGCAAAGCGTTTTGGGCTTCTGGGCGCCATGTTCGGCGCCGGCTTCATCATCGGGCCGGTCATGGGCGGGCTGTTGGGCGCCATCTCTATCCAGCTCCCCTTTTTCGTGGCAGGCGGCCTGGCCATGATCAACTGGCTCTACGGCTTTTTCGTGTTGCCCGAATCGCTCCCTCCCGAGCGGCGGCGGCCATTCCACTGGAGGCAGGCCAACCCGCTGGCATCCCTGCGCGCCCTGGCCCAATTGCACGGCGTGGGCCGACTGGTGGCGGTGCTTGCCCTGAGCGGCCTGGCCCAGTTCGTAATGATGACCACGTGGGTGCTGTACACCACCTTCAAGTTTGGTTGGGGGCCGCGGGAAAACGGGTGGTCCCTGGCGGCGGTGGGTATCATGTCCCTGATCGTGCAGGGCTTTCTGCTGGGCCGTCTGTTGAAACGCTTCAGCCCCCGCCGCCTGGCGGTCGCGGGGCTCATGTCCTCGTCCGTGGCCTTTGTGGCGTGGGGTGCAGCCACCCAGGGGTGGATGATGTACGCGGTAATCTTCCTGAACATACTCGGCTTCACCATTACAGCGGCGTTCCAGAGTATCATCTCCAGTGCCGCAGATCCCCACAGCCAGGGGCAGGCACTGGGGGCGGTCAGCTCCCTGAATAGCCTGACGGCGGTGGTGGCTCCCCTGTGCGGCGCGCCGCTGTTGGCGGCGGTGTCCCACCTGCCTCGTGGGGATTGGCGCATCGGCGCGCCGTTCTATTTCTGCGCCGCTCTCCAGGCGACGTCGCTGGCGCTGGCGTATTTCCATTTTCGCCACGAACGGGAACAGCGAGGGGCTGAGGAATGAAAGGTCGAGGTACCCCTAAGCAGATCAATGGGTTCAAAGATTGGTATTGGTCGAGAGGGTGGGGATGGAAGAACAGCCGTAGGAATAAAAATAAAATTCAGGTCATTGACAAAAGGGGGCATCCACCGGATGCCCCCTTTTGTGTAAGCTGCCCAGACGGTGCGTGGTTACCTGACCCGCTTGACGGTCACGCCGCCGGTAATGGCGTTGCCCAACTGGTCCACATACTTGGCGTCCGTCACGGCTAGTGTGCCGACCTGCGTGCCGCTTACGGTGATCGTGGTCTTGTTGACGCCGCTCAGGTCCACCACGGCGAAGCGGACGCTACTCGTGCCGTCGCCGGCCGCAGCCGCGGTTTTGCTGCACGAGTAGACGGGGTCTGTCGGCGTCCGAAGCCCCTGGAGTACGAACTGAGAACCGCCGGCGCCAGGACTGTTGATCGTTAGTTGGAGGGAAACGGTCTTTGCCGTCGCGGCGTTAGCCGCCGGGATTTCGCCGGCGCCGTACACGGCTGTGGCGAGAAGGAGTGCATATACTGCCTTTTTCATGGAAACCTCCACATGTTTTCGGGTGCGGACAGGTGATCTGGATGGGATAAATGTTTTAATGTGTCCCAACCTCGAAGGAGTTGGCTTTGAGGCGCAACTGTTTATCCCATCATAGCCCTCTGGTGGAAAAAATCTGTGAGACAGCGCACAATTTTGTACATTGGCTGGGGAGGATGGGACAGGAATTACGCAAAAAACCCTAAAAATGTTACAATAAATATAAAGGGTTTGGTCTTGACTCGGCCTCGGGAAGGTGTACTCTTTATAAAAAGCGATCAGTAATTGCTCACTACGGGACTACAGAAGAGGGAGGTTTTATGAAAAAAGTGTTGGCGGTTGCTGCGGCAGTGGTCCTCCTACAGGCCGCCTCAGCGGCCCAAGCAGGTATATCTTTCAGTATCAACGTGGGAGGACCGCCGGTAGTCGTCGCCCAACCCCCCGATTTTCTCTACCCGCCCGAATTGGGCTTCGGCGTGGCTGTTGGTGTGCCCTACGACATGTTCTACCTCTCCAACGCCTACTTCATCTTCCGGGGAGGGGGCTGGTACCGCACCGACTATTACGGCGGCCCTTGGATAAAGGTGCGGCCGCGGGAACTCCCCCCCGAACTCCGCCGCTACCGGATGAGACGGATTCATGAATTCCGCGACCGGGAATACCGTATGTATTCGAGGGACCGGAATAGCTACCGGGGTAGATATTTCCGGCCGACAGGAGAGCGGCGGGAAGAACACCGTGAGATGAGAGAACAGCGCCGCGATGAACGTCGGGATATGAAAGAACTGCGACGCGATGAGCATCAGCAGATGAAGGAACAGCGCCGCGACGAGCACCAGCAGATGAAGGAACAGCGTCGGGAGATGAAAGACGAACGCCGCGACGAGCGCGGGGGCGGCGACCGGCGCTAGCAAATCCATGCTGCGATAAAAAACAGGGGGTCAGGCAGACAAAAGCTTGGCCCCCTGTTCGTTTGGCCGTTCCGGGGACGCAAAAAGGCCAGATACCCTTTAAGGGTTCCGGCCCGGTTGTTGTACGAGGCTTGCTTATTTTTCGTCAATCCGGCTCCTGCCAGGGTTCTTTCGGGAGGCTCAGTCGCGATCTGATATAGGGTAGCCAATCCGCGGCTCTGCCGAGTTCGCCGGGGACACAACGGTTGCAGCCGACGCAGGCCAGGGCGTCGTTGTTCTTCTGATATTTTACGCAGGCCTCTACGGTGATTCGGGCTGTCATTCTTCGGCAGTCAACCATGACGTGCGTCCGCATGAAAACATCAGTATCGATAGACTCGGCCATATCATCGCTCGATGACGCTGATATATTGTAACACCCACAGCCTTTTGATCCTCTATATCACATCTTTATTTCTTTGCAAGCGGAAAAATTTGAAAGCGGATTCGGCGTGGCTTCCCTCGGCGACACTTTCGTAAAGCGTGAGAATTCGCGGTTTGGCGTGACCTACAAAGGGAATTCTGCCCCGGAGTGCCGGGCGAGGAATTGCATGGTTTCGTCGGGGGGTAGGGGGCACGACACCAGGTATCCCTGGATTTCATCGCATCCCAGGTCCCGAAGGTAGTCCACTTGTTCCTGGGTTTCGACCCCCTCGGCCATAACCCGCATGCCCAGGCTGTGGGCCATGGAGATGATCGCCCGGGAGATGGCGGCGGACCGTTCGTCCGTTGTGACGGCATTGGTGAAAGCTTTGTCGATTTTCAGCTTGCTGATGGAAAACTGGCTCAAGTAGGCGAGGCTGGAGTAGCCGGTGCCGAAGTCGTCTAGGGCGATCTGCACCCCTCTGGCGTGCAGGGCCTCGAACGCCGCAACCGTCGCTTGGCGGTTCCTGAGCAGTGCGCCCTCTGTTATTTCTAACTCCAGATAGCCCGGCTCCAGACCGGTTTCATTCAGGATTGCGAGTATCCACGGCACTAGGTTGCCGGAGTGGAGTTGGGTAGGAGAGAGGTTGACCGCATACCTGACCGGTTGGCAGCCGTAACCGGTGCAGGCGAGGTGATGCTCGCCGGCGGTGCGGAGTACCCATTCGCCCAGGGGGGCCATGATGCCCATGTCCTCGGCCAAGGGGATGAACCGATCGGGGGAGATGGGGCCTAGGGTCTGGTGGTCCCAGCGGACCAACGCCTCCACCCCCACAACCCTGCCGTTCTGAAGGTTAACCTGGGGCTGATAGTTCAGGGAAAAATCCCGGCGATCCAGGGCGCGGCGCAGGTCGTTCTCCAACAGCAGTCGGCTGAATTCCGATTCGTAGCTTTGAGGCGAAAAGAAGCGGAAGGTGTTTTGCCCCAGGTCACGTGCCTTGAGCAGGGCGGCATAGGCGTTTCTGATCAGCGCGTCGGCGCTGTCTCCCCCTTCGGGATAGGCGCAGATCCCCATGTTGGAGTTGATGATGAGCTCCTGGCAGCCCAGTTGGAAGGAATCGGACAGGGCCTGAAAAATTCTTTCCACCACTCGTGCGACCCCATCTCTGTCCCCGGTCCGGGGGAGTAGCAGCAGAAATTCGTCCCGCCCCGGCCGACACAGGTTGTCATGCTTCTGCAGGCACATCCCAAGGCGTTTGGCCACCTCCTGCAACAGGGCGTCCCCCACGAACTGGCCGAGGGTATCGTTGATGAGTTTGAAGCGATCAAGAGAGAGAAAGATAACGGCAAGTTTTTCGCCGCTCTTTTTGGAGGAGACAAGGGCATCGTGCAGGGTATTGTAGAATTGTATCCGGCTTGGCAGGCCGGTCACGTGGTCTATCAAGGGCGGGGGGCCGTTGATGTCACCCCGGCGCCGCATCTTCGCAACCGCGTTCTCCAGGAAAGAAACCCGGTTTCGTAGTGTACCTATCTCTTTTTCAAGGTGTCGCCGCGTTCTGGTAGCATCGTGCATTGAAGTTCCCGTCGTTACGGTTTCAATCGAAAGATGACCACTTAAAGCCTGGAAGCTGCGGGAGATCGCATCGTCCCGACGAACAGCGCACATATATGAAATTTAAATACTCTTTATACCTTTTTTTGCGGAAGTACAAGGGTTTAATGAAGATAGAGTACCCTGGTTCCTTGAAATGAAACTCCGGCCCACTAATTCTTGACTTCTACCTGCTCAAAATTTCAAAAAAACTTGACGATCTCAACAGTTTGGACTATGAAGCTAAATTAGTATTTGATTATATTAATCTCTATGGTTTCAATTTTCCGAAGCTTGATGTGTTTACACAATCCACCGCAACAAACGACACAAGCCTTTCGATACCCTGTTTTCTCAAGCCTTATTATAGTCTCCTGTTTGTAAAGATATAATATTATTTGTTATATTTGTTTGGTGCCTCTCCTGCTTTTTTAACAGGGTATCACCCCCGGAGGTGAGCCACGTTTTCAAATTTTGAAATCAAAGCGAGGTTAACTAGCTGTTTTGGTATTATATTATTTCTTCTGGCAGATGTTATGTGTACCGTTTAGCTTGACTGGTTTTGTCGTTGATGGTTTTTCGGATATCACCCCATTCTACGTGGCGATAACCAACCGCTATCTTCGATAATTTTTGGTACAATGAATGAGGACTTCTTACTGTAGTAATTAATAGCGCCGACAAATTATTGATAGTCGGGAAGATGGATCGTATGTTTTGGCAAAAGCAGTGACGGGCCTTAGACTTCTCGTTACCGTTTTAAGATGCATAAGAATAGCTTTTCCCGGAATGGAGCAGTTCCCATGAATTTTCGCACGCGCTCTTGGTGGTTCATAGTGCTCATAACAGTATCTGCTCTTACGGGTACCGGCGGCGCGTCGCAATCAACTAAAAGTTCCAAAGGAATGCTGATACTGACTCCGGAAGAGAATGCCTGGCTTGCCGCACACCCGGTCGTGCGTGTCAGGATCAGTCGAACCTACCCACCGTTTGAATTCTTCGATCAGGGCCATTTCCAAGGCATGGCGTACGACCATCTCATGCTTATTGGCAAACAGCTGGGCATCGAGTTTCGGCCGGAACCCGACATGTCATGGAAGGATGCGCTTGAGTCCCTCAAGAACAAGAGCGGAGTTGACCTTGCCCTGATGATAACTCATGATAAGAACCGGGAAAGTTTTATCGAATTTACCAAAAATTATATATCATTCCCGCAAGTCATCTTCACTCGTAAAAATAGTAAATTTATTTCCAATATTAAGGATCTTTCCGGTGGCGTAATCGCCACGGAAAACGATTTTATCGAGGCGGCCAAGATCCGGCACGATGTCCCTGAAGTAAAGGTCATCGAAACTCCCACAACTGCTACATCGCTTGAAGCGGTCGCAACGGGGAAAGCCGATGCCTATGTCGGCAACCTGGCTGTTGCAAGTTACCTCATTGAGAAGAAAGGCCTTGTGAATCTCAAGGTGGTTGCACCCTCTCCCTATCCCGAGGATGCCTACGCCATGGGTGTCCGCAAGGACTGGCCCGAACTGGCGCGTATTCTCGATAAGGCGCTCATGTCGATACCTGCCGAGGAGCATCGCGGGATAGAACAAAAATGGCTCTCACTCCGCTACGAACACGGTATTCGTCCGCGCGACGTCATCAAATGGGCTCTGGCTGTAGCCGGTATAGCGCTGGCCTTTATTGTCCAGTTGCGACGTATGGTACGAAATAGAACTATTGAGCTCGAACACGAAATTGAAACCCGTAAACGGACGGAGGACTCGCTACGACAACGTGAGGCCGAGTTGCAGTCGCTTTACATGGCTGCCCCGGTTGGGATTGCGTATGTCAAAGATAGGATATTCCTGAAGGTTAATGATGCCATGTGCGCCATGTACGGGTTCACGAGGGAAGAGTTGATCGGGCAAAAGACAAGAATAATTTACGCGAGTGAGGAAGATTTCGAGACAGTCGGATCGGATATTTACGCGAAGGCAATGGTAAATGATGCAACAATGCTTGAAATCCAAGGTGTCACAAAGCTGGGGTATAGGCTCGACGTTTTGGTAGGCATTGCGCCGTTGGTTCGTGGAGATACATCGGCAGGTTTCGTTGTTATGGTGCTTGATGTTACTGAAAGAATAAAGGCCGTAAAAGCCCTGAAGGAAAGTGAAAAGCGTTTCCAGACTATTTTCGATGAAAACCCCTTGAGCATTTTCCTTCATGAAATTGAAACCGGAGAATTTGTCGATGTTAATCATCGTTGTTGCGAGCTCCACGGCATCAGCAAGGAGTTGGCAATAGGTAAAAGAGCTGATGAACTGGGAATTATGTCAAAAGCCGAATTCCAGCGATTCAATAAAATATTTATTGAAACCGGCAGCATTGATCAAGAGGAAATGGCCTGTGTCGATTTTAAAGGCAACCTGGTTTCCATGCTGATTTCTGCAAGAGCAATCGAGATCTCAGGTAAGCAGTATGGCATCACGATGTCCCAGGATATTACCGAAAAAAGACGTGCAGAAGAAAATCTCAGCCGGTCTGAAGAAAAATACCGGAACATCTTTGAAAACGCTCCTATCGGTATTTTCCAGTCGCTGCCTAGCGGACAATTCATAACGGTCAATACTGTATATGCACATATTTTTGGCTATGAAACTGCTGAAGATATGATTGCAGGTGTTCCCGATATCCCCCATCAACTCTATGCTCAGCCTAGACAACGGGAAAAAATCCTGCGACAACTTGAAGTATCTGATCTGGTGGTTTGCGAAGAGCTGGAAGCGATACGGAAGGACGGCTCTCATTTCTATGCCAACCTCTACATGAGGGCAATGCGGAATGAACAGGGCAAAGTCGAGGTGCTGGAAGGATTCCTTTCTGATGATACCCAACGTAAATTAATTAAGGATGAATTGGTTGATCGTGAAGAACGGATGAGGCTCTATATTGAACGATTACCGATTGCCTGTATTGTCTTCGACAAGGATTATACCGTCCAAAGCTGGAATCCTGCTGCAGAAAGAACTTTTGGTTATTCACCGGAGGAGGCTGCGGGCAGGAAAGCTACTGAGCTGATTGTGCCACCATCAGCAAGACCACTTGTTGATCAGGTCTGGCAGAGACTGCCGGCAGGAGATCTGGAAGCCACGGGTACCAGCGAAAACGTGACCAAAGATGGTAGGACTATTCTTTGTGAGTGGACCAACACCCCCCTGCGGGATGCTAAGGGAGAGGTAAGCGGCGTCATATCCATTGCCCAGGACATCACAGAATGGAAGCTGGCCCAGGAGATGATGATCCAAAACGAGAAAATGACGATGATTGGCTGCCTGGCCGCCGGTTTGGCACATGAGATAAACAACCCGGTCGGCATCGTTGTGCAAGCGATACAAATTATGGAGCGACGCCTCTCCCCCGAACTGGTGGTGAATACCAGAGTTGCCGAGGAAGTTGGCGTTGATCTCGGGATGGTGCGTAACTATCTGGAGAGACGGGAAATCTTTAATTTTATCACCAGTATGAAAGAAGCGGGAAAGCGCGCAACAAAGATAATCAAAAACATGCTGCAATTTGCGCACAAAAGCGATTCCTGGAACCAGTTGAGCAACTTGCCGGATGTCATAGAACAGGCCATCGAAATGTCGGAGAGCGACTACGATCTGCGCAGAAAATATGACATCAGAAATGTCAAAATCATAAGAAATTACGAAAACAACCTTCCGCGAATTTTGATCAACATTACCGAAATAGAGCAGGTCCTTATCAACCTGATCAAAAACTCCGCGCAGGCGATGTGCGAGGATGACGCCGTGGAAGATCCTACGATCAGGATTAGCGTCTCCAGGGATGGCGAAACATTGGTGATAAAATTGGCTGACAATGGCCCCGGCATGACCAATGATGTCAAGAAGAGGATTTTTGAACCCTTTTACACCACCAAAGAAGTGGGGGTAGGCACCGGCCTTGGCCTTGCGGTTTCGTACATGCTGATTACCAACAATCATAGAGGAAGCATTGAGGTCGAGTCCAGCCCTGGCGAGGGGACATGCTTTACGATAAAATTGCCATTGGTCAACCAATTAAAAGGTGCGCCATGATGAACAGCGAAAATGCAAAAATACTGGCCATAGAGGATGACCCGGGCATCCGCATGTGTTTTGTGGCATTTTTAGAAGACCTCGGTTTTATGGTCATTGAGGCTGAAAATGGGGCGAGAGGGCTCGAATTATTTGATATTGAGCGTCCTGACCTTGTTCTGACCGATCTTAATATGCCGGTTATGGATGGTTATGGGGTCATCTCAGGGATAAAGGAGCGTAACCCGGAAGTCCCGATTGTGGTGGTCTCCGGGGCCGGAGCGGTGAATGATGCCATAGAGGCCGTTAGAAGAGGGGCATGGGATTATATCACAAAGCCTGTTCAGAGCTTGCGTGATCTTCAGGAGGTCATTGAAAGAGTATTGAAGCGCTCCAAACAGATAAAGGAAACCAATGCATATCAGAGAAACCTTGAGGTGCTGGTCAACAAACAGTCGGAAAAACTTCAGGTGCTTGAAAGCTTCGACAATATCACCGGCCTGCCGAATCGAACCAGACTGGGTGACATCTTTTATGAGGCTGTCACCAGGAAACATTTTTCGGGAAATGTTGCCATCCTATTACTGCAAATAAACAGTCTCAAATTTGTGAACGAGACATACGGGTATGAATTTGGTGACCATCTGCTCGTCGCAGTAGGGAAGCGCCTTGTAGAGTTGGTACGTGATCCTAACGTAATATCAAGAGTTACGGGCAGCAAGTTTGCGATAATGACTGTAGATGGACAGAACTTGCTGAGTCTTATCAATGACGTCATCAAAATTTTTGACACACCGTTTAGTATAAATATGCACGAATTTTTTCTGGGGGTAAGCATTGGAGTTGCTGTTTTCCCTGTCGATGGCGAATCTCTCGACAGACTCCTCCAGAGTGCTGAAACCGCAATGTCCGAGGCAACCCTGCTTGGTAAGAATAAGTATTTATTCTATTCCAATGATCTCAGTCTTAAGGTTCAGAAACGTCTGGAGATGGAGAATCGCCTTCGCCATGCCCTTCAGCGAGGTGAGTATTTTCTCCAATATCAACCCAAGTTCGACGCAAAGACCCATCTTGTCGTTGGAATGGAGGTTCTGGTACGGTGGCACCCCACCGGAGAAAAGCAGATTGTTGCACCATCGACGTTTATTCCCATCCTGGAGGAGACAGGTTTGATTGACCAGGTTGGCGAATGGGTTTTGCGAACAGCTTGCGCACAATATGTTAAGTGGAGATCTGAAGGAATGTCCCCTTTGAAGATTTCGGTAAATGTTTCCGCTCACCAATTTCATTCAGGCACCCTCGTGAATATGATTGGTGCGGTCCTGAACGATACCGGAATGGAGCCATCATGCCTATGTCTTGAGCTTACTGAAAGTATCGTCATGAGGGACATCAACCAGACGCTTGAGACCCTTCAAACCATTGCGGATATGGGCCTAAAACTCTCGCTGGATGATTTTGGTACCGGCTACTCGTCGCTCTCGTACCTGAGGAGGATGCCGTTCCATGAGATCAAAATTGACCGTTCTTTTGTGATGAATCTTCCCCATGAGAAAAACTCGGTAGCCATTGCGGAGTCAATTATTTCGATGGCCCATAGTTTGAACATGACAATTGTCGCTGAAGGTGTCGAAACAAAAGAGCAACTGGATTTCATGGTTGACCGCCAGTGCGAGGAAATTCAGGGATTTTATTTCTGCAAACCACTGCGAGTCGAAGATATGTCGGCTATTTTTTCCGGTATGGCATGTATTAGGTATTGCGTGGCTACGGCATAGTGGTACTCAATACTTATTTCAAATAATGAGGTTCTGCATAATGGGTGCAAACGACTACCAGGAAATTCGGCAACTATTTGATGAATACCTGCAAATGTACGCATTCCGCGATGATCGTCTCACGAGCTATTTCAGTGACGATTTTTCCGGCTTTACCGGAGGCGGTGATTTTCTCGTCAAAGACAGGGATGAGTGGGTAGCGATTACCCGTAAGGATTTCGCCCAGGTTAAGGAGCCGCTCCGTATCGAGCTCAAGGATCTTGCAATCCAGTCCCTGTCTGATACGGTTGCCGTCACAACCGGGTTTTTCAACATTCATTTGCCAATTGAAGACCACATTCTGTCACGAGAGACTGCACGCCTTGTCCTGATCTTCCGAAAGGAATCAGCAGGCTGGAAAATATCTCATAGTAGTATTTCCATCCCTTACGCTCTTGTTCGTGAAGGAGAAGTCTACCCTCTCCAAGAGTTGGTCGAACGCAATAAGCTTCTGGAAGAGCTTGTTGTCGAACGGACTAGGCAACTTTCCGAGGCAAACTATCAACTTATAGAGACAAATGAAAAACTTGCGAAAGAGGTTGCAACACACAAGCAGTCTGAAGAGGCGCTTCGAGTCAGCAAGGAACAGTTGAGGGTGGTTTTCGATGCTTCGGAGGCAGGCATTATCCAGGTGTCTCCGCAAGGAATTATTGAATTTAGTAACAGACGGATGGCGGATATGTTTGGGGAGTCACCTCAGGAATTGATCGGTACTCCCTACCAAGATCACCTGCATGAGTCGGAAAAGCAGATTGGCGATGCGCAAATGCACCAACTAATTCAGGGCAAGATTCAATCGGTATCGCTGGATCGGCATTATATCCGTAAGGACGGCACGTCTTTCTGGGGGCACTTGTCTGGGCGGAGACTGGAAAACCCGGACGGGAGCCTACACGCACTGGTCGGGGTCATAGCCGACATCACCGAGCGCAAGCAGGCGGAGAATGAATTGCGGAAGAGTGATGAACGAATGCGGCTCTTCTTCGAACACCAGATTGTTGGTATGGCAATTACATCTCCCGAGAAGGCCTGGCTGCAGGTAAACGATCAACTCTGCAAGATGTTGGGTTATTCCCGTGAAGAGTTGGCAATCCTATCCTGGGAAGAACTTACGTATCCGGAGGATCTCGCTCTCGATCTTGATAAATTCAACCGTCTCCTGTCAGGCGAAATCAACGATTATTCCATTGAAAAAAGGTTCATGCACAAAGACGGATCGATTATCCATACAAATCTTTCGGTTGGCTGTGTCCGTCACACTGATGGCTCTGTTGACTATGTTCTGGCTCTCCTCGAAGATATTTCCTCCACCAAGCTATTAGCCCTCAAGCGTGAAGAAGACCAGCGTTTTTTGCAGACCATACTTGATTCCATATCGGACTTTATTTTTTACAAAGATAAAAACAGCATGTTCCTGGGTTGTAATGACTCATATGCATCACGTTATATCGGCCTTTCTAAGGATCAAATTATCGGCCATCCTGACGGAGAATTCATCAATGATCGAGAGTCGGTCAGAAAATATATCGAGTCAGACCGTCAGGTAATTAGTTCGGGACGACCTTTGATGCTCAAGCACTGGATTACCTTGGCAAATGGACAAAAGACCTTGGTCGAAGTGGTCAAAAGCCCTTTTTATGACACCAACGGTCAGGTGGCAGGTGTAATAGGCGTCGCCCGTGACATTACAGAGCACCATTTGGCTCTTGAAACGATTACCCGAGAGAAGGAGGCCGCCCAGCGCTATCTTGATATCGCCGGAGTAATGTTTTGCGCCCTGAACAGGGCAGGTGAGATCATCCTCATAAACAAGAAGGGCGCCGAGATTCTTGGTTATGACGATAATGAACTGCTGGGCCAGAACTGGTTTGACGTGTGCCTGCCGTATCACGTCCGAAAGTCGGTAAAAGGCGTTTTTGCATTACAACTTGCCGGCGAACTGACTCCTGTTGAGTTCTATGAGAACTCGGTGATCAAAAAAAATGGCGAAGAACGGCTCATTGCCTTTCACAACACGCTTCTGCGTGACGAGGCCGGGATTAGTGGCGTGCTTTTTTCTGGGGAAGACATCACAGAAAAGCGCCTGACTCAAAACGAACTCCTGAAAAATCAAAAACTGGAATCACTGGGCGTCCTCGCTGGCGGTATCGCACACGATTTCAATAATATTATCACCGGTATCATGGGGAACATCTCCTTTGCCCGCATGTCACTCGGAAAGCCTGACAAAGCGGATCAACTGCTTGAAAATGCTGAGAAAGCATCCATGCGGGCATCTTCGCTTGCTACCCAACTCCTGACTTTTGCAAAGGGTGGCACGCCTATTATGAAAAAGGTGTCAGTTGGCCATATTTTGGAGGAAACACTCTCATTGACTCTTAGGGGGGCAAACGTCAAAGGAGTCGTTGATATTCCCGAGTCGCTTCACGCGATAGAAGCCGATGAAGGGCAATTAAGTCAGGTGTTTAATAACCTTATAATCAACGCCGTGCAAGCAATGCCTAAGGGAGGTTCGCTGACTATCAAGGCGGAAAATGTCACATTGGTCGCTCAAAACAAGATGCTGCTCCCGCCGGGAACGTATGTCATGCTGGTGTTTACCGATCAAGGCTGCGGTATTTCGGAAGAAGATCTGAAGAAGATATTTGATCCCTACTTCACCACAAAAGCCGGCGGAAACGGTTTGGGACTAGCCTCTGCTAACTCAATAATAAGAAGGCATAACGGGTATATCGGTGTAAAATCGATTGCAGGAGAAGGGGCGACCTTTCAAATCTACCTGCCAGCAATTGATGAAGCATACGCAAACCACCAGTCGGACAGCGTTACCCAGACGACAGATGGCCATATTGGCGGTTCAATTCTGGTTATGGACGATGAGAAGATGATTCTGGAACTATTGACTGAAATGTTGGAATACCTGGGGTGCCACGTGACTACATGTGAGAATGGCACGGAGGCAGTTGCAAAGTATAAAGCGGAATTTGACTCGGGAAAAACCTTTACGGCGGTTATTATGGATTTGACCGTTCCAGGCGGGATGGGCGGAAGGGAAGCAGCAGAGCAAATACTTGCCTTTGATCCGAAAGCGAGCCTGATCGTGTCGAGCGGTTATTCCAACGATTTAACCATGGCCGACTATGGTTCCTATGGCTTTATCGGTGCGGTGACAAAGCCTTACAACTTGAGTAAGTTGAGTCAACTGCTGAGTTCAATCGTGTGTAGAGGTTAAAATAATACGGCACACTTGCCAGAGCAAGCCCAAAAAGTAATTTACACAGAATATCTGATGAGCTGTAATTAAATAGTATTTGTTGTATTTTGGCCTTACCCTGCTCTGACGGGTGACCATTTTTTATTGAAATGTCTATGCATGGATAACCGGAGGGGTAAATGCGGGATGATGCATACCTTATCGGCAGGCAGCCAATCTTAACCGCCCTGGAAGAGATTACAGCCTTCGAATTGCTCTTCAGATCGCCTGAATCCTTCTCGTCTGCCCAATTCGATAGTGCTACCCAGGCTAGTACCCGGGTGATGTTCAATACCGTCTCTTCGGTAGGCGTTTCAAAGCTCCTCGGCAATCAACAGGGGTTTATCAATGTCGATACAGAACTCCTCATGAGCGACATTATAGAACTTTTACCCCACCAGCAGGTGGGTCTGGAACTGTTGGAATCCATCAAAATTACACCAGAGATCGTAGAGCGCTGTCGGACCTTGAAATCCCTCGGCTATCAGTTGGCTCTTGATGATCACGAATACAGTCTCGCATATGAACCACTTTACAACGGTCTTGTCGATATCATCAAGATCGATCTGTTTACAACACCGTTAAGTAGTCTCCGCGATGTTGTGGAAAAATTCCGGGCTTACCCGGTCAAACTCCTCGCGGAAAAGGTCGATTCCCGTGACGTCTTTTTGCGCTGTCGCAGCATGGGGATCGAACTGTTCCAAGGATACTTTTTTGCCCGCCCTGCACTTATCAAAAAGCAGAGGCTCGCAAATACCGTCACCAGTTTCCTCAAGCTCATGCAACAGTTGGTCAATGATGCCGAAATAACCGACCTTGAGACAACATTTAAAGAAAGTCCGGTGCTTGTCTACAAACTTCTCATACTGGTCAACTCGGTATCATTCGGCCTGCAGGAGAAAATTCGTACTATTCGTCATGCACTCAGTATTATCGGGCGGCAGCAGCTTAGTCGTTGGGTACAGATTGCTCTTTTTGCCGAAGATGGCCGCGAGGAACTTACTAACCCGATCATGGACATGGCGGTGACCCGCGCCACTTTCATGGAAGAACTTGCTCGTGTATCGCCGCGCGTTGGTGGGTGCTCAACCGATGAGGCTTTTATGGCCGGAACACTCTCCATGTTGATAGACGTCTATGACATTCCCCTGGATGAGGTGGCGACGGGCCTCAGTCTTTCCGACGATATACGGCAGGCCCTGGATGGAAGTAAAGGTGAGATCGGAGATCTACTTAGTCTTGCAAAATTGATTGAGAGGAACAATCTTGACGAGGCGATCGAGCGTTTTGAAGAACTGGGTATCTCGCTTTCCGTGGCCCATGAATGTCAGCAAAGGGCCTTTAATTGGCATGGGGGACTTAAAACGTGAAATGAAGCCTGCAAGGAGGAATCCCAAGGTTGGAAATGCTCTGTTTACAAACGCGAAGTAATAGAGATTATCGAAGTCGACACAGCCGGAAGAGTACGGTCTGAGATCAGTTTTTCAGGAAAGGGCTCGCATAAATGGTGAAAAAATGCTTTCAATCCTGAAAAGCACTTTGGAATCCGGCGAGAATTTTAGACTAAACCGGCTTTGGCAGTTTCATGGTCGAGCATGAGGCAGACCGTCGCGGCCTCAACCCGCATACCGGGGAACCCATGTTTTGCGGCAGACATTTGATACTTAATTATTATGTAACATTATTTATAGCTTTGGCTCGCTAGGATAACAAATGCTGAAATTCTTTAATCGTCGTTCAATCCGGACGAAGCTCCTTTTAATCATAATGTTTTCAGCAATGCCGATTGCGCTGGCATTCCTCTATTTTCTGAAATTCGAATACGATCAAAGTTACCGAGAAGCCAAGCATGATGTCCTTGTCGCTGTACAATCGATCGCCTTGGAACATAATTCTCAGGTTGAGGGAATAAGGAACCTTCTCATAACTCTATCCCAGTTTCCCGAAATCCAGCGAATGGACCCGGAAGCATGTATGAAAATCCTCAACCATATCCTCGTGCAGAGCCCTTCTAACCTGAACATCGGTATTGCGGACCCTGATGGAAATGTCATAGCCACGGGGGTGAAACAATCTTTGCCTATTCGTTACAAGGTCAACGACAGGAAATACTTTCAAGATGCATTACGAACCAAGAAATTCAGCTCAGGTGAGTTTACTGTCAGCAGGGCGGTCGGAAAACCGACCTTTCATTTTGCTCTTCCGATTCTCGACCCTTCCGGAAATCCCCAATTCGTTCTTTATGCGGCTCTCGATCTCACGCGCTTAAAAAGTCAGTTTGAAGCACAGCATTTTCCTGCTGGTTCTGCATTCAGTTTAATCGATCATAAGGGGGTCCTCCTCTACAGATATCCTGATCTGAGTAGATTGAAATATGGAAGTTCTGATGCCCCCCATTTGTGGAAACAAATGATAAATGACCATGAGAGTGGAGTATTCGTAGATGTTGGTCGTGATGGCGTTAAACGGGTATTTGGTTTTCAGCGATTACGTCTTGGGCCCGGTGAGGCTCCTTTCCTCTACATCAGGGCATCTGTTCCAGACAGACTTGTTATTTCGAAGACTTATAAGCTCCTTGGCATTATTCTGGGCATATCGCTCGTAGCGGTTATGGTTTCATATCTTTTTTCCAGTATTCTCGCGAGATTAGCCTTTATTCTACCTATAGAGAAACTATCAACAACCGTCAGGGCCGTTGAAAATGGGGACCTGTCTTCAAAAAGCGGCTTAACCTATTTGGAGGATGAAATTGGACAACTTGCACTATCATTCGACGCCATGACCGAATCGCTGGCGGAAAAAGAGAGTGCCAGAATACTGGCGGAAGATTTGCTGCAAGATAAAAACAACCAACTGGAACGTGAAATCATTGAAAGAAAAAGAAAGGAACAGCTATTCAGGGATCTATTCCAAAACGTAGCAGATCCAATCTATATCTCCGATATGTCGGGAAAAATCCTGAATGCCAATGTCCAGGCCTGCAATGAGCTTGGATATTCATACGAAGAACTGCTCACCAAGCATATTACCGAACTTGACGCTTATTACCCGGACCCCGAGGAGGTCAAAGCCCTTTTACGGAACCTGACCGACTCAAAATTGGTTACCTTCGAGACGAAACACCTTCGGAAAGATAATTCACAATTCTGCGTAGAAATACATGCCAGCTATATCAATTATGACGGATACCCTGCAATCATGGGCGTTGCCAGAAACGTTGACGAACGCAAAAAGGCGGCACAAGAACACCTGAAACTTGAACAACAATTACTGCACGCCCAGAAACTGGAAAGCCTGGGTGTCTTGGCTGGTGGTATCGCGCATGACTTCAATAACATTCTAACGTCAATTATTGGAAACGCAGACTTGGCATTACTCCGCATCAACAAGGAATCGCCCGGTGTCGAGAACCTGCACAAGATCGAGGAGGCCGCAACCCGCGCCGCTGACCTCGCGAGACAAATGCTCGCCTACTCCGGCAAAGGTAAATTCGTGATTGAAAGCATCAATCTGAACCGGCTTTTGGAAGATATGCTGCATATGCTGGAGGTTTCAATCTCGAAGAAGGCTGTCCTGAGGCTTAATCTCAACCCGGATATTCCCGCTGTGGAGGCTGATGCCACCCAGATCCGCCAGATTGTCATGAATCTGGTCATAAACGCCTCTGAGGCGATTGGCGACAAGAGTGGTGTTATTGCCGTCACCACCGGTTGCATGGAGTGCGACAAGAACTACCTGAAGGATGTTTGGCTGGTTGAAAACATCAGTCAAGGCACTTACGTCTATCTTGAGATTGCCGATACCGGTTGTGGTATGGACAAGCAAACCCTATCCAAGATTTTCGATCCCTTCTTTACTACCAAGTTCACGGGTAGGGGGCTGGGCATGGCTGCCGTGCTGGGCATTGTTCGTGGCCATAAGGGGACGGTCAAGGTCTACAGTGAACCCAACAAGGGCACTACCTTTAAAATACTCTTGCCGGCATCCAGCAAGCCCGCTGCGATTTCCAATCGTGCCAGCGTTGAGCATATCTGGAAAGGTAGTGGTACGGTCCTTTTAGTAGACGATGAGGAAACGGTGAAAGACATCGGTACGGAAATGCTTAAAGAGCTTGGCTTCACGATTATGACCGCCAACGACGGCAGGGAAGCGATAGAAATATTCAGAACAACCCCTGGCATTTCTTTTGTGATCCTGGACCTTACTATGCCGCATATGGACGGCGAACAATGTTATCGAGAACTCAGGCAGTTAAAACCTGATGTTAAGGTCATTATTTCCAGCGGATTCAGCGAACAGGAAGTTACTCAGAAGTTTGCGGGCAAGGGCTTGGCGGGATTTATTCAGAAACCCTACAAGTTATCGGCACTGAAAGAGGCAATTCAGAAGATCTAATAGTTCAATAAAAGTTTCACAAGTCCAACTGATGAAAAAATGGTTCATAGCCCTGTAGCCTACCGCCTGAACCGCTATTATGGTATTGAAATTAATCATATTATGGCAAAATAGGGTGAATATTCAACCTATTCATTAGTTGATATTTGATGAAACAAAAAATGACAAAAACTTGACGAAAAAAAATGCATTTATTATGGTGAAATACTTTCCCGGACAGGCGAGGCAGATATGAAAGGACAAAGTCTTCTTGAATCAATCGGCTCAACTCCTCTTGTTGAGTTGGGCTCCCTATCGACACGACCGGGGGTTAGAATCATGGCAAAGTTGGAAGGAAGCAACCCTGGCGGTTCGGTTAAGGATCGACCAGCCCGGCACATGATCCTTGCGGCCGAAGCAAGTGGGGAACTAACACCTGATAAAGTCATTCTGGAACCGACATCCGGCAACACTGGCATTGCCCTTGCGATGATTGCGGCGGCACGAGGTTATCGCATCAAGCTGGTGATGCCGGCATGTGTCAGTATGGAACGGCGCAGTGTGCTGGAGGCCTACGGTGCAGAGATTGTTTTGTCTCCTGGTTGCGAGGCTACCGATGGAGCGATCAGACTGGCTCACAAAATTTATGAAGAGAATCCTGACCACTATTACATGCCGAACCAGTATGCAAATCCCAACAATGTGTTGGCGCACTATGAGACGACAGCTCCGGAGATAATGAGTCAGACTCAGGGTAATGTGACACATATTGTGGCTGGGATGGGTACAGGCGGTACGCTGATGGGGGTATCACGCTATTTTCGGGAACATGGGCCTCAGGTGCAGGTGGTGGCAATTGAGCCAGTGTTGGGGCATAAGATCCAAGGCCTGAAAAATATGAAGGAGGCGATAGTTCCTCCTATTTACGATCCTACTGCCTATCATTGCAAGTTGGTTGTGGAAGACGATGAGGCTTTCGAAAGTGCGAGAATGCTTGCTGTCCGGCAAGGGATTTTTTGTGGCATGTCCGGCGGCGCAGCAATGGCTGGTGCGCTCAGACTAGCACAAGATATTGAATCAGGTATGTTAGTTGTCATTATTCCTGATCGAGGTGATCGTTACCTTAGTACGAATCTCTTTAAATCTATGTGTGCGGATTGTCCGCCGTAGATACAAATAAAAACGTCTTATCCTATTTTGCCGTTCACCAGTTCACTGCAATGTCATGCAAAAGGCCATCTTAGATTTAAGTTGGCCTTTTCCTTTGAATCACGACAAAATCTGAACAAACAAAAATATTGGGAAGCAATCGGTGAGGAAACAGATATTCAAAAAATGAGGCATAAGTTGACAAAAGAGTGATGAACCATAAGATGACAATTTTGCCATCTTATGGTTCAGGTGATAAATATATAACTCATTGAATTTATTGGCACGCCCGGAGAGATTCGAACTCCCGACAACCTGGTTCGAAGTAAGATTATAGATCTGTTTCGGCCAGTTTCAAGCATATTCTGATAATTTCATACTTACGTAGTAAATACTTTACATTTATACAGTTATAGCTAAAATGCCAATACAAATTGTTTCAAATGGTTTCGTCAAAACACGATTTAGAACGGCAACAATACGGCAACAGTAAATGTGAGGTGTAGCCCATGCCAGATATTCTTGATGATATGACAATTCGAAATATGAAAGCAACTGGAAACGAATATACCAAAAGGGAGCGAGGCGGTTTTGGAGTCCGGGTGCATCCGTCGGGCCGCAAGGTTTTCTTCTATCTTTACCGTGTTGATGGTGTCCGCCGGTTTCTGAATTTGGGAGATTATAAGGACAAACAACATCCTAACGGCATCACACTGGAGGAAGCCAGAAGGGCATTTAATATTGAGAAAGGTAAGGTTACTGCTTTAAAAGCTGGGCGATCCGATGGTGTTGATCCCGCAAAGGTTAAGCAGGAAGCGGCAGCAAAAAGGGTCACGAATGAGGAAGAGCGTTGCAAAGCATTTACCGTAGAGAACCTCGTAATTGAATATATTGAGAAACATGCCAAAAAATTTAAGCGCTCTTGGGCAGAGGATGAACGTATCCTCAATAAAGAAGTAATCCCTTTGTGGGGTAAGCGCAAGGCGATAGATATTGTGAAGCGTGATGTCGTTTTATTGCTTGAAAAGATAATCGAACGTGGCTCTCCTGGCATGAGTAACAATACATTCCAAGTCATTCGCAAGATGCTGAATTTTGCCGTTGAGCGTGACATTTTACCTTATTCGCCGGCAACCGGTGTCAAGGCGTTGGCTCCAAAAGTTGCGCGAGAAAGGGCGCTTTCTGCTGACGAAATAAAAAAACTATGGTGGACCCTAGATAATGCTGCCATTAGTGATGAGATTAAGGCCGCGCTCAGATTAATGCTTGTGACGGCACAGCGCCCCGGAGAGGTTATAGGAGTTCATACCAACGAAATTGATGGCGATTGGTGGACTATTCCTAGCGAGAGGTCCAAAAACGGGAAAGCCCATCGAGTGTTTCTGACGCCTTCTGCAAAGGGACTCATTACGCGATCCATCGATAGGGTTAAGGCTGTTCGAGAAATCTCGCCAAAAGTCAAATATGAAGGTCATATTTTCCCATGCCCGCATAGGGAAAAAATTCAGTCTATTGATGTCCATGCCGTAGCGATTGCTGTACACAGGAACCTCGCTTGGCCATTGTTGGACAAGAAGGGTAATCCACTATTCGGGAAAGATGGAGAGCCTGCAACCGAGAACCGCTTGGGCGTTGACCATTTCACCCCTCATGATCTTAGAAGAACTGCGGCTACCTTTATGGCTCAAGCTGGTGAAATGGACGAGGTAATTGATGCTGTTTTGAATCACGCCAAGCAAGGTGTAATCAAGGTTTATAACCTTTACCGTTATGATAAAGAAAAGCAAATGGCCCTTCTAGCATGGGAAATCAAACTATTAAGTATAATTAATTCCAATAATTATGAATGCAATCCAAAGTAACAATCTTCAAGATAGATCACATCAATCTTCTTTTTCCTCCTGTCTAGCCACTTATGAACCGAATTGCTTTGATATATCTCTTCATTGTAAAAGATAATAAATATTTTTTTATTGGATTCCTTTATAAGATTATCGATAAATTTAGTAAATTTTGAACTGGTTATTTCATCTTTATATATCATAAATCTAATTTTACCTTGATTCGATATAGATGACAGCATGCTAATGTTAACTTTGCTATAATTTGATTTATATTTATTCTTAATATTGCTGCTATTTACCCAGTTAATATCATATTTTTCTTTTTCCGTTTTTGCAACCAATTTTGGATAGTCTTTAGTAAGCCAATTTTTGAATGGACATTTAGGTAGTTTTTCAGCTTCTTTTGGTGGCTTCTGCGTAGTGAATCGCCATCTTTTGATGTAGTCAGTTATTGTTCGCAGCGGCATATCAATTTTGTATTTTTCTTTAACAATTAACTGAACAGCATCTCTAGACCATAAGTAATAATCGAGACCAAGTTGATCCGGAGTATATTTAATTATCAGATTTCTGATTTCTGCATCTTCCTCTGGCGACAAGACCCGGTTTTCCCCATTTTTACGCCCTCTAATCCCTGACTCTATTTCGCTCAATCCACCTTCTTGATATCGTTTCCAAATAGTGCTTATATGACTGAGGTTGCAACCGACCTGCCTGGCAATCTCCACGTTGGGCATTCCACTATCACGCAATTCTACAATTTTTATTCGACGTTTGTACTGATCGTCAGCACTGAGTTTCCTTCCATCTCTTTTCTTCATTATTTACTCCTCATTATGGTTTTAATTGCTTCTAACATTTTCTCGCCATTAACTGCCTATCTTTGATATTTGGTCAACCCTCCCCAAAAAAATCTTGAACATTTAACCAACTGAAAATGCCGTTTGTCCCAAAATGGATACCTTGGATATATACCCACTATGCTATCCAGCCATACATTTATCAATCATCATTCATTTTTTAATATCCTTGGTTATTTTATCGCCATGTTTGAGTTTTCAAATATTGATTAATTAACCACCTTGTTTATATAACCACCGTGTTTTAGAAACAACATTATTCTCACATTTTTATTGTTAATTGCATTGATTATTTATCCACCATGTTTATTAAAATTTTGACGCTATAGCGTGAATTCCACGTTTATTCACCACATTTTAACTGAATATAGAAACTGTAAATCACACGCGCAAGATCAATTTCCTTGGAGGTCAATGATGAAAATGAAAGAAAAAAAATCAGAAGCGCGTGATCGTTTGTTTAACAATCAAAGTCGGGCAAGCCCAAAAGCAAGTTCAAACAGCAACAACTTTTCTCACCAGATGAAAATTGATCTGTCTCTAATCATGGGACAGCTGGTGAGAAACATCTTAAGCGATCCGCTAAACGTTAGGCTGATTGCCGACTACATAAACGGACTCAGCGATACTTCAGATGCGGTTCAAAACGTTGTCATTTCAACGTCGAGGAAATCGGATCAACAGACGCGAGACGTTTCAAACTACGAAATAATCCGGCCGCGCGATCTTCCACTCGTATTGGGAATTAGTAGGACGCAATGCTGGAGATTGGCTAAGGACCCTACTTCCGGATTTCCGCCCAAGATTCGAATGAGTTCGGGAGCAATCGGTTTTTCGAGACAACTTTTAGAAGCGTGGCGACAGTCACGACAGGAGAATTAAAATGAATACTTCCATCGGTAAATTAAAAGATCGCATAAATAAGTACGGCATCAAGCTTGATATAGACACAGACAGTAAATTTCAACATTTTGTTGTTCAAGGAGAACCTTCCAATCAGGAAAACTGGTGGTGCCTCTTGGGAAATGTTGATGGTGACGATGATGGACCTAATGTTGCCCTTTATGGTTGTATTGAAAGAAATTGGTCGAAAATTTGGTATGGCAACATTTTCGAAGCGATGAATGACAAACGTAAACGCAAGTATAAAAATATTCTCAAAGGAATGAGGTCGATACGCAAAAAGTCTTTATCCGATCTGAGGAATCAACTCGAAGCTTATAAATCGAACCCAATGATCCTGATGAAATCGTGGTTGGCGGGCAATGTCAAAATTGTGGGTGATGACATAATCGTCAGTATTCTGGCCAAGCTAACTGATCTCGATTATGAGAGGGTGCGGGATAGAGCGGCAAAGAAGATGGGATTACCCCGTGTGGGTTCTCTCGATAAAAAAGTTGAACGCACTCGTAAGATCGTGCAAAGCAAGCAGCTATCTCTCCCCTTTTCGCCGCATATCGCGTAGTTGAGGAGATAACTCTATAACCTTCTGTGGAGCCCTTGAGCAAAATCAAGGGCTCCACAGACTATATCAACAAAAGGGAGAAATAATTATGCAAATAGAAATTCATGGGCTTGTTGTAGTAATCCACAATATTTGTAAAGATGACAGAATTAACCTGTTGTCTTTACTACATATTAATGTTAATAGTTTTGTTATTGATAGTATTAAAAGAAGGACAAAATTGACATATTCTTTCAAAGATGAAGAAAGTGTTTGCATTACTATAAATTCGGAATGTGATTATGTTATGTTGATTTTACACGGGTCCTTTTTTGACAACTCACCTGATTTCAGACTCAGAAAGTTTCTTGTATTTCTATCAATATTTAAGCATACATTCAAGCAACTTGATGTTGCATTCAATGACGATCTGAATTGCCTCACATTAAGGGAATTAAGACATTGGGTCAGAAACAGCAAAGAGTACTGTACCGGCAGTTTAGTTGCTCGTAACCCGCCAAAATACCTTACTGTCGAGCGTAAGTTTGATGCTATTCAACTTGGTTCTGCACGTTCAACAATGAACTACGGGACAATATACAGACGCCCTAATACTGGTTTCTTCCGCATTGAAATCAAGGTGAAGAATAAGGACAAAATCGGGTATATCCTGAAAAAATACAGCACTAAATACCCGCAGCAGTTTCACAAAAGATGCCTTCAACTGCTCGATAGCTGCATCAACTTCGTAACCCCATCAAGCAAAAGGCGTCGTGTTATCGAGAAACAGCCATCCTGGGAGGCCTTCCTAGGGTCCGACATCAAAAAGATCAAGTGGAAGGCCGTACATGATGCACAGCGAGCGCACAGACAAGAATCCGAAAGTGTTTCGGTAGCAAAGAAGACTCAACGTCTGGGGAGTTCGTTGAGAAATACGGTATCCAGGCTATCCACAATATTACCGGAGCATGAGGTGCTAAATTTGATATCTGAAAAATCCGGCTACAAATTGGTTAAAGATGACGATATCTAACTGATGGCACTATTGGATAATACCGCCGTATTTACGAGTTATCGTAATTGACTGAAATATTTGTCAAATTCGATGTATTACGTAAATATGGCGGGTTATCCATGTTCAAAACTGATGTATTTGGGTATATTTAGTCGATATATGATAGCGATGTAACATGTTGATATTATTGAATGTGATGTAATTCATTTATACTTATGATAAGTGATACGATGGACACTGAGAGTAAAGGGCCTGTGAATTAGTTGACCTCGATACTTCGTATGCCCTCAAGTCGTCATGCAGGGCGAATGACATGGCTGCCATTTCACCCTCGACAGAAGCCTCCCTCGCGTCACCGCAAACTCCCCAAAGCGGTCATTGACCACCATATCCATAGTATCATTTGGTTACGAGTTTAGAACCAACCTCAGAGACCGCTTAGCATACCTTTTAATCCGTTCAGCAACAGTTTCTGTTTGCTCTCATCCAATCCTCGAATTTTTCCTAAAATCTCGGCAAGCTCATTCTCAAATTGGCGATTGATAGGTGCAGCAGGAAGGTTTATTAAGTCGGCCAACTCCATTTCCAAAACATTGGCGATAACAAAAATACTGTAGACCGAGGCATTAACACTCCCCCTCTCAATCTCACTAATGTAGGTCGGATGGAGGTCTGCAAGCTCGGCAAGCTTCTCCTGCGACAAACCACGCGCCTTCCGTCGCGCGCGTATCGTACTTCCCAAAACTATCAAAAAGTCTTTTTGTCCCATGTGTTAGAACATATGCAAAATCCTCAATAAGGTAATAGGCGATTGGCGTTAATATTTGACAATACAGTCTATATATGAAATTATAATGCCGATTTAGCCAAAAGGCTGTGTTTAATTACAGAAGGAGGATTTCATGAAAAGACCGCTGTACCTCATATTCCTGCTAGTGGCCGTCACAGGCTGCGCAACGCCGCCGATAGTCATGGAGAACCATGTTCAGCGTAAGGTTTTCACCCAATGCGCCAGCGATACCTTCTGTTTTCAAAATGCTTATGACGTGACCTGGGATTCATGGTGCAATTCCAATAATCGTCAATTGACGCGGCATGGTTGTAGGTATGATGGCAACGGCTTCGATTATCCGGTTTCCTCAAGGAGCAAAGAAACTGTTTTTGTGACTGGGGCCGATGGATACTTGGTAACGCTTCCGGCAGGCGGCAATATAATTATGCCACAGGAGGTGGTACATGATTAGCAAGCGGCTGGCAATAAGGGTATCAGGTGTCGCAATTGCTGCTATGTCGCTGCTTGGCGGATGTGCAGATGTTGCCATGATAGAACCCCGAGAACGGTATGTAATGAACGAAGAGATAAAGGTGGCACCAAGCCAGACAACGGCCGGTCGCTTCAATGCGCAAATGATCTTTATGGCTGACCAGATCGAACGGAACGTAGACCGCAAAAGCCTTGAAAACACCTTCATCGTCACCAGTTTCACCAACCTTAATAAACTCTCGGAAACCACCCCGTTTGGTCGGCTGGTGGCCGAGAACCTGATACATGAACTGCAAGTACGTAAATGGAAGGTGTTCGAGGTCAGGCTGACCAAAGATGTTGTCATCAATGAAACCGGCGAATTTTCATTGAGCCGCGATATCAAGAAGCTCAGGGATATGTACAAGATCGGTGGGGTTGTGACCGGCACCTACTCCGTGGCGGAAGACCATGTTATTGTCAACGCGCGGATAATCGACATCAATAGCGGACTGGTGGCCTCGTCGGCTCAGGTGCATATGCCGGTCAACTGGTTCACCGATTCTCTGCTGTTCAGCGAAGATAACCGCAAGCCCATGAAGATTGTTGGTGACACACCGCCAGTTGCAGGGGCTGTTCAGGCTGTTGGAGCGGAAATACATTGAGCCCGGTAAAGATGAAAGGCAATTATCCCGTTATGATCCGACTATTTTTCCTTGTTTCGGCTGGTGCTGTATTGATACAGATATTGACTGGCTGTGCGACCTACCACCCTGATATATATGGAGCCTGTTACAACAAGTCGTTGCCGGTGCTGCTCGATGCCACCGACCTGAAAGCGCTGTTCCAAGATATCGCCGCCGAACTGTGCGTGGATACCTGCGCCGAGTGCGCGGCACGGACCCCTGACGGCAAAGCAGCCATACCGGCGAATGCACCTAGCGATGAGGCGAATCGCCTGACCGTGCTTGTCACCGACTTCGCCGACCTCCAAACCTTCATACCGAACCAGCCCGGCCTCTTAATGGGGGAATTGATGCGGGCCAGCCTCAACAAGACCTGTTGCTACAAGATCATCCAGGCCGAATTCGCCAAATACTTCAAGCTGTCGGAAAGCGGGCTGGTGGTGCTGACGCGCAACGTGAACGAGATCAAAAAAGACGAGTATTTCCAGTCCGAGGCGATAGTGGGAACCTACAACTATCTGAGCAACAACAAGGTGGTCATTTTTGTCAGGAGAATCAATATCACAACGGGGAAGATATCCCGGATGGTGACCCGTGAGGTCAATTATTCCTGCCTTGGGAGGTCGTTGAAGTATTCGGTCAGGTAAATTTCAAAGGATGAGCTCTGCTTGGCGCCTACCAGTATTAACTTTTTTTCATTTTTCCGTTTCTATATCTACCCCATTTACGATTTAAAAAAAATAAAAATGATAATTGAATAAGTGATTTATTTTTAGGAGAGCCACCTTGGGACACGACGGTGGCTCTTATTTTTTTACGCAACAGCCTCTCATCAGCCATTACCTTAGATTATAAGCTTTATCACTCGTTGCAAAAAGGTGTATATTTCCTAAATAAATTAGATTGAAATAAGAGCACTGAACAAATGCCCACACCGACCCCCTGCTTCCAGACCTATGCGTGGAAACGCTCTGCCCGACAATTAATGATGATGCCCCCCGAATTCACCCATGAATGGAGGGCGACATGACGACTGCTGAACTTTTGGCGGCAGTGGCACGAGAATGCCCCAACGGCGTGTCATTCGATCCAATGGCAATGCGGCTGTTGCGGCAGAAAGTTCCGTTTGAGGATTGGCAGATTGAAAATCTGAAAGCTGAGATGTTCCAACTGAGGAATGGGTTGTGGTTTTCCCGCGAGATGGTTTCAGGTGATGAGCCCCTGTTGGCGTTCCATGGGCAGGCGATGGAATGGCTAAAGGAATACAGTTGCTTTTCGGTCGAACAGCTATTTAAAAATTTTTGCGGTGTTTTCCGCCATATTGTCACGCCTGAGGATTGCGCAGCATTTCTTAGGCATTTGGGTTTCGCGGTTGCTGTGTGGAAAAAGGGAGGTTATTTCTGTTTCAAGCCCCCATCTAGTCTTGACGATAGTTTGTTGGCAATCTCAGAAGCGATCGCCGGATGGATTGAAGAGGCGGACGGCACATTGACCTTTCATGAAATCGAACAGGCGATGCCTCACCTAAGCGCCGAGGCATTAGAGAGCATTCGCGTGCACTTCCTGCCGGAAGTCCATGAGACGGAAGTCGGTGGGATGCCCTGCTGGTGCAGTACAGAGGGGATCCCTCTACCGGAGGATTTTTCGGAAATACTGACAACCGCCGTCGATACGTTGGTTGAGTTGAATGAAAAAGTGTCCGCTGCAAAACTTGAGTTTGCCCTAAATTTGTTCTACCGCATCCATTTACGCGAGGAATACGCCTTGAAGGATAACGACACCTTCATGCGTGTCTGCGCGAAACACTACCAAGGCAGGTACGATGTCTTTCCGAAAGGGCGACGGCTGCGGTTGGAGCGGGCGGACAAACAAGACGAATATCAGACAGTGAAGATGTCTCCGCACACTAAAGTTCACGAATTGGAAAACGGGATTATCGGCTTAGAGGGACGTCCGTTATCACCATCGACTTGGCGATTGTTCAAAAGTGTCGGCAGCAGTCCGCGTGTCGCGGAGTGGGTGAGACGTGTGGAAAATGGAGAAAGTGTGGAGAAAATTGCAAACGAAAATGGTCTCACGGTTTCGACTGTGAGGCAATATATTAAGAATCACGATCGCTATTTTCTAATTTGTGAAAAGAACAGCATCGTGCCGAAGGGCACCGCGAATGTATAGTTACGAGTGGGACAGGCGTACAAGCGGGTACCGCCTGACGACGCAGACGGGAAAGTTCGTGGCGAGCGAAATCCGTCCGGTCTTCGCGGAGGAACTGGCGATCACGGGGTTTGAAGCACAGTTGGTGTTTGATTCATCGGAGCGGCGTCCGCTCCTCTGGGCGAGGCAGAACGTGTATCTGTATCGCGGCGAAGAAATCGCGAAAGTCAATAAGACAGGCTACGGCAAACCGCTGGACATCGAATGGAAGGGTACGTTGCACGGGGACAATGGCTCGCACGAAGGCGCTAAGACGCGAAGAAAAGTGAAGCTGGTTCCGGTAGATGTCGAGGCAATGGTGGCGAAAAACCATGACATCATGACCGCGCTGGTAGTGGACACGCTTAAGCGCATCAAAGAGATGTACGACGCCTACATGAAAAAATGCGATGCGGTCTATATTGGCTTCAGCGGAGGCAAGGACTCGGTGGTTCTGCTCGACCTCTGCCATAAAGTTCTCCCGTTGGACGTACCGGTTGTTTTCAGTGATACGGATATGGAACTGCCGGATACCTACCGCGTCTGGGAAAAAATCCAAAGGCGCTATGAAGGCCGCCCGTTTTTGAAGGTTTCCGCCAAGACCCCTGCATTGGAAAACTGGCGACTTTTCGGACCGCCGTCGCAAGCGTTGCGTTGGTGCTGTTCCGTCCACAAGAGCACTCCCGCAATATTAGCGCTCAAGGAAAGACTCGGGAGAAGGTCAATCAAAACGCTGGCATTTGTCGGGGTACGTGGTGAGGAGAGCCAAAGGCGTTCGGAATACGACGATATTGGAGATGGCTTGAAAAGCCAATCACAGGTGAATGCCATGCCGATTTTGGCGTGGTCCGCGCATGAACTGTGGCTTTACATTTTTGAGCATGATCTGGTTTTGAACGAAGCATACCGAAAGGGGTTGCCCCGTGTCGGATGCCTAATGTGCCCGATGTCAACCGACCGACAGAATGATCTAATCCGGATGAATTTCCCCAAAGAGACCGAGCAGTTTGCTGATGCAGTGCGCTATACAATTGACCGCGAGTTTTCTTCCGAGGAAGACGCAGATGCGTTTGTTTATGAAGGTGGCTGGTATGCGCGGAAAAGCGGCGTTTCTTTAAAAAAAGTCATTACAGAACCTGGCATAGAACGCAAAAGTGACCGTGTGATTTGTGAGTTCCCAATTGAAACAGAACTAGCCTTAACGGAATGGCTCAAGGCTATTGGAAAAATTGAGGGTGCGGAGTTATCATTCCGCAAAGACGAACAGAGGGGGTTGTTAGAATGTGTCTGGACAAACGGTAAAGCCGACAAGTCCGTCTCCAAGTGGTTGGCCTACGCCGTTCACAAGGCTATTGCCTGCACTGGGTGCAACGCATGCGAGGCGGAATGTCCTACCGGTGCGTTGCGGCTGGGCAAAGACAACTGTAGCGACAAGGTGAAGGTTATAATTGACGAAGCAACGTGCGTCCATTGCATGAGGTGCTATTCTCCTAACGATGGGTGTTGGCGATATTACTCAAAACGATACGCAGGAGCAAATACGATGAACATCAGCGGTATCAATAAATACATGACTTTTGGACTGAGACCGGAATGGATTGAAGTTCTGGCGAACGAGGGCGCGAATTTCCGTCAGACAACTGCGCTGGGTAACCGGATGGTTCCAGCAGCCGTGACGTGGTTCCGTGAGGCGGGGTTGATTGGAGATTCAACGGCTATAACCACAACGCTGCTTTTGGAGGTTGGTAAGAAACGCGGTTTCAACGATTTGCTGTTTTGGCAGTTGTTGTGGTTCCGTCTGGCAAATGTTTCCCCGCTTGTGAAATGGTATGTCTGCAATACGGATTTTGATACCGGATACCCAATTAAGCAGATTGATGAAAGCCTCGCGCAATCCGTTGGATCGGCATCGGTGAGGAAGGGCGCGTTACAGTCGCTTTGCCAACTGGTTAAGTCTTCTCCGCTTGGCGAAGGTGGCGAGGCGTTAATTGAAGCCGAAATGAAGGGCAGAACCGTTGAAAAACTCATGCGCCGTTCGCGTTCGGTGGATCCGCTGGTTGTTCTCTATGGGCTTTATGTGATGGCGGAGAAATCTGGGCGCAGTGCGTTCACGGTGCGGCAAATGATGGCGGCGGAGTTCGATGAGGAAGTCGTGTCGCCGCTAACGACGTTCGGCATCCAGCCGGATGAGTTCAAAAAACAGTGCATGGGGCTGGCGGCGGTGCATCCTGACTTCATCACATGCAGCTTCACGCTAGGGTTGGACGAGGTGCAGTTGTTCCCTGAAACGAAGAAACGGGACGATGTGGTCGAATTGATTTTGTGAAAGTAGCCAACAACAGAGGATTTGAAAAAATGGCATTCTACAAAGACTATTTTGGGATCAGACCTGATTACGCGCCGTGCATGACGCTGGCAGACATCAATAAGACGCCGGATACCTGGCTGGGATTCTATCCGCACGATTCGTTCGTGGAAATTTTGCGGGAGCTGCTCAGGAGTTTAGAGGGCGGGAACAAGACGTTGTGGATCACAGGCGCCTATGGCACGGGAAAGAGCCACGCGTCGCTGGTTCTGCAAAAACTGTTCATGGACGACGAAACGCGCGTCCAAAAATGGCTCGAACTGCGCAACGCGCAGATCCCAGAACCCGTGCGCAAGGGGTTGCTGGCTCGGCGCGGGGAAAAAGCGCTCGTCGTCTATGATGTGAACGCTGACGGCGTGGACGCGAAGAATCAGTTCCTAATGCGCTTGCAGCGCGGTATCACTAAAGCGCTGGAGGCGGGCGGGCACACGATTCCACTGAAAGGCAAGCTGGATGAAGTAATTGAGCGCATCCGGCAGGACGAGCCGCATTTCTTCGCAGAACGTGATGCGATTCAGGCTCGGCTCTCGCACCTGAACGCGGGTATCAAAACTGCGGATGCGCTGGAGAAAAAGTTGCGGGATGCAAATCAGGAGGCGGGCCTGGTCAGCGACGCAATGCGGGTATTGGTGGCACGGCACATCTATCTGGATTTGAGCGCGGAGGATTTTCTGGCGTGGGTGGACGCTTCCTTGAAAGTGAATGGACTTTCCAAGTTAGTGTATATCTGGGATGAGTTCTCGTCGTTCATGGAACGCAACCGTTCGGAATTAAAGACACTGGAGCAGCTAGCGGAGGCCGCACAGCAGGGGCGGTTCTATTTTGTGCCTGTAACGCACACGGATATTTCGTCGTATGTGGCGGCAGGATCCGAGAGTGCAAAGAAGGCGAACAACCGGTTCACGTTCAAGCGGCTTGACCTGCCGAATGAAACCGCGCTGAAACTGGCGGCAGACGCCTTCGTTGTTAAGCCGGAGAAGGCAACGGAGTGGACGCAAGAACGGGACGTGCTGTGGCACAGCGTGAACGGTGTGGCTGAAAACTACATGGCTTTTAACAAGGCAGGTATTGATGCTGCGGATTTCAAGAATATCCTGCCTCTGCACCCGATGGCGGCGTTCCTACTTAAACACCTGTCGGTGGCGGTAGGAGCAAACCAGCGGAGCATGTTCGAGTTCCTGAACGGCGAGGAATTCAAAGCGTTCATTGAAAAAGGCGGTTTGGATATTGCCGGCCACCAGTTTCTGACGGCAGATCATCTCTGGCGGTATTTTGTGGAACGAGATGACCTGGGAACGGGGCAAGCCGTGCAGGAAGCGCGAGGGGAATACGCTCGACGCGAACAGGATTTGCAGCCGGACGAGCGGCGCGTGTTCAAGGCGGTATTGCTGTTTGGCTTGATCGAACAGATTCAGGGAACGGGACATCCGCTGTTGAGCGTGGCGGTGGAAAATATCCAGCGCAGTTTCGAGGGTGACGGCGCTTTGCAGGGCATGGATGCGATCCTACGCAATCTGGAGCAGAAGCATTGTTTCGCGATTATGAACGAGCGTTGCGAACGTTTCCGTGACCGCTCGGACACGAAAGAGATTGAGGAGAAAAAAACGACGTTGGATGGCAAGTTTGGAGATCTTGTGCTGAAAGACACCGAGGCGGAGCTGGTTAAACAGTTGAAAGGTGTCAACTACGGCGGGCGTTTTGATGTGCGCGCGGCAGGCATCAACGGTCTTTCAGCATCAAGCATCACAAAACGCGAGTTTTTTGGTGACAACGGGAACCGAGTGCTTGTGCAGTTCATTCTGGCGCGGGACGAACAGGAGCAATTGCGTATCCCCGAGAAGGTAAAAGACTTGGCAAAACAGTTCAAAGACCACCGGATGCTGTTTGTGATGCTGCCAGGTGTCAGCTTCTGCCACGACAACGTGAAGGCATGGGATGAGTTCACGGAAAACAGTGCCCGTCTCGCATTGGCAAGCGATAGCGCGAGCAAGAAAGTGTTCGAGACGCAGGTCAGTAGCGCGAAAGCAGCGTGGCATTCCAAAGTCACGAGTGCTGCCAAACTCATAGTGTACAAGCCTAATATAAATGGGGAGCCATTCGTTGAGGAAGTGACGTGGGGACAACTGAAAAAGGATTGGCTTACTGGCTATGCGAAACAGTCGTTCGAGGCATATACGGACGATCTGTGCAGCTTCAACATCAGTGCGTTCGGCCAGTTGACCCACTTGCAGAGTTGGGCGCTGGCGGGCATGGAGTTCGACAAGTTTGCGAAGCCCGGCCAGTGGAAGACCGTGGTGACGGCGTGGCAGAAAAGCGGTGTCACCGGCGAGGAAGCATGGTTCGATGCGAATCCGAACCATGCGCTGACACAGTTACGGGATTTTTGCAAAAAACGCCAAGAAAGCACGGTTGGCGCGGGTAATCCCTGCTCTATACGCAAACTCTACATCGATCTACAGCGTCCACCTTTTGGACTGCTTGGGGTTCCGCATTCGGCCTTCGTGCTGGGCTTCGTGCTGAAAACATGGTTGACTGGACAGCGCAAACTGCAATGGACGGATAGCGTGACAAGCAAAGCTCTCGACGCAGTGGTGCTGGCGGAAATCATCGAGGCGGTGGTGAAGGACGACGGCAGCAACTCCATCAGGAACGAGAAACTAGTCTGTCGCCTGTCGAAAGAGGAAAAGGCGTTCATCGATCAGAGCAGTATGATTTTCGGGAGCAGTCCGCTTGCGGATGGAACGGTGGAGGCGGCGTTGAATGCGGTCAGGGCGCGGCTTGAGCAGATTTCGCAACGTGTTCCGCTGTGGGTGCTACCGGAACATATTAGCGCACAAGCTGAGCCGAGCGCGGAGGCAATGGGCAAAGTCATTGATGCGCTGTGCGCGGCAAACAGCATCAGTTCCAAAGGAGACACCGAGACTCGCGGCAATTATGTGAAGGAAATCGGCAAGATTCTTCTGGCAACGCCGGGGCTTGCTGAGGCAATGGCCAAGTATATGGTACCGGTGGTGTTTGAGGAGGCATTCCAACTTTATGTCGATAGTGCCAAGCCGGAGTTAAAAGCGGTGGCGGAGCGTATGGGGGGCACGTCGCATATCTATTGCAAGGCGGTCAAAGACCGGTTTGCGGCGACGAGCAGCTGGCTGTGGAAACGCGTTGACGCCGAGTCCGTACTGGAAGAAATTTTCCGGCAGACGCTATGCACCGAGCATATCCGTGGGCTGGCTGGCTCGTCAGGGTACATGAGCTTTGAGGACGCGCTGAACTGCTTGCGCAATGCGGTGTTGAGCGAGAACAAGGTGCCGACGGAGTTCTGGGCGAAAAAACATCCGGCGTTGCAGCGCTTCTTTGAATTGCTCAGCAGGCCGTCGTTGTCCGGCGAGGACGTGAAGGTCTTTGAAGAGATTCTGGAACTGCAAGGCAGGATTATCCGCGAGGCGTTTTTCGACGTGGCGCAAGCGCGACAGCTGGATGCGATGCGGGAAATATTCAGAGAGAACTGGCCAATGTCGATCACGGAAGGGCGCGAGCTTTACAATGTCTTTCCACCGGATACAGCAAGAGTCGATGAGCAGAGTTTCAAGGCGCAGGGGCGAGTCACTATTGAGGAATATAGTCGGACGCTGGTTTCCAAACAGGTGGCGGTGCTATGGCGTGAACGCACAGGCACGGAATCGCCTGACGAATGGAGCCGCAAACACGCGCTGCCAGCAGAGTGTGTTTTGGCGATAGACGATGCCAAGGGCTTCGTCGATGCGGTTACAAGGCCGGGAGGGGTGTCGGCGGAACGCTTACAGTCCGTGCATGACGAACTTGAAAAAGAGGGGGCATTTGTAGACGTGGCCACGGCAGGTGAAAAATTCCTCAAACGGGTGCTGCCCCCACGTTATCAGAAGATCGTGTTCAGTGCCGGTGATCTGAGTGATTGGTTATGCAGAAAACTGGGTGACGCACCGGGCCGATGGCTGACGGATGGAGAGCTTCGCGATGCGGTTGAGGCATTCGTCAAGCAGAGGTATGAGAGTCATGCGCGGAAGCAGGCTACAGAAAAGGTGAATATGCTTCCTGATGCCGAGGCGAAGATACTGCTCCTGAAGATGATTGATCAAATTCCCGATGTAGGGCTTTCGGTGCTGGAGTGATACCATGACACTGAGCGAGTATTGCGAATACATCATGAATCCCCTCGCGAAGGCGAAGGCGCGGGTGGTAATCGTGCCTCCGGGAGATTGGACAGCGCTACGCAGGTTCTACCAAGAGCGCGGCGGCATTGAGTTTCGTTTGAGCGATATAGTGAGGGAAGGCGCGTGGCTCCCAATGCCTGACGAAGTTTTCGGTCGGGTACGCGATGTGATGTCGGCACAGGAGGCAAGCGGTAATGCTGTAGTATTTCTGGGGCTGCCAGGTTATCTTGCGTTGTTAACGGACGAGAATAAGCGGGCTGCGATTGTCGCTTTACGCGAATGGGTAGACGGTACGTCAGAGCGGGATGCTGTTTGCTTTTTGCGGAGCGATGACGGCACGGATTTGATACTCAAGAATGTTTTCGCTAATCCACGCTACCGCCAGGGGAAACAATTGATTGAAATTTCTGGAGATTATGTGCCGAAGTTTGCTGGACGTACGGAGGTGATGCTGGTCGGGGACGATTTAGCATCATTCATCCCGGAAGCATGCGACACATTTCAGAAGTATTTGCGATATACCGAAGAACATCCGAGTGACAGCTTTGTCAGGCGGATTGTGGTTGCCTCGGAAGGGCGAGAATTAGCTGGGCTAAGCGCCGAGGTACGGCAGGTAGTGTGTCTGCGGGATTTCGCTCGCGTGTTTTACGGCGTGGATGATTCGGGATTGTCCGAAGATGCCTTGCGGTGGATGTGCGAGCAGGGCAAAGAAGGTGTGGAAAAGACGCTTTCGGAAACGCTCAAGAAGCTATTTTTTCCGGAAAATGGAGTCACAAAGTGCGTCTTGCGTGTGTTTGACGAGCACAGAGGGGCTAAACGCGAGGCAGTACTGTGGTTGGTAAAATACATCGCATACAAGGGGAGTTACCTTGAGTGTGTCGTAAAGCAAGAGGGGGTCCATGTCGGCAACTTCCGCTCCGCATACGTAGCGGGTGCCGTGGAATGGCTGGATGAATCATTGGTATATGCTGGCGAACGCAGGAATGCTATACGGGAAGCAGACGTTAGCAGATCCGACGCGGAAATCCGGCAATTCATCGCGCGTTGTGCGGGTGAATCCACGTCGCGAGTTGCGCCTTGGTTGAATTGCAGAACTGACGCGGAGCTGGCAGAATTACTGCGGCGTTGCTCAGTAGATAGCATTGTGTCAAACGTCGTAAAAGATGTGTATCCAGAAGCGGCAGCGTATCTGAACACCGATCTCGTTTTTGGCGACGAGATGTTGGAAGAATATTTCATGGAATACCGAGAACTGAAAATAGCTGGTCGCATGACGCCGGAGTTTTATGAGAAGGCAAAACGGGTGGCCCCCCCGAGTTCGGTACAATCGCGGGACGCAATGGTGCAACGGTATACCTCGGACAACGGGTGCGCGTTACTGGTGGTGGACGCGATGGGCGTGGAATGGTTGCCGATGTTGGTAGCACTGGCGTTACAACGGAATATAGGCGTGGATTCGATTGCGGTCAGCGAGGTGCATTTGCCGACATCTACGATATTCAACAACATCTATTGGCCAGATGTCACACGACGGTTGCCGGACATTAAGCGCTTCGACAACATTGCGCACAATGGAGCGGAAGCGCACGAGACCCGGCGCACGGAGGAAAATCTGGCTGCGGCGCTGGATGTGATCGGCAGTGATGTGTTGCCGCGCGTGGCGGAGGGGCTGACGCGATTTGAGCGAGTGCTTGTCACAGCAGACCACGGAAGTTCACGGTTAGCGGTGTTGGCATGGCAGGCCGAACCGAGGCTGGCGCGGACGCTTACCTGTGAGGCTGGCGCGGAAGTCGCCGATTGGCGCTACCGAGAGCGGGCGGCGCAAGGTGGATGCCCACCGGAACTGGAAGAAACTATGGATGGCAGGTATTGGGTGATACGTGGGTATGACCGGCTGCCCAAGAGGGGGGGCGGACAGGGCTTTGAGCTACACGGCGGCGCGTCGCTGGAAGAGCGGCTGGTGCCGGTAGTGATTTTCTCGCAATTGGGGCAGTTCGTGACAAAGGCAAAGACTGATGGCAAACGGGCGCAGATTGTTGAGAAAGACGATTTCGATTTGTAGTTTCAACGAGGGCAATCAAACATGGTCAATACTGAAAAACTGCGAGCGGCATTTCCGGACACAACGGTCTTTAAGGCCCCAAACATCGTGGCGATCTTCAAAGCGGCGTCGATTCCGTCGTTCTTACGGGATTGGATTTTGAAGCGCAAGGCGGAATCGGACGGGAGAATCCACGATGCTGAGGCTTTACGAAAATACATTTACGAAATTATTCCGCGCCGGGAGAATTTACTGGAATTGAAGGACGTGGCGCGAAGTGAGGGGCGCACGAAGAAGTTTCTGGCCAAAATTGAAATCCAATTCATTGTGCGGTCCAACGAGTACACATTCGCGATTCCGGAATTGGGTCTGGGGCATGCGGAAACGCTGATCGAGGACTATGTCTGGAACAGGATCAAAGATGATGTCGTAAAAACTGCTGGCGGCTGGGGACTAGTACAACTTGGGTACCGGAGCCCGGACGACGAGAATTCGCGTGGATGTTTCACGCTCTTAGAGTACAAGAATTTCTGTCCGTACTCGATAGATCTGGACGCCTATAGAGAGGCCCGCTGTCAGTTCACAACTGAGGAATGGATCGACGTTGTGTTGGGTGCGATCGACTACAACCCGGAAGGTTACGAAGACTGGGTGCAGAAACATACGGTACTGACGCGCCTGTTGCCGTTCATCGAACCGCGTCTGAATTTGATAGAGCTGGCACCCAAGGGGACTGGCAAGTCGTATATGTTCGGGCGGGTAGGGAAATACGGCTGGCTGGTCAGTGGGGGGACGCTGACGCGGGCGAAGATGTTCGGAGATATCAATGGGAAGAGCCCCGGCCTGATCGCGTCGAACGACTTTGTGGCACTGGACGAAATCCAGTCGATCAACTTCCATGACCCGAGCGAAATGCAGGGCGGGCTGAAAGCCTACATGGAAAGTGGGGAGATTACAGTCGGTAAGAACCGTATCATAGGCGGGGCCGGTGTCATCCTGCTTGGGAACATCCTGCAAACAGAGATGGACGAAACCAAAGATATGTTCCAGAGGCTACCGGAAGTGTTTCACGAGTCGGCATTGCTGGACCGATTCCACGGTTTTATCCGTGGGCGTGACATTCCACGCATGAGTGAGAACCTGAAGATCTGCGGTTGGGCGCTGAACACGGAGTATTTTTCTGAAATCATGCATTTGCTGCGTCAGCCGGCGGAAACAATGATTTACCGGCATGTCGTCGAAAGACTGGTGGACTATCCTTCTGGGGCGGACACCCGTGACACTGAAGCGGTTTTACGGCTATGCACAGCCTACCTCAAACTGCTGTTCCCGCACGCTACAGAGCCGGACGGTATTGACAGAGGGGAGTTCAAGCGATACTGTCTGCGGCCCGCCGTACAGATGCGAACGGTGATTCGACAACAATTGCAGAAGATAGACCCGCTTGAATACGGAGGGAAGAACGTAGCCGCATATACGTTACGCGAGGTAGATTAATGAACAGAGGAAAACAAATCAATTGTGCCTATTGCGCCAAAGAGAAGCTTTCCAAAAATGAGATTGGACTTAACAAAAAACTCATAAATCAGCAGGTTGAACGGATGATGTGTATGACGTGTATGGCAGCGTACTTCGAGACGACGGAAGAGGAATTGAAAGAGATGATAGAAGGTTTTAAGCGGCAAGGCTGTGAATTATTTTGAAAGAGGCGATACTTTGATTTATGCCGATAATGCTGCTACGACAAGAATATCTGACAGTGTTTTAGAGAAAATGCTCCCTTTTTTGCAGGAGCAATATGGCAACGCTTCCAGCCAGTATTCACTCGGAATAAAAGCAAAATGTGCCATTGAACAGGCTCGCCAGCAGGTTGCCGGGGCTATCGGAGCAGAGCCTTCTGAAATCGTGTTTACTTCAGGTGGTTCTGAGAGCAATAGCTGGGTATTGTCCTCCGTCAACAATGGACATGTTATTACATCTTCAATCGAGCATCACTCTGTGCTCGATGCATGCCATTCACTTGAGCGTAAGGGTATAGCTGTGACTTACCTGCCTGTTGATGGCAGGGGACGCGTTTCGTTAGACGACATAAAGGAAGCCATTCGCTCCGATACTAAACTTGTTTCTATTATGCTCGCAAATAATGAAATCGGGACAATTCAACCAGTTGCTGAAATCGGGGAATATCTGCGTGAGCGCAATGTTTTGTTTCACACTGATGCAGTTCAAGCTGTCGGACATATCCCCGTCATTGTCAAGGAACTTGGAGTAGATTTCCTGACTGCATCCAGCCACAAATTCAATGGAGCAAAAGGAACGGGCATTTTCTACAAAAGGAACGGCGCCTCACTGCCTCCTTTGATCTTCGGAGGAGAGCAAGAGCGCGGGGTTCGTGCCGGAACTGAGAATGTTGCGGGAATTGTGGCAACGGGATATGCCATTGGTGAAAGCGTAAATGATATGACAGCAATGGCCGATAAACTATCGGTTTTTGTGCATGCAACGATATTCGGGATACGAACTCAAATTCCAGGTATTATTATTAATGGTGATGAAAGTAATAGGTTGCCAGGAATTGTAAACATAGTCTTTAATGGTGTTACAGGCGAATCGCTTATGCATTTATTGGACTTAAAGGGAATATGTGTATCTACAAGCTCAGCTTGCACATCTGGAAAAGGCAAACCTTCACATGTGCTAATGGCATTAGGATTAACTGAACAGCAAGCTAAATCTGCTATTCGCATTTCATATGGAAGGTACAACAATATAAATGACGTTGAAACTATTGTAGCCACCATTTGCAATGCCTACAACAAAATTTTAACAGCAAAGTTATAGAGCATCCAATAATTTTAGAGTGTGCAATCAGACATTCTTTAGGCATTCACCAGGAGACCGCATCTGGTTCAATATTCCGCAGCATGGGAATGTCAGTGCCGGAAAAGTACGGTGGAACTGTGAGGGCCAGCGAGTTCAATATCAATGCTAACAGAGTCAAACTACCCTTTTAAATGCATAAGTATCTGATAATAAACAATAAATAATTGCTATTAAGCGTAAAATATGTTATAATTAATAAAATAGCAAAATGTGTTTTTAGCGACACTTTATTTTGCAAGTGTATCATTAATATTGTTGAATATGTATATTTCATCAATTGTTTTTGTCGTTGTAAAGCTCACCTGTTTTTCCTCTTCAAATCCCCATTCCAGCAATAATTTGCATATATTTCAGTATATTTCTAGTTTCGTACGGGTTCGTCCTGCACTTGGTCAAAGATTTATGCCGCAACGATACATTAATGTCGTTGTGAAAGAAGGCAACGCTGTAGCTGAAATACTCAAATACATGAGGTGATTAGAAAATGGAGCAACAATGAAAGTACCATTTAGGCAACAAACTTCTGATTATGACTGCGTGCCGACCACGATAATAAATGCGTTGAGCTATCTATTTGACAGGAGAGAAATTCCACCATTCATTGTCCGACAAATTTATAAGGAGTGTCTGGACATCAAAGCCTACCGTGGGACATCAAGTCGCGCGATTCAGGATCTAGGTTTTTGGCTTAGCCACTATAAGGAAAAAAATTTCAATAATTTTGTTATTGAGTCGGAATTCATCACCGGCAACCAAGTGCATTTCCAGCAACAGAGCAAGATCGTTCGGTGCATTAATTCAAATGGCGCGGCATTGTTGTGTGTACAGCTGAACCGGGATACCTGGCATTACATACTTGGCCTTCGATTTGAAGAAGGGTGGCTATATTGCTATGATCCTTTGCCCCGCTCCAAGAGGTTTATCGGTACTGATGCCGTACAATTTATCTCGGCAACCGGACAAGCCCCAAACTTAAGAATTCATTTAGACTGGCTAGATAAGAAAATCAAAAAAATAATAAATGCTGACGAGTACAAGTATGTTTTGGGTTGCACCAATGAGCGAGAATGCCTCCTGCTAAGGAAAATTAGCGTATAGCCCCTCGCCGTAGAGCCGCTGCTGTTTCAACGGCAACTTTTTGTTTCTAACCCGCTTTACAAGCCGTTCTCCCAGCTTTTCAACTTTTCCCACACGACATATGAGTGGCCACCAGGAATTTATTGGTTCCGTAGTTGGTCATCAGCAAAAGTTTGAAAAATATCAGTGACTGATTTTGTGCCCAAATCAAGCATAAACAGTCGTACGGCACGGTTGCGCCTTGAACGACATTAATTTGATCCTGTAGCGAGAAGTCCTATTCACAAAAAATGTAAGGAGGTGATCCATGAGTTTAAAGCTCTCTCCGGAAGGGCAGATCGACCGCAGAATATTGCAGGCTGTTGCGGCAGCAATCAGAAGCATTGAAACATTAACAGGGACAATCGAGGAATACGACATCGGCGTAGATGACGCCGAACTGCTTGCTTCGGCCTTGGGCGATCTCTGGTCAATCCTGGAAACCAACGGCTGTACCACCGACTTTAATTCCAACCGGCTCAGGAGGACAAACCGTGACAATTGACAACTTATTCGGCCAGGAACAGGCCCCGGCAAAATCCAGAAAACTCAAGCTCAAGCAAATCAGGGCGGTGTATGAAACCCTGGTCATTAAGGAAGAGGTCAACAGCTATCTCCAGCCATTCACCAGGTACAGCAGCCCGGATCAGGTCTTTGCCACATTCGGCTTCCTGCGGCAGGAAACTAAGGAATATTTCTTTGCCATCCACCTGGACGGCAAAAATCGTATCTGCTGCGTTGACGAAGTATCGGTCGGTTCCCTGAACCAAAGCATCGTCCACCCACGGGAAGTGTTCAAAACGGCCCTGCTGTCATCGGCATCGGCCATCATCCTGCTTCACAACCATCCGACCGGCGACCCAACACCAAGCAGGGAAGATATCGAGATAACAAAGCGGTTACGGGAGGTGGGCGAGATTATTGGGGTGCGGGTGCTCGATCACATCATCATCGGCGACAGTTATAAATCATTCGTAAGCTACGGCCTGCTGTAGCCAACATCATAACTTTGCAAATATCGAAAGGAGCCTACGCTATGATATTCAATCTAGGGCAGATAATCTTAACCAGAAGCGTACATGACTTGATGACCGAGAACCCCGAATTTGCCACTCACATATATACATCATTGAATCGGCATATGGCAGGAGATTGGGGGGAAATAGGCGCGGCGGACAAATTGGCAAATGAATCAGCACTGTTGGATGGGGAGCGATTATTCTCAGCCTATACGCGGGAGGGATTGACGCCGGTATGGATAATAACGGAATGGGACCGGTCGGTGACGACGGTATTGTTCCCTGATGAATATTAATGTCAGCTTAATTTATGAGTTGTGTTTATAGCGTATTAAAAAATAGAGGAATGTTTCATGCTATTTCATATGGGGCCAATCAATTTTTTTAAAGTTGATAAAATAAAACGGCAACAAAACGGCAACAGTATCCGATATCAACATGAAAATGACTTGGTTCTATTAGTGTAAGTTCCTGTAAATATTGGCGCGCCCGGAGAGATTCGAACTCCCGACAACCTGGTTCGAAGCCAGGGACTCTATCCGGCTGAGCTACGGGCGCATACTGCGGTTATCGCAACAATACCGACATGGCGATGGTTGCCGAAGGTATCGGGGTTCCGACAGAGTCAAAAACCTGGGGATTCAGCACCGAAAAGCCGCTTGGGGAGACGGTCACTCCTGAGGGGACAACACAGTTCACGATCATGAAGTTGCCGGTGCCGAAGCTGTTCAGGGTTACGTTGGCGAATGTTATTTGGGAAGAGCTGAAATCGGCGATCAAAAGACTGCCTATGGCCCCTCCAATAGAGGTCACCGAACCCGACGCGTCGGTGCCGGAGAGAACAGCCGGCACAACCCCCGACGGCAGATTGATGGTGAGTATCGCCCCCCCCGCAAGGGTGTTTGCGGGCAGGCTCGGTATGCTCAGGGTGAGGGTGGCATTGGCCGGGCCTGTTATGGAACCATTCACCGCCACGGAAACTGCACTGGAAGTTGTGGAGTTGTTTGCGGCGTCGTATGCTTTGGCCGTGAGGCTATAGGTCCCAGCCGACAGAGACGAGGTGTCCCAGCTAAACGTGTAGGGAGAGGTCGTCGCTGTGGTCTGCAATATCCCGCCAACATAGAACTCGACCTTGCTTACGCCGACGTTGTCGCTCGCACTGGCCGTAATCGCAACGGTTCCGCTTACCGACGAGTTACTGGCCGGAGCGCTGATGGATACACTTGGCGGCGTAGTATCTGCCGTTGTTCCCCCGCCTCCACCACCTCCGCCGCAACCGAAGATTGTCGCAACCAGAAGAGCGAGAAGCGAGCGTATAAAATAGCGAAGTGTCATAGTCGTATCCTCCATGACTATAAGGTATCATATTTCGCAATAGTAGCAACAGCACAAGGAGGATTGCCCGTTTTACCGCCCGTGGGAATGGCGTGTTATTTCCCGTAACGCTCGATGAAGCCCTGCACCTGGCGGGCTGTCTCGCTGGTCCGGTCCAACTCGAGGTAGCGGCGCCACGCCTCCAGCGCTCTTCCCATACGGTTCAGATCGAAGGCATTGACGTAGCCGACATTATAAAGGCTTTCAAGGTTGTTGGGCGCTATTTTGAGCGCCTTCTCGAAATTCGCCAGGGCTCGTGTAAAATCGCCCAACTGGCGATACATGGCCCCCTGGTCGTTGAGCACATCGGCATCTTCGGGTGAGAGTGCCAGTGCCCGGTCATAGGCCTCGATGGCCTGTTGCGGCTGGTCGCCGTCGTAATAGGCATTTCCCAAGTCACGCCAGGCAGCCTGACTATCCGGTTCCGTTTGCGTCTTTTGGAGCGCTCCGGAGATACGGGCTCGGATGTCTTCGGATATTTGGCGCGTGTCCGTCTTCGTTGCGTCGCTGCTGTCCGGCGCTTCCACCTCCTCGTCCGGGACCGCCTCGTTTTCAAATGAGGGACACACCTTTTGGGCCGCCAGATCCAGGGTAGAGCCGGGGAAAATGGCAGCCAGCGGGCCGCCGCCTTTCATTCTGGCCAATCTTTTCCCGTCCGGTCCGATGATGTCGATAAGTTGCAGAACGTCGGACTGTTCGCTACAGTCGATTTCATAGTATTCCAGGTGGAGCCGATACAGCTTTTCACCATATTCGGTGGCGGCGAGTTTGCGTTGCGGTTCGCCCAGGGGGGTAAACCGCAGCCACACGGTAACCCTGCCCAGCGGGGTCAGCTTCAACGAATCCATGTCGAGAGCGACATCATGGTGCGTGGTACGGGTCAGCGGGCGCCATTGGACGGCCGGGGCACTTCCCGGCACAACAACTCCCATGAAGGCTGCCAGCATCATGAGACCCACGAAACGGCATGTTGTTGTTCGTCCTGTTTTCACGTGAATTTCCCAACATTTTCAAGGATAAGGCCGACTGCGCTATTGTACTGGAGCATGGTTTGTTTTCAACTGTTTTTTCTTCGGCAACTCATTTTTGCCTGGAGTGCTTCCGGCTTGACGCCTATACTGTTTTAAGGTAGTTTCCGGCAGATAGAGTATACGGGAAAGGCGACGCCGGAGATGCGTGTAATTGCGGGAAGTGTGCGGGGGATGAGGCTTGCGGCGCCCCGGGGGATGCAGACGCGTCCAACAGCCGACCGGGTCCGGGAAGCACTTTTCAGCATCATTACGAGCCGCCGCGAACTGGGTCAAGCGCAGGTTCTTGATATCTGCGCGGGGACCGGGAGTCTTGGGATCGAAGCCCTGAGCCGGGGAGCCGGTTTTGGGTGTTTTGTGGAACAGGAGCGGCGCGTACTGGTTGTTCTGGAGAAGAATCTGGAGGCCACCGGATTCACCGCCAAGTCGCAGATTCTTGCCGTTGATTGTCTCAAGGCCTTGCGGCTTCTTGCAGCCCAGGGACGCCGCTTTGACGTGGTGTTCTTTGACCCTCCCTATGCCTCGGCTCTTTACACCACCGTGCCGGAGGCCGTGGGCGGCCTGTCCCTGCTGGCGGATGATGGGCTCCTGATCGTAGAGTGCGCAGCACGTAACCCTTTGCCGGAGCGGGTGGGAACACTTATCAGGGTTGACCGCCGGGTCTACGGTGACACGGCGCTGGAGTTTTTGACACTGGAGGGTGCATGAAGAAGATCGCAGTCTATCCTGGTTCCTTTGATCCCATTACCTATGGTCATCTGGATATCATAAACCGCGGATTGAAGATTTTTGATGAGGTGGTGGTGGCGGTGGCTGCCAATTCCCAGAAAAATCCCCTGTTTTCAATCGACGAGCGAGTCAGTCTGATCCGCGCCGTGTTCAAGGATGAACGGCGGGTGGTGGTTGACACCTTCAGCGGCCTTCTGATAGATTATGTATCCTCGCGACAAGCACATGTGATCATCAGGGGGCTTCGCGCCATATCGGACTTTGAGTACGAATTCCAGATCGCCCAGATGAACAGCACGATCGGTCAGGGCGTGGAGACGCTGTTCATGATGACTTCCCTCCAATATGGGTATCTTTCTTCCTCCATCGTCAAGGAGGTCTGCCTGCTGAATGGAAATATTGACCGGTTTGTTCCTCCAGAGGTAAAGTCCGCCCTGAAGACGAAATTCGGACTCGAGTGAACGGCCGCCAACGGGGCGGTGCCGAACGGAACCAAAACGTGCAACGAAGCAGAACTCTCCCGGCGCTCAAGAGCCCATCTTTTTTTGCCGGCAAGCGAGGTGCATACCATGATCACACGAGACATGATTATCGCCGACATTATCAGGCAACACCCTGAAACACTTCCGGTATTCCAGCGCTACCATCTTGACTGCTACGAATGCCAGATCGCCGACCTCGAAACCATCGAACACGGCGCCGGCGTTCACAAGGTCGGTATCGTCGAACTGCTCGAAGCGTTGAACAACTCTCTGGAATGACATCCCAGCTGAAGAGCGCCGGCAGGTTGTTCCCCTTGGTGATTTTGCTCCATGAATGATTTCGACATTTACGCCAATTATTTTTCCGTCGGCATGAAGGTCGTCGTCGGCATCCCCCTGGCGAATGCCGGGGTGTTCCGCGACGGGGCCATAATCCACGAGATCGACGAGGATTTCGTCTCCCTCCAGCTTTCCCGCGACCAATTACCCCTCAACGTTTCGCTCCATGTGGGCCAGATCCTCGACCTGCGAGGCGGCAAGGATGACAGCGGCTACAGTTGCCGGGCCATCATCGTTGCCGAAGGCCCTGCCCGTGAAATACTCCTCCGCCTGATCGGCGAAATAGTCTCCGACGAATTACGCGAATTTTACCGCATCGATGCCTTTTTGCCGCTCAAGTATTATATCTCCTTTGAGCAGAACGTGGATACGCTCAAGCGGGAGTGGATGGAGCGCCGCGAGCAGCGGCAAGCCGCAGATGCCGAACGCAGGCAAAAACGCTGGGACAGCAGTCTAGTCCTGGGCAGTGCGGAGCTTCCGCCGGAACGGCGGCTTGAACAAACAGAGGAAGACGATGGGGAGGACGTAGACGAGGACAAAGAGTTGGACGAGGAGTTGGTTGAGGAACAGAGCGACCCTTGGGACACTATTATTCCGCTGGCTGCCAATATCAGCGGTGGTGGCGTGCGCATCATAACCCACCAGGAGTTTGAAAGCGGCGTCTATGTGCTGCTGGAAATACTGGTTCCCATGCCGCGCCGTATCGTAGATATTGTGGCGCGAGTCATCACTGCCAACCGCAACTATGCTGCCGGCAAGGATCGGGAATACTTCAATACCGGCCTGCAGTTCGTTTTTATCGACGAACGGGACCGGGACGCCATCATCAATCACATCTCCAATGTCCAGCTCAAACGGATACGCCAGTTGCGCGAACAATTCATCTTTCGGGACGGCCCCTCTGCCGGGAACGAAGAACAGAAGGCGGCGCCCCTGCTTAACTGGGCCACCATCGGAAGGCGGCTTGGCTATACCCTTGTTTTCCTGATGATCACGCTGTTCATCTTTAATTATTTCAGACACTATGCCAAGGATCATCCCAAAAATGAGATTGAGGAGATATTCGAGGGGGGGATCAAGAAGTATCTGGAGAAATTCAAATAAGTTTTTTGACCCTGTATCGAAGGTGAACGAGCCCGGGCGGATAACGTCCGGGCTCGTTCGTTTTGCGACAAGCGGGCTGATCACCTAAACATTATGTTTCATGGCTGTCTCACCGCTCGCTAACAGCAGTTCGCCTGCCCGGCGGATGAATGCGGACGAGGGTTTATCACGGTAAATGCCGTATTGGGCCGATACTGGCGAAACCCCTCGCAGAAAGACGTAGATGGCACCGCCGCAATGGGTGTCGTAGTCGTATTCCGGTAAGTGCAGGCGCAGTATCCGGTCCAGGGCCAACGTGTAGAGGTGGTATTGGAGGACGTAGGAGTGTCGTGCCATCGACTCCCTGAGACCGGCAGGGCCGTATTCCTCCCGCCGATAGCCCAGGTGGTTGGATTTCCAATCGATGATGTAGTAGCGACCGTTATGCTCGAAGACCATGTCCATAAACCCTTGCAGCATGCCGCGCACCTGTTTGAAGCTGAGTTCGTTCAGGGTCCGGCTGAAATCGCCGTGCACTTGTTGGTCGAGTTGACCGTCGAAGAGCGCCCTGAGCGCGTCGGGTGAGAGTTGCCTGATTGGCAGGAAAAATTCCATTTCCGCTCGCCACGATCCGGGCTGCAGGCGGGAGAGGCAAAAGTCCGGGTCGTCAGGAAGGAGAGCTGTCCGGGTCACATCCGTAACCATGGCGCTGACCGCCGGAAGCCAATCCTGGCTGTAACCGTTGGCTCGCAGTCGTTCGGCCGCAGCCCGGGTGATGTCCGCTTGCTCCATCCGGGCATAGTCCAACCGCTCGAAGATCTCGTGCAGACAGGTCCCTGAGGCGGCACCACGGGGAAAATCGAAGATGCCGCCACGTTCGCGCTCGAGGAGCTCATCATTTCCCGTTTCCGTAGCGGCGCCGACAACCAGGGTGTCGTAATCCTGGGGTTGTAGATGGCGCTCCAACCCACCTGCCAGAGAACTGAAGCTGGAGACCCGCCAATCGGTAAGGATACTGGTGGTGAACGGGGGGCAGACCAGAGGCCGGTCGTCCTCTGTTGGTGGACGGTACGCGGGCGTTGGTTCGGGTGGCGGCATGATCTCGGAGTTAATGCCGGACGCCGCCTCTTCAAGCTCCCGTAGCGCCGCCAGGACAGCGGCATCGTCCAACTCCTTCAACGGTGGCGAGCCGAGACCGTGGATCAGGCGGAACAGGGGTGAGGCGTCGGCCTGGCTGATGGCGCCCCAGACGACGTAGCAGCGGAATTCGGCACGGGTAAGGGCGACGTAAAGCAGGCGTGCAGCCTCCCCATCCCGCTCGCGGCAGGCCGCCTGTCTGTGCTCCTGTTGCTGGCTGGAGCCGAGGTCGAGAGTCAGGTGGCCAGCCGCGTCATGAAAGATCACCTGTTCGGGGCCGTTTGCCGGAACGTCCCAGACAAAGGGGAGAAAGACGAGAGGATACTGGAGCCCTTTACTGGCATGAATGGTTGCGATCCTGACGGCATTGTCGTCCGTTTCCAGGCGCAGCAGGGCGGTCTCGTCAGAGGTTATGCCGGTTATGCGTTGTTCCAGCCAGGCTATCAGGGATTCGATGGCGTCGTCACCCTCTTGAGCGAACCCGTGAAGCAGTTCCACGCAGTGGAGCAGGTTGGTCAGACGCCGCTCGCCGTCGGGCAGGCAGAGCAGCCGTTCCCGTACCCCGCAGCCATCCAGGAGGAACGAGGCCAGGGACATGATGCCGCCGGAATGGTACGCCTCCCGCAGGCCGTGGAAAGACTCCAGCCACCGTTCCCATTTCCAACCATCCTCCTGCGCCGCGACCACCATGTCTACGTTGAGTCCCCCCAATCCCCCCAGAAGCGCCTCTGTTACCAGGGGTTCCCGGTATGGCTCGGCGGCTGCCCTTAGTATGCGCAGCAGGTCGAGGGCTTCAGGGGTCTCGAAGATGGTCATGTTGCCCTGCTGTACCGATGGGATGCCTCGAGTTGTCAGTGCTTCCTGGATCAAGTTGGCTTGGGTGTGGGTGCGCACCAGTACGGCGATATCGCCGGGGAGGAGGTTCCGCTCCTCTCCGGCGTTGCGCAGCAGGTACGGTCCCGCCAGCAAACGGGCAATCTCTGCGGCTACAGCGGCTGCAATCGGCCCACGGGCTTCCCCCTTGGCGGGAACTTTTTCCGCCAAGCGTGGGTAGATCCAGAAGCGCAGTGGCGCGGTGTCGGGCCGCCCGTCGACCAGCAACCCGTCATGGGGATCGCGGCCCGATTTGACCGGTCCATGACCAATGGCACCGCAGAGGAAGGGATCGTCCGCCCTGAAAACGGTGTTGACCGCCTGGACCAGGGCCGCCGTCGAGCGGCGGTTGGTGTCCAGTCCCCAGCGCATGGCATCGTCCACGGAACGGGCCGCCTCCAGGTACGCGAAGAGGTCGGCCCCGCGAAAACTGTAGATAGCTTGTTTAGGGTCACCGATCAGGTAGAGGGGGTATGGCGCAATCTTTGTCGAGCCGCTTGACACCTGCTTCCCATTCAGCCCCGCCAAGCGTCCGAAGATGCGCCACTGCAAAGGGTCCGTATCCTGGAACTCGTCGATCAGGGCCGCATGGTAGCGTTCCCGCAGCTTGGAGGCCAGTTGGTCGCCGCCGTCCCCTTCCAGCGCCCGGTGCAGGTCCAGCAGCAGGTCGTCGTAACTGCGCACGTTGCGCAACCTCTTCCGGCGGGGCAGTTCTTCCAGCAGCCAGGCGTGAAACCGGGACAGCAGGTGAGCCCATTCCTCGCCAAAGGCATGATCGGCCTCATGGCAAGCCTCGTACAGACGCTGGCAGAGCACGAAGAACGGATGACAAGGAACTTCGTTCCCTTTGGTGGTTTTTTTCTCAAGGTGCTCACTGGTGAAGAGCAACAACCTGTCGCAGCTTAGGGAAGGCAAACCGTCAAACCAGGCATCCAGCAGGGCAGCCGCGGCCTCGATTTGGGCCGGTTTGTAACTGGCCTGATGGAGGCCGGGACGTTTCAGCATGGTGAGGATGCCATCCCGCTCCTCCTTCCAGATGGGGAGCGCTTGGCGAAACAATTCGTCGCGCCGTGCGGCGACAGTGTTGAAAACCGTGCCTTTTGTCTCGGGCACGATATGCAGGCCCGGCGTCTGCACATGCCCTCTGAAGGGCGTCAGGAGCGATTCCGGGGTGAGCCCCTCCGCCACCAGTCGTTCCAGAAAGGCGTCCTTGCGGCCCAGGAGGGCGGTACGCCAGAAATCGTCGGCCGCCTCCTGCACCAACGCCGATTGGTCGGCCGTCATGTCGGTGTCGAACAGGGAGCCGCTTTCAAAGGCGTTCTCCGCCAGCGCGCGTTGGCAGAAGCCGTGGATGGTGAAGATGGCCGCATCGTCGAAAGAGTAGAGTGCCCTGGTAAGCAAGCGGACCGCCCGGTCCCGTTTGCGGCAGCGTTTCAGCAGTAACGCTTCCAGTTCGTCCCGCGCCTTGATGCCTGCGGTGAACAACTCCAGCGTTGTTGCGATACGTTGGCGGATACGGTCGCGCAGTTCGGCCGTGGCGGCCTTGGTATAGGTTACCACGAGGATGTTTTCGGGGCGTAGTTCGCCCTCCAGCAGCAACCGGATGTAGAGTGCCGCAATAGTCCAGGTCTTGCCGGTGCCGGCACTGGCTTCGATCAGATTGAGGCCGGACAGGCCGATGTCTCCGGGGGTGAGCGGCTTCATGGTGCACCCTCCCGAGCCACCGTCAGGAACGGCCCGAAAACCCTTTCGGCAAGCTGTTCAAAGGTGTCCTCAAGCGGGTTGTTACGCCCGAAACAGAACGTGAAGGCCGGGTCGGCCGACTCCGGCTTCAGTCGGCTGAAGGGGGCACCGAACCAGCTTCGTTGCGCCTCCTGCTGTCCCTTTTTCAGAAAACTGTAGGAGGTTTCGGGGAAGAAGGGAAGGGGGCAGCGCAACCCACTGCCGTAGATATCGAGCAAGTCTTCCAGCAAGCGGGCCGCATCCTCCAGAGGTGGTAGGGAGAGCATGCTGTCGCGGCATACCAGGAGACTTTCCCGCGGGTAACCGTGGGCCGGAGCGCAGCAGAGCGCCAAGTGCTCGATCCAGAGGGCAAGCCGGTCCCTGGATCTGAGGCGAGCGCAACGGTAGCGAAGCAGGCGTTCACGACGGATGCCATTCATGGTCCCGGAAAGTTTGAATGCGCCCAACTCCAGGGAGAACGGCAGGGGGGCCAGGTGGTCGGCGAGATGAGGGGCAAGCCGGTCACGAAAGCCCCGCGCCTCGTCCAGTGCCCTGTCGAATGCAACCTGCCCGGCAGCCAGCGGCGGTAGCCGGGAAGCGGCACGGGCTGCGGTATAGAGTCCCCGGCAATCATTTCCTTCGAGCAAAAGCGCTACCATCTCCTGTTTCAGGTTGAATCCCGTCAGTCCGTCCAGACTGAAGGCTTCCCGCTCTTCGGCCTCGCTGCCGGGCCTGACGGGGCGTATTCCCAGGCGTAGAGCCAGGAAATAGGCAGCCGGATTGGTGAAGAAGCGGATCAGGTCGTCCAACTCCACTTCGCGCCAAGTGCCGTCCGGTTCCGGCAATTCCCCTGCTATGAAGGGGAGAGACCGGCGGCCGGCGGTTCGCCTGGTTTCCAGTGCCTTGCAGGTGCCCTGCGCATAGCTGAACAGTGCCCCATCCCCTTTGGAGTTGAAATAGGCAGGGTTGAAGCCTTGCAGGCGATGGTGTGTCGCCACAGCCGGAGGGCGTTGTTCGCCACCTGAACCATCGGTCACGAACCCCATCTTGACGTAGTCCAGCAGTTCACTGACCGCTACCGAGGGAGGAAGTTCGCTGTTGTCCCGCTCGCTTTGGCCGGTATAACTGATGTAGAGGCGTTCCGTGGCCGACATGAGAGCCTCAAGAAATAGGTAGCGGTCTTCGTCCCGGAGCGACCGGTCGCCGCGACGGCGCTTGCCGGCCAGCAGGCTGAAGCCAGGCGAGCGTTTGACCCGTGGAAAGACACCGTCATTCATGCCGGTCAGGCACACCACCCGGAACGGGATGCTGCGCATGGGGAGCATGGCGCAAAAGGTGACGCGGCCCCCCAGAAAACCGTAGGAGGCCCCCGGCCGGTCGAGTAGGGTCGTGAGGTGGTCGGTCAGGGCCTCCGGGTCGAGGGTTGTGGAAAAACCGCTCTTTTCCTGCATGTCCTTGAGCTGCCCAAAAGCCTCGTGCAGCGGTTTGAGGCCGGTATCCGCTGCTTCGACCGGACTGAGCAGGCTGTCGGCAACCGACGCGAGACACTCCGCCCACTCCACCAGAGTGTGCGGGCGTCCCAGAAGGGCGGCGGCCTCGCGGACTGAACCCATGAACCCGGCCAGTTTGCCCAGGGCCGTGGCACGGGTCCCCTCGATACCGGGGTAGGGGAGCATTTCCCCAAAGAGCCGGTTATGGTCGGGGACCATGGCATAGCCCAAGAACATTCGGTCCAACGCAGTCTGCCAACTGTTCTCGGCAAAGGGGGGGAAACCGAGGGAAGAGCGGTGGTCCCGGTCCAGCCCCCAGCGGACGCCGCTATCGCGCAGCCATGAACGGATATCCTGTAACTCGTCGGAAGTCAGGGAAAAACGTGCCATTACGTGGGGCGATTCCAGCAATTCCAGTACCCGGTTAATACCGAAGCGGCTGGAGGGGAGGGCCAGGATGCGCAGGAAGGTCTCGATGGCCGGGTTGTCCCGTCGCTGGCTCTGATCGGCAATGGTGTAGGGGATCGCAGGCCTGTCTCCGCTGCCTGCGCCGAACACGGCCGAGATGTAAGGAGCATAGGTTTCGATGTCCGGTGTCATTACCACGACCTGGCGCGGCTCCAGGCTGGGCAGTTCCTGAAACATGGCCAGCAGGTTGTCGTAGAGTACTTCCATCTCGCGCATGGGGTTGTGGCAGCTATTGACCCGGATGGAGTTGTCGTTGGCCGCGACGATACCTTTTTCCGCGTTTCCGGAACTCCTGTCGCGCAGTTCCAGAATATCTGCCTGGATCAGGGACAAGAGACTGGCACCCGTCGGCAGGGTAACCCCTTCGTCCATGTTCTCCGTGTCGGCGCCGCTGTCGAGAAGCATGGAGAAGAACTCCTGCCCCAGGGTGCCCAAGGAGGAAAGGAGCGGGTTTCCGGTCTCGAAATATTCATCGGCATCGACCGGCAACTCCGGGCGGAGCAGCAGGTCAGCCTGCCGTTTGCGCGAGATGATGTCGCCCCAATACTCGCCGCAGGGGTTGAGCAGGTAGAACCGCACATCGGCGATCCGGGTCAGAAGCGAGATCGCTTCCAGGTGGAAGGGGGGCAGGTAGGAGATGCCGAACAGGTTGAAGCGTCCCGGCAAACGCCCCGCGGGGATGGGACCGGCTGCTAACCGCTCTCTGAACCGGCGCAGGAGCGCTGCACGGTGTTGTCCGGGAAACTCAAATGATACAGCCCTCCAGAGCTGGGGCTGCCAGTTGTCACCGTCGCCTCGGTCCCAGGCCAAAAGCGCTTCGGGGCGGAAGATGGTGTACTGGTCGAAGGTATCGGCAATTGTGCGGGAGAGTTGCAACAAAGCCCGGCTGTCCCGGCGTCCGGAGCAGTAGCGGCGTAGCGGCTCGAATCCCGGCCGATCCAGCAACTCCGGCAAGGCCGCCATGATCCGCCAGGCCATGACGTCGGGTGCAAAGGGGGAGGGTGAGGTGATGTCGGGCAATACGGCGCGGAAGATCTCCTCCAATTGCTCGTTGGGGAAGGGGAAACGCAGGTTGGCGGAGATTCCGTTCAGGCGCGCCAGTTCCATGGCGATCCAGCGCGCCATGCCGGAACTCTGCACCACCACCGTTTCAGGAGCCAGGGGAGAACCGGTCTGCACGGCGAAATCAGCCGCCATGCGGCCAATGAGGCGTTGCAGGGAACTGCTTGTGATGACGTTAAGGATGCCCATGACGCCAAACTATACCGAAAATGGCAGGACAAACAAGGGGGAAGTGGAGGCAAGGCCAGGCCACCCTCCACAAGAAAGGCATTGCCGCCGTCACGGCTGGCATGCTATACGTAGATAACACCTGAACCACAGGGGACATTCCTGTGGTTTTTGTTTTACGCGCCCCGATCAACAGATTGCGGGCGTTAGTGAGAGCATGTGCCCTCCATTCCGGTTGGCTCGGTATCGGGAGGCCTTGCCTAAGGAGCACTGTCCATGTCTTTTGAAGCCCTCGGCCTGCGTGCCGAACTGTTGAACGCCGTTGCCTCCCAAGGCTATACCGCTCCAACTCCGATCCAGGCCGAGGCAATCCCAGTGATTTTCGAGGGATGCGACCTGCTTGCCGGCGCCCAGACCGGCACCGGCAAGACGGCGGCGTTTGCCCTGCCGATCGTGCAGAGACTGGCTGAAAATCCCCCTCGGCAAAAACGGCGGGCTCCACGGGCGTTGGTCCTGGTGCCGACCCGGGAGCTTGCGGCACAGGTCAGCGAACAGATGAATAATTTCGCCCGGCGCCTTTCCCTGCGCTCCACGATGATCTACGGCGGGGTGACCATTCAGGCGCAGATCGAGCGGTTGCACCGCGGTGTCGATATTGTGGTCGCCACGCCGGGGCGGTTGCTCGATCATGCGGAACGGGGCACGGTGAACCTTTCAAAAATCGAGTTCCTGGTTCTTGATGAGGCCGACCGCATGCTGGACCTGGGGTTTATCGACGCAATCAAAGCTGTTGCCGAATACCTGCCTGCCAAACGTCAGACCTTGCTTTTTTCGGCAACCTATTCCAAGAGCATCAAGCAGCTTGCCGACGAGTTGCTCGATCACCCCCGGCGGATCGAGGTCATACGTAAGAATATCGCCGCCGACGCGGTGACCCAGGCCGTCTACGAGGTGGAACGAAGTCGCAAGCGGGAAATGATTTCGTTCCTGATCCGCCAAGGGGGGTGGAGTCAGGTGCTGGTCTTTGCCCGCACCCGTTACGGCGCGGACAAACTGACTGAAGAATTGCGCTTGGACGGGATTGAGGCGGCCGCCATCCACAGCAACAAGAGCCAATCCATCCGGACGCGCACCCTGGCGGAGTTCAAGCGTGGTGAAGTGCGCGTGCTGGTGGCGACCGATGTGGCAGCGCGCGGACTCGACATCGTGCATTTGCCCCATGTGGTGAATTACGACCTGCCCCAGGTTCCCGAGGATTATGTGCACCGGATCGGTCGCACCGGCCGGGCTGGAGAAGAGGGGGTCGCTATCTCCCTGGTCTGTCCGGAAGAACGGCCGCTGTTGGTTGCCATCGAGAAACTGCTCAAGAATTCCATCCCGCGACAGACCCTTGCAGAATTTCCCCGTTTGGCGGCCAAGCGAAGTATTCGGGTCAGAGAGATCAAGCAGGTCGATACGTTGTCTAGGGCAAGGAAGAAAAAGGACAAGCAGGCGCAGGAGCCGGCAAAAAAAGGCACACCTCCCCGGAGGGGGAAACCGGTGGCAGAGCGGCCCGTCCCCAAGACTGGTCGTCGGGGAAGTAGATCGGTGCGGTAGAGCTAGCCTCTCCACTTGATCAATCGCAAAATCGAGAGAACAAAAAAGAGCCCACATTGTGCGGGCTCTTTTTTGTTTCGATGAATCATCAAATCAAATCTTAATCAGGCCAGATCCTGTACCCCTTGGTAGATGATATCGAACAGCTCGGGGATATGCTCCTCGGCGATGCAGGAGAAGGCTATGCGTAGGTCGGTCTTGCTGGTGGAGATGGCACCAACCCCATACTTGTCCAGCAGGTGGACGCGCAGCTTTTCGGCATCAACCGTTTTTAGTTTCAGACACATGAAGTACCCTGAGTTGAACGGGTAGTATGTCCAGACAGAATCATACTTCCCGCTGTTGAGGACTGCCTTGGTTTTCAGGGCGCGTCCTTTCATGATCTGGAATTTTTCTTCCTTCTGGGCCAGGAACTGGGGCGAGCGCAGCGCCTCGATGACGAAGGTCTGGGAGGGGTGCGGACAGTTGGAGATGCGAGCGCGGATGATCCCCATGGTCTTCTTCTCCAGGGCGGTCATGACCGGTGCGTTTTCGTACTCATTGCCGTCGGCAAAGGTGACGAACCCGGTACGGAAGCCCCAGACGAACTCCTCCTTGGTGGCGCCGTCCAACTTGACCGCCAGGATGCGCGGATGGAGGTTGGCGAGCTTGCCGAACAGGGACTCCTTGAGGCTGTCCTCGTAGAAGAGGCCAAAGTAGGCGTCGTCGGTCACGGCGACGATGTTGCAGCCGGATTCGGCCACTTCCTTGATAGCCGCCACCAGGGCATCGCCTTCGGCAACGGTCGGGGTGTAGCCGCTGGGGTTATTGGGGAAGTTGAGCAGGACGACGGCTTTGCCTTTTTCCTCGGCGCTGTCCTTCAGAACCGCCTTGAAGGCGTCGATGTCGTAGCCGCCGGTTACGGTGAAGGTCGGGTGCTTCTTGACGATGGCACCGCTACAGGTGCCGAATGTCAGGTTGTAGTTACCCCAGAGCATGTCGGGAAGGATCAGGTGATCCCCCTTGTCGATGAACATGTCGGCGACGATGGAGAGGCCATGGGTCAGTGCGTTGGTGACGATGGGGTTGCTGAAATGTTTACCCTGAAGGCTCGGGTTTTCCCGCAATTGTTTCTCCCGCCACAGGGAACGCAGTTCCGGCTTGCCGGCAGGGGGGGCATAGGGAAAGATATCCTTGGGGTCGAAGGCTGACAGCTTGTCCTGGATGCACGACAGGAACATCGGCCCGCCGTTCTCGGTGGCAATGCCGATGGTGGCGTTGAATTTGTGTGCTTTTTCCTTGGCTTCGGCCGATTGGGTCAGGATTCCCTTGGGGAAGAAGAGGTTTTTCCCGAGATCGGACAGCATTTCCAGAACATGGGGGTTGTGTTGGGCGAGCAGGTCGTTCAGTTCTTGTGCCAATGGGTTCATTACTTTCCTCCGGAGCTGATTTGAAAGATTGTCTCACACACAATCGTACCTGAAGCCGTAAAATTATAATTGAACAGCACCGGTTCCGCTTTGTCAATAGAGAATATCGATAAACAATATACCGTGCCTCCTTATTGCATCGGGCAAACCTGTCGTTGCTGAAACGCTCGCGATGATGTATTGTTTGGCCGTGTAATGTATGCCGTTGAAAAGGAGCTTCAATGATAAAGAGTATGACCGGATATGGTAAGGGGGAAGCAGCTTCCGACCGGGGAACCTTCACGGTGGAGATCCGCTCGGTCAATCACCGCTATGGTGAGGTGTCGGTGCGCATGCCGCGTGGCTTCATGGCCCTGGAAAGCGATGTCAAGCGGGCAGTCCTGTTTCTGATCAAACGGGGCAAGATCGATGTCTTCATACAGTGGGAGGAGGCCATGGCCGGCCAATCGCTGCCTCAGGTTGACACCACCCTGGCGCGGGCCTACTTCACGACGTTTAACCACTTGGCTGGAGAACTGGGACTCCTGGGGCAGGTGCCGCTCTCCTTGGTGATCGCCCAGAAAGGGGTCCTGCGGGAGAGCAGCGTCACCTTTGAAGAGGAAGATTACCGCGATCAGCTCATGTCGGCGGTCCAGACCGCCGTGACAGCACTCGACGCCATGCGCACGAGGGAAGGGGAGGCGTTGGCCGTCGATCTGTCGGCCCGGCGCGACCAAGTGGCGGAATGGACCGCCCTGATCAGGGAACGGACCCCGGTTGTGGTGGTCGAGTACCGCCAGAAGCTGAAGACCCGCCTGGAGCAGCTTCTGGAAGGGGCGGAGATGGACGAGGCCCGCTTGGCCCAGGAGGTGGCCCTGATGGCCGACCGGTGCGATGTCACCGAAGAGTTGGTGCGGCTCGCCAGCCACTTTGCCCAGTTCGACGAGGCGCTGCGCCTGCCGGAACCGGTGGGGCGCAAACTGGATTTTCTGATGCAGGAGATGAACCGGGAGGTCAACACCATCGGCTCCAAATCCAGCGACGCCGAGATTACCTCGCTGGTCATTCGGGTCAAGGCCGAGATGGAGAAGATGCGCGAGCAGGTGCAGAACGTCGAATAGATTTTCATCCAGAAACGACCCTTTTCCGCCATTGCGGCGTCAATCATGGGGTTTGCTTGTGCGGCGTACCGATGTACGCCCCCGCGCAATCCCTCAATTTTCTGGCCATGACGAAAAAATTGCTCGTTTCCAAATTGAAAACTGGAATGGCGGGTGCAAGGCTTCCCTTTTGCCGCCGATCTGTGTTACCTTCTGTTAATTGCCTGCGAAGGATTTTTAACAGACGGTTGAAAAAACTCAGGTTGTTCAAAAATAGTCAGATCATCGCACCCGCAGAAGGCCATGCGGAGGCGTAGCAGCGCTACGCCGCACAAAAGGGCCTTTGAGGACGGCGGTGAGATGGCTGTTTTTCAACAACCTTAAGGATGTTTCATGAAACGCGAAGGCCTGATCCTTATCATTTCGGCTCCCTCCGGGGCCGGTAAAACCTCCCTCTGCAATGAACTTTTGCAGCGCTTCCCGTCCATGAAGGAGTCGGTCAGTTACACGACCCGATCCCCCCGGGCCGGAGAGGTAGATGGTCAGGACTACTTCTTCGTCTCCCGGCCGGAGTTCGAACGCATGGTGACCGAAGACGCCTTTGCCGAGTGGGCCGAGGTGCACGGCAACCTGTACGGTACCGCGTTGAAAACCCTGGAGGAGGCCCGTCGCAACGGCATTGATCTGGTACTGGATATCGATTGTCAAGGGGCGATGATCCTGAAGGAGCGCCTTGACGGCGGTGTGTTTGTGTTCATTCTACCCCCGAGTATGGAGGAACTCCGTCATCGTTTGGAAAGCCGTTCGTCGGACGCCAGGGAGGTTATCGAGCGCCGTATCGTGCGGGCCGCGGACGAAATTAAGGAATGCCGCTGGTACGATTTCATCGTCATTAATGACCGTTTCCAGGATGCTGCCGAGGAATTGTCGGCCATTGTTCTGGCGCAGCGCCGCCGCACCTCCCGCATGCTGGAGCAGGTGGCGAAATTGTTTGATATCTGAGATGAAATCATGTAAAAATGACGTTCCATTTTTCTAACAGTAGTAGGAAGGAGTAGCATATGGCACGGGTAACGGTTGAAGATTGCCTTGAAAAGGTTGATAATCGCTTTCTTCTGGTGATGTTGGCCTCCAAGCGGGTTAAGCAGCTCTACAAAGGGGCCCATCCGCTGATTGACCCGAAGAATAATCGCCTGGTGGTGACCGCTTTGCGGGAAATTGCTGCCGGCAAGGTCAGTTTCGAGATAAACAAGAAGCAGCAAGCCCGCTAAGCAGACTGAACCGGGGTGAAATCGCACATGGAGCGGTTTCACCCTTTTTGTATCCATTTCCCCACATTATCCACCCATTTTCGTCCTGCGAGTAGATGACGGCGCATGATCAGGCTTAACGACATTATCGACAAGGTGACAGCGTACAACCCTACGGCTGATCTCAATATCATCCGTAAGGCCTACGTTTATTGCGCCAAGGTACATCAGGGCCAAACGCGCCTGTCGGGGGAGCCGTACATCATCCACCCCATGGAGGTGGCCGGTCTGCTGGCTGAATTGCGTCTGGACGTCCCCAGCATCGTCACCGGCTTCCTCCACGATACCATCGAAGATACCCTCACAACCTATGACGAATTGACGGAGATGTTCGGTGAAGAGGTTGCCAAGCTGGTGGATGGGGTCACCAAGATCAGCAAGATCCATTTTAAGACCAAGCAGGAAAGCCAGGCCGAGAACTTTCGCAAGATGCTCTTGGCCATGGCCAACGACATCCGTGTCATTCTGGTGAAGTTGGCCGATCGTCTGCACAATATGCGCACCCTGGAGTTTCAGCCGGAGGCCAAGCAACGTACCATCGCCCAGGAGACGATGGACATCTATGCTCCCATCGCCAATCGTTTGGGCATATCCTGGGTCAAGGTGGAGCTGGAGGATCTGTCGTTCCGTTACCTCAACTCCGAGATATATTTTGACCTGGCCCGCAAGGTCTCCCTAAAGAAGAAGGAGCGCGAGGCATACGTTGAGGAGGCAAAATCGATCATCTCCGAAAAGCTGGCCTTTCAGGGCATACATGGCGAGGTTTCCGGTCGGAGCAAGCATCTTTACTCCATCTATCGCAAGATGGAGAAGCGCAACGTGGAGTTCGAGGAAATCTACGACCTGTTGGCCATCCGCATCCTGGTGGAGGACGTGCGCGAGTGCTACGAGGTGCTGGGGGTGATCCATTCGGCCTGGAAGCCGATACCGGGCCGTTTCAAGGACTACATTGCCATGCCCAAGGGGAACATGTACCAGTCATTGCACACGACGGTCATCGGTCCCCACGGCGACAGGATGGAGGTGCAGATTCGCACCCACGAGATGCACCGTGTGGCCGATGCCGGCATTGCAGCCCACTGGAAGTACAAGGAGGGTAAGGGGTACGACGAGAAGGAGGTCAAGCGCTTTGCCTGGCTGCGGCAACTGTTGGAATGGCAGCAGGAGCTCCAGGATTCCAAGGAGTTCATGGATTCGGTCAAGGTGGATCTTTTTCCCGAGGAAGTCTACGTCTTTACCCCCAAGGGCGATGTGAAGGGCTTCCCCAAAGGTTCCACGCCGATAGATTTCGCCTACAGCGTGCATAGCGACGTGGGGCATCGTTGTGTGGGCGCCAAGGTTAACGGTAAACTGGTACCGCTCAAGTATGAGCTGAAGAACGGCGATATCGTTGAGGTCATCACCTCGCCCCACCATACGCCCAGCAAGGATTGGCTCAAGATCGTCCACAGCTCCCGTGCCCGCAACCGGATACGCGCCTGGATCAAGGTTGAGGAGCGTAAGCGGAGCATCGTGCTGGGTCGCGAGATTTGTGAGAAAGATTTTCGTAAATATTCCATCAATTTGCAGAAGATTCAGAAGACCGGCGACTTCAAAAAAATTGCGGGAGAGTTCGGTTTTGCCGGAGATGATGACCTGTTGGCCGCGGTGGGGTACGGCAAGATCTCCAGCGGTCAGATTATCGGTAAGCTCGTGCCTGCCGAAAAGCTGCAGGAGCGGACTGAGCGCAAGGAGTCACGCCTCACAGCAGTCATCAACAAACTCAAGGGTAAGACCTCCAGTGCGGTGGAAATCAGCGGCGTTGATGATGTATTGGTACGCTTCGCCAAATGTTGTAACCCGGTGCCGGGAGACGATATCATTGGCTTCATCACTCGCGGCAAGGGAGTCACGATCCATACCGCCGACTGCAAGTTCGCCTTGGAGAGCGATCCGGAACGGCAGATCGATGTGGCCTGGAACAAGATCAAAACCGCAGCCCTGCCGGTCAAGATCAAGGTCATCTGCCACGACGTCAAGGGTATCCTGGCGAACATCACCATGGCCATCACCAATTGCGAGGCCAATATTGCCAGTGCCCATATACAGAGTACCATCGACCAGCGCGGCGAAAATACCTTCGAGGTAAATGTCAGCGACTTGGCGCACCTGCGCAAGGTGATGAACGCCATCATGAAGGTGAAGGGTGTCATTAAAGTGGAGAGGTTAAAACAATGACAGGCGAAACGATAACGACAGACAAGGCCCCGGCTGCCATCGGGCCCTATGCACAGGCCATCAAGGCCAATGGGTTGCTTTTCTGCTCCGGCCAGATCGCCCTTGACCCGGCAACCGGAGAGTTGGTGACAGGGGATGTGGCTGTGCAGACCGAACGGGTGATGGCGAACATTGCCGCAGTTCTGGCTGCTGCCGGTACAGGGTTTCCACAGGTGGTCAAGACGACCATCTTTCTGGCGGATATGAGTGATTTTGGTGCGGTGAACGAGATCTACGGCCGCTGTTTCACTGATCACAAACCAGCCCGTTCAACGGTTGCGGTCAGGGGCCTGCCCCGGGGAGCGCTGGTTGAGATTGAGGTAGTCGCCCTGACATGATGCCTGGGACACCAAGGCTCGCGCTTCTGCCTGAAAACGGCAAAAAGCCGTGGACACATGGTGTGCCACGGCTTTGAATCGCGTACAGATCAAGCGGCTCAAATGCCGCCGCGATTAGAGCGCTTTGGTGATAAAGCCGGAACGGATACAGCGGGTGCAGACCTTGATGGTTGCGACCGTGCCGTTTTTAACGGTTTTGACCTTCTGGATGTTCGGATGCCAGACGGTACGGGTTTTGTTGTTGGCGTGGCTCACGTTGTTGCCGAAGCTTGGGCCTTTTCCGCAGATTTCGCATTTTCTCGACATATGATTATGACCTCCATTAATTGCTGAAAAAAAACTTTTAGCAGATTTATTGGTCGGTTGCAAGGGAAAAATTGGATAATCCATGAATATCATCAAAGCCTTCATAACCCTCGTCATTATCCTGCTCATCGTCATTGCGGTATTGTTCATCGATTTTACCTACAAGACCTTTTCGTACCGTCAGCGGCCGGTCAAGGGCGACGCCATTGTGGTGCTGGCCGGCGGCAAGGGAAGGGTCGAGGAGGGGGTACGGCTGTACCGGGAACAGCGGGGACGGCACCTTTTTCTGATCGGAGTGGATCCTTCCGTCCGCAAGGGAGACCTGTATCGCCCCCAGGCCGGCGACCCCTCGTCAGAAGGTGTTGTGCTGGAAAAGGCCTCCCGCAACACCCTGGAAAACGCTATCTATGGTCGCGACGTCATCATGCGCGCTGATGTCCGCTCCATCGTTCTGATCACCTCGCGCTACCACATGAAGCGGGCGGCAATCCTGTTTCGCAACGCGCTGCCCAAGGATGTGGCCATCTACCCCTATCCGGTGGACAGCAAAAATCTAAAGGAGGCTTGGTGGAGCCATGGTGGCAGTTTCCATCTGCTGTTCAGCGAATTTTACAAATACTGCATGTTTCGTTTTTTCTTCCTGCTGGTGCCTGGCGAACTCCGCGACGGTATCCTGCCCGGCACTTCCGGCGGCTGAGGCACTTCCCTATTTGGAGAATTTCTGCTAAATTAGCCTTCACCCCTGACAAGACCCGAAAGGAATTATTACATGCGTTACCTCAGCACGCGCGGCGGCATTCAACCGATCACCTTCAAGGATGCCGTCATGATGGGTTTGGCTACCGATGGCGGCCTGCTCCTGCCCGAATCCTATCCTACGATCACCCCGGAGCAACTGGACGCCTGGCGGCAGCTCTCCTATCCTGAGTTGGCCTTCGAGATCATCTCCCGTTTTGCGGATGATATCCCGCCTGTCGACCTGAAGACGTTGATAAATCGTTCTTACACGACCTTCGCCCACCCCGAGGTGACACCGGTGGTCAGACAGAACGGCGTCTACATCCTGGAGCTGTTCCACGGCGTGACCTTGGCTTTTAAGGACGTCGCTCTGCAGTTCCTAGGCAATCTGTTTGAATATATCCTGAGCGAGCGAGGTCAACACCTGAATATTGTCGGGGCAACTTCGGGAGATACCGGCAGCGCAGCCATTCACGGCGTACGCGGCAAAAAGGGAATCAACATATTTATTATGCACCCCCATGGCAAGACTTCACCGGTGCAGGCCCTTCAGATGACCACCGTCACTGATGCCAATGTCCACAACATCGCCATTCGCGGCACCTTTGACGACTGTCAGGATATGGTCAAGGCACTCTTCAATAACCTGGAGTTCAAGGAAAAATACGCCCTTGGTGCGGTCAACTCCATCAACTGGGCTCGAGTGCTGGCCCAGGTGGTCTACTACGTCTATGCCTGGCTGCGGGTAACGGAAGCTGGTGCGGCCCCGGTTAGCTTCTCGGTTCCCACCGGCAACTTTGGCGACATTTTTGCCGGTTACGTGGCCAAGCGCATGGGGCTGCCCATCGAAAAACTCCTGCTTGCCACCAACGAAAATAATATCCTGACCCGCTTCATCAATCAGGGGGATTACTCCCTGGCAGGTGTGGTCTCCACCGTGTCTCCTTCCATGGATATCCAGGTGGCGTCCAATTTTGAACGCTACCTGTTCCATCTTTTTGGTGAGAATCCCGCTCGGGTACGGGCCGCATTTACCGAGTTAAAAGACATGGGTAGGATCTCATTCGGTAATGACGAGATGGCCCAGGTTCGTCGCGACTTTTGTTCAATGTCGGTGGATCAGGCGCAGACGTTGGATACCATCGGCTCCTTCTACAGGGAGACCGGCTATCTGCTCGATCCGCATACTGCCGTGGGGGTGCGCGCAGCCCTGGAACAGCTTCCCGACAATGCTCTGCGCGTGTGTCTTGCCACGGCCCATCCCGCAAAGTTCGGTGAAGCGGTGGAAAAGGCTATCGGCGCGCCGCCCCCGGTTCCTCCTGCTGTTGCAGCTCTGGAGGGTATGCCGACTCGCTGCAAGGTAATGGATGCTGACCTGGCTGCTGTCCGTGAATTCATTGTGGCAACCATTGGGTGATCGTTCCTGAAAAGAGAGCGAGACTGCAATTAAATGGTTGACAAAATGCCCGTCTCTTGGCATTTATACAAACCCATCGCGGGAATAACTCAGTGGTAGAGTGTCAGCTTCCCAAGCTGAAGGTCGCGGGTTCGAATCCCGTTTCCCGCTCCATTTTAACGACATAGTTTCAGTTGCTTATGGCTGAAACTCCGAAACTGTGCCCGGTACTGTGACTAAAAAGTGCCGGGTTTTTCGTTTTCCGAGGCATGATGAAATCCTGGCCGAAGTATTCGAAGATTTGTTCTGCATCCTCTTCTAGTCCCTCCACATAATTCCCGTAGACCTCGAACACCATCTGCTTTGACGCATGACCCATGAGACTGACCAGACGTAGCGGGTTAATACCGATTGTGAGACTCCAGGCGGCGAAGGAGTGCCGCGCAGAGTAGGACGTGACTTCCGGTATGCCTGACAGCGTGACGGCCTTTTTCCAAACCTTGGCAAAGTCGGTGCTGTTCAGTCTGGTTCCCCGTGGCGTTGTCACCAGGTAAGGGTAGGGGGTACGAGCTTGGAGAACGTCCAGGCGGCTCCTTATGGCCCTGGTGATGAAGATTTGCCGCTTACGGAAGGCGGTCTTCATTGTCTGCTTCTCTTCACCCAGGACATAGGACCTGTTGAGGTTGATATAATCGCCCGTGATATCCTCTTTCCTCAGTCCGGCCATCTCCGAAGGAATCATCCCGGTCAGGATCATCAATTCCGCAATGGGGCGGTAATGCTCTTCCAGGTTGTCAAGGAACAGGAGCCAATCGTTAAACCTGATAACGGTGTGCTCTTTCTTCACAGTCTTGGGCAGCTTCTTGTGCAGGTTGTCAAAGGGACTTTTGATAACCCAACGGTGATGATCGCAGGCATCGTTCCAGATGGCGCGGAAGGGTATCAGGAGATTGATCTTTCTGGCACGGGATAAGGGCTTGCCCTTGTTACTTCCCCGTGAGCATTTCAACGACTCGGTGAATCTGAACAACTCCTGGCCGTTGATCTGGTGAAAGGTCATATTCCTGAAATGGGGCAGTATCCTGGTTTGGATGGCTTCTTTATAGTCCCGCCGCTTGGTCGGTGATCCGAAGGAGGGAAAGGTGGTTTTCAGCCACTCCTTGACATACTCCCCGAATTTGACGTTATGCGGTTCCGGTCGATACTCCCGACCTTCCAGGGTGGTAAAGAATACCTTCTCTTTTCTGGTAGCCCCTGGGAACGCTTCGGCAAACTTAAACGTTCCCGCTTCTATTTTCTCCATGCTCCGTCTAAGGAAGTCCCGGACTATCTGTTCATTGGCCGGGGTATCGTTCAACTCGGTTGAACGAATGATCCGGTGGCCGAAGTAATAGAAGTCCACATAGAGTTTTTTTGAATCCTTGCGCCGCTTGACGCTGCCGATCTCTTTTGCCGGTTCTTCCAGGGCCAGCGTCCCTTTTTTGGCTTTCATTGTTTATCTCTCCATCCGTTACCCTCCCTTCAGTGTGCCAAAAGTTCACAGGGAGGATAACGGCATCACATAACATTATCAATAGTCAAGATTGACAGGGCGTTCCGAAGGGCTGTGTACCTGCCTTTTGTTCTTCGGCCTTTGGGGTTTCACCTGTTTCCGTTCTTTCCGAACCTTTCCGCCCATGCCGATCTTAAGAAGAAGTGACTCATCCCAAATAAATCGAAGAATCCGGCCTACCTTGAAGTAATGTTTCCCTTGTTCCAGTGCACCGGTTTTCAGCCATTCGAACAAAGTGGTGCGGGACATGGCAAGACGTTGCGCGAATTGCTCCGGGGTAAGGAGTTCTTGTGGCATTGGTGAAAGGCTTGCCCCATTCATGGCTGATCCTCCTGATCCAGCAACCGACGTGCAAGCTCTTCCGCATCTGTTCTGTCCAGGCCGCCGTCATACTCGATAATTGCCGCCCGTTCTTCGAACTTTTCCTGACCCTCATCATAGTTGTCGGCTTTACCTTTGGAGGATACGCGCAATATCTGCTCATGTTTCATGCCCATGCGCTCTGAACCGTCTTTGAGCAGCTCCCGAATGTAATAGCCAAATATCGTAGCTCCCAGGTGAGTTTTGATCATGGCGAGAGATGGTGCATACTGCCGCTTGACGTATTGCATGACTTCATCGACTGTTTTGATTTCTTGAGCAGTGGTAAGTTTGATCTTTTCCACCGTTTGTAGCCAGGCCGACCACCAGGGCTGAATGCTGCACCGGGTGGTGTTGCTGTCATCACGGCAGACAACGGAAAGATACTGATTGAGGATACCGATGAACAACTGACCAACGGGAACGCCTGATGAAAGATACTTGGCGGCTTCATGGGCGCGTTTATCTTTCAGTTCAAGTTCAGCCCGGTTCCAAACAAAGGGAAGTCCAAGCTGGGCTGCTTTGTCGTAGAAACGGAGAAAGACGCGAGAGCTTCGTTTACCGAAATATAGGGTATGACCATCCGTGGATTGTTCTATGTCTGGTGAGAGGTCGAAATTTTGCGTTTCACTGGCTTTCCTGAATCGTGACCTGATTTCACGGTTGATAATTGCCTCTTTGAGCTTGGCAAGATCAAGTGCCCCGTCCACGTTGTCATGGGCTATGTCCAGACGGGTGAACTTTGCCTTGAAGGTGATTGCAGTGGCGAAGAGGGCAAACCAGGGGATTTTGGGGAACTGGGATTCATACTGGCGACAGCCCTGGCCGGACATGGTGACATGACAGCCCATATCGGGCCGACCCGCAAAATAAACGCAGATATTGCCGAAGCGCAGGGACTTTTGATAACCGTAGAGACCGCGATCAAGTTCTGAAAATAGCTCGGATTTCAAGCCGATGATTTGCAGTATTTCTTGAGGATCAATGATTTTAACGGTGAATGCTACCCAGTCAATCAGGAACTGATTCAAGAGGGGGGTTGTAATTAGTGCCCCCCTATTAGTTAAGGGGGGCTGTGCCTCGTTCGTTCCGCCTGTCGGCGGTTCCGGCTTCCCGCCGGGGTTACCGGCAGAGCCGGCAAGCCCCGCCGGGAAGCCGGGCTTTTTAAGGCTGGATTGGCCTGTTGCAACTAAGTCGCTATCATGGTACGTTTTCAAAAGAAGCCTCCTGTTTTTGCGAATGGGGTGGTTTTTAGAGAGGGGAGCCAGCCGCCAAGCAATGCTCCCCTTTCGCTTTATTTTCCCTGCCATTGTTCAAGTATCGCTTTTGCCCGATTTTCCTTCTCCTTCTTCTCTTTATCCATTTCCTCAAAGGTAGCACTCAGAAGATCATTCTGTGTTTCCAGGTATTCATTTTCCTTGATTACAAGGTCGTCCATTTCGTCAAGGGCTCCCTCAATGAGCATTCGAATCAGGAACGAGCGAGATATACGGGCTGCTTTTGCATAGGAGTCAAGACGTTCAGCGGTTAAAGGAGGAACACGCACGGTTATGGCAGTCTCTCCCTTTTCTTTTGTTTCAATGACTCTAAATGATTTGCGTGATATTAAGTGCAACAGCGACATGAATGGACCCTGGCTCTGTACTTCCTCTTTGAGAATTGTTTTTGCCATATGAACCTCCAATGAATTTTATATGAATCATTTATGACTCAAACGTGATTTTGTCAAGATAATAATTGCAATGAAGTATACGGCAGGGCCAAAGGCCCCGCCTTGCACTTGCGCTCGCAAAACTCGCCGCACCCTCGGCCGAGTCGGCGCCGCCCCGCGCCTTTACGGCCTCCTGGGGCGTGCTGTAAATTGGACTTTATAGGATGGAATTAATGTGATATTGGAGGGATGTATTTACAGGCCCCCGTGTTACCAAAGCGGACTAAGATGTATAAAGGAGAGACAGAATGAATATTTATACGGAGTGGGGGTTTACCCAGCCAGTTTTTGGGACAGCTTCTCTTCCCCCAAATGAAATTGGTGAGCTTCTTCTAGTTGGAAGAGACACAGAGTTAACGGCTCTGACACGTAGGATATTTAATCCACCTAAGATCGTTACGATTGAGGGGCTTAATGGCGTCGGAAAGACAAGCCTTGTAAACGTTGCCGCTTATAAGGCATCTAAAAGATATGATGGTAATGCGCCTTTATATGTCCCATGCACTCAGAACTTCCAGCTTCATCCTGATAAAAACGCATCTGCTTTTGTTGATGAAGTAGTTATGGCTGTAGCCCAGACCCTAATTTCTAATGTAAAAACTCTTCCTAAATTCAAAGGCTCGGATAAGCTTAAAGCCTTGGATGCTTGGTTAAACGAAACTCATCTTAGGAGCTATAATGCAGGGATTCCGGTTTTTTCGTTGGGTGAATCTGCTGAGACGAACACATCTGCTGGTTTTGAGAGAAGTGGGCTAAAAAAGATGGTCTTTGACTGTCTTCAGGAAATTTTCCCAAGCATGGAGAGCGGTGGCGTTGTCTGTGTTATAGATAATCTTGAACTTTTAGAATCGTCGAAAAAAGCCCGTGCTATGCTAGAGGCCTTGAGAGATGAAATACTAACCATTCAGGGCTTAAGGTGGGTCTTATGCGGAGCATTGGGGATCGTTCTCGGCGTAGCGTCATCCCCTCGTCTTGAAGGCTGGTTACACACTCCGATCGAAGTAGAAAGCTTTTCCGATGACCTTGTCAAAAGGGTGCTTTCTTCAAGAATATCAGCATTCTCGTCAGGTGAAGGATTTTACCTGCCTTTACTTGAAGGCGATTTTGAAGACCTTTATGAGATTCTTAATCGTAATCTCCGAAGTGTTCTCAGCAAGGCTGATGATTATTGCCAATGGGCTGCAGATCGCCCTTTACCAACTACAACCTCGGACAAAAAAAGATATTTCCAGGAATGGTTAAAAGAGCAATCTGATCGAGCATATTTGGCATTCAAGAGTAAACTTCGCACTCGTGCTATTGAACTTTTCGACATAGCTGTGGAACGCGGAGGAGTATTTGCGCCAAGCGATTATGAGGAGTTCGGGTTTAATAGCGTCGAAGCGATTCGTCCTCATGTCAAGGATCTTGAAGAAGCAGGTGTCTTGGTAAGTACTCAAGATGATGGCGACAAACGTCGAAAAACCATTCAGGTCACGCCGTTAGGCTGGCTTGTTCATTATTCTAGATCGAAGGACGTGGCAACTAGCAATTAATTCTGATGTCCTCGATCCAGTGCCCATTTTTTTCACACAGAGGAGCCAATAATCGCACGAAAAGCCGTACCTGAACCGTTCCTACGCCACTTGAATTAATACGAATTTGCATGAACTCAATTGAACTTTTGACACGCCGAAGAGATTGATAACTGTTCGATATTACGTTAGTATATGCCTAACAAATTTATAACCAACTAGTTTAATTTAGTTTCGAATCCCGTTTCCCGCTCCAAACAAATCAAGGGGCTAGGTCGAATGACTTAGCCCCTTTACTTTTGTGTGTAACCACTCAGTTGTGGCCCAACTAGGATGATTGTAGACTACTGGCCGGAAAACGCCTTTGCGTCCGCCAAGGCAGTGGAACCGTGGTACAGGCGCCAGTAATCTACTCAACTATTAACCGGACAGAAGAGAGTCAAATCATTGCATCTCGCGTCACCTACCCAGGGATTCCCATCCGAACGACTACCCGATGCTTCACCAAGCCTAGCTCTAAAGGGATCACGCCATCAGCCACGCGCTGGCCGTCCATCTCTACCCAGACGACGCCGCGCTGGCAGCCGTCCGGATTCTCCACTTGGATCGCGTAAATCGTTTCGTGGTGCCGGTACGTGAGGCTGAAGCCGGGCCATGTTGCCGGGATAACTGGATTGACCCTCATTTGATCCCCCTGCACCTGAAAGCCCAGCACCTCCTCTACCCAGGCCCGATACATCCAGGCCGCCGAGCCGGTATACCAGGACCAGCCACCCTGTCCGACCCGGCCGGGCAGCCGGTACACGTCGGCCGCCACCACGTAGGGCTCGACCCCGTAGCGCCAGACAGCTTCCGCATCCCGGGCATGTTCTATCGGGTTGAGCATGCGCAAGAGCTGTACCGCCCGCTCCCCATCCCCCTTGCGGGCCATGGCCATGGCCATCCAGAGGGCTGCGTGGGTATACTGGCCGCCATTCTCCCGCACGCCGGGGGGGTACCCCTTGATGTAGCCGGGCGAAGGCATGGATATATCGAAGGGCGGTTCGAAGAGCAGCACCAGGCCTTCATCCTGTTGGACGAGATGGTCCCAGGCCGACTCCAGGGCCTGATCCGCGCGCGACGAATCGGCGGCGCCGGAAAGCCATGCCCACGATTGAGGCAGAGAATCGATTTGCGCCTCGCTGTTGGCCGAGGAGCCGAGCGGTGAGCCGTCGTCGAAGGTCCCCCGCAGATACCACTCCCCATCCCAGCCAGTCTGTTCGGTCCGCTGGATCAGGGCGTAGCGGTCCTCCCGATAGGCCAAGCCCTGTTCCGGCTGTTCCATGAGGTCCGACAGCTCGGCCATCCCCTGCAACAGATCACACAGGAACCAGGCGAGCCAGACGCTCTCCCCTCTCCCGGCCGCGCCAACCAGGTTCATGCCGTCGTTCCAGTCCCCCGTTCCTATCAAGGGGAGGCCGTGGGGACCGACCGTCAGGCCGTGGGTGACCGCGCGGCGGCAGTGCTCAAAGAGCGTGGCCCGGTCGAAGGTGACCTCAGGGGTAGAGAACAGCTCGTGCTGGTCGTCTGCCAGCAGGGGAGCGTTGAGGAAGGGGACCTCCGTCAGCAGGATCGCCGCATCGCCGGTGGCTTGGACGTAGCGGGCCACCACATAGGGGAGCCAGAGCAGGTCGTCGGAGATCCGCGAACGGATTCCGGCGCCGGTGGGTTCATGCCACCAATGCTGCACGTCCCCCTCCTTGAACTGCCGGCTTGCGGCCAGCAGGATCTGCTCCCGCGCCAGTTCCGGCCGGGCAACGAGGAACGCCAGGACATCTTGCAACTGGTCGCGAAAACCGAAGGCGCCGCCGGACTGGTAAAAGGCGGAACGCCCCCAGATGCGGCAGCTCAGGGACTGATACTGGAGCCAGCGGTTGATCAGCAGGTCGGCAGCAAGCTCGGGGGTCTGCACCTCGATGGTACCGAGCAGGCTATCCCACCAGGCCCTGGTTCGGTCGAAGGCGTCCTCGAAGGCTCGGTCCGCCCGGTAGGCCAGCACCAGGTCCTGGGCATGGGACGCGGAGTCGGTCTGGCCCAGCAGGCAGGTAATATCGCGCTGCTCGCCCGGAGCCAGTTCCAGGGTCGCCCGGAGCGCTCCACACGGGTCCAGCCCGGCACCGGTCCGGCGTGACAGCCGGGTCAGTTCCATGGCCAGCGGATCGGCCAGTGAGCGGTTACGACCAATGAAGGCGCTTCGGTCGCCGCCGTAGGAGTCGACCGGGGGAACCATGGCCATGAAGGCGACCCGCTCGCCGTACTCGGGGTGGTAGCGGTTGTGGGCCAGTAGGGCCTGAATTTCGCCATCCCAGGTCGTCGTTACGTGCATCTGGGAGGTCTCGCGGTTCTCGCCCAAGGTCCACTCCGCGTAATAGGTCACGGAGAGCCGGCGCTTCCGGGGAGAGGCGTTGGTGAGCCGCAGGCGCTGGAGCTTGACCGGCTCCCCGCCGTGCTCATCCACAGGCACGAAGACCGTCAATTCCTGCTCGATTCCGTTGCTGTTATGCTCGAAGACCGTGTAGCCGGCCCCGTGCCGGGCCCGATAGGCGGCTTCTTCGCGGACCGGCGCCGCGGTGGGCGTCCAGAAAATGCCGCTCTCCTCGTCGCGGATATAGAGCGCCTCCGATGCCGGGTCCAGCACCGGGTCGTTGGACCAGCCGGTCAGGCGGTTACGCTGGCTGTTGCCGAACCAGGTGAAACCGGATCCGGTCTCGCTGATCAGGGTGCCGAACGAGGGCCCTGCGATGACGTTCACCCAAGGTGCCGGGGTGTTGGTGTTCGGACCGAGGTAAATCGCGTATTCGCGCCCGTCCGGGGTAAACCCGCCCAGGCTGTTGAAGTAGCTCAACTCCATGAAGGGAAGCGGGGTCGAGGGCTCACGGGGCGCGCGCTTCCGGGCCAGTCGTTGCAGCAGTTCAGGAACCTCCACCGGGACCCCCAACTGTTGCGGAAGTGTGCCCCGCGCCGCCACCAGCACGACGCTGGCTACGGTCTTGAGAAGCGTCAGGTCCGCCTCCTGGATCTGATCCGCGCCCTTCAGGAAGATCCCGCCCGCACGGTCGGTTGCCGGGGAGAGGGTATGGACCTGGATCAGTTGTTCCAGCCGTTCCTGGAGTGGCCGTTCATAGCCGCCCGCCTCTTCGTTGAGGATCACCAGGTCAGTCGCCAAGCCGTGTATCCGCCAGTAGGTATGGGCCTGGAGCATCTGGCGGACCAGGCCCATATCACGCGCCTCGCCGATGGTGACCAGGGTCAGGGGAAGGTCGCCCGAAATACCGTAGGGCCACAACCCCTCCTGTCCCTTGCGGTTTGCTTCCAGGCGTGCGACGGGTGCCCGCAGGAGGCGGTTGGGAAACAGCAGATGGCTTGCCAGTTGCTGGAAACGGCGCGCCTCGTCGGCCTGGATGTGCAACACCTGCAACTGCTGCTGGGTCGAATGCCAGGCGAAATCCATGGTCCGTTCGGCCGCATGGGGGTCGCTGTGTTTATCCATTAGCAACAGCACTTGGTCACGGCTTGACCCGGCAGCAAGCACCTGGCAGAATCGGACGCGCTGGCCCGGCTTCAGGATGATACTCCGCCGCAGGCCGAGCATCGGATCAAGGACGAAACCCTGGCTGTTGCCGAGTTCCTGCATGGCTCCCATGGGGTTGGCGAGGGTCCGGCCGCGGCCGATGAATCGCCCCCGGTCGGTCTCGAACTGCCACGCCGTTTCCTGTTGGCCGTCGTCTCCGGTTTGTTCCAGGGTCAGACAATGGGCCACATACAACGGCGCTTCGTTTTCGCTGCGCGGCCGCCGGTAGGCGAGGAGGACTTGCTGCTCGGGGAGCGCTTCGGTCTGGATGAATAGCTTGTTGAAGGCCGGGTGCTGGCGGTCTGCGTTGTGGGGCGCCAGGGAGAGTTCCACGTAGCTGGTGAGGTTGAGGCGGCGGACGCGCGGGGAACGGTTTACCAGGGTGATACGGCGCACCTCCAGATCATCTTCCGGGGAGACGACGATCTCCGTCTCCGTGTGGATGCCGTCATCGACGCGGCGGAACACGGCCCGGTCCAGGGCGAAATCGACCGAGTACCCTTCAGGCTTCCCGCCCACCGGGTGATAGGTGTTGGACCAGAGATGTCCCGGATCGGCCTCGTGGATATAACAGAAGGTCCCCATGGCATCACGGGTCTGATCCGACCGCCAGCGGGTAAGTTCCTGTGACCCCCACTGGCTGTAACCGCCGCCGCTGTTGGTGACCATTACACTATAGCGACCGTTGCTGAGCAACAGGCTCTTGGGCGTCGTGGTATGGGGCGTCGTAAAAGAGTTTCCCGCTGGCGCGACCAAGTCACGGGTCGTCGGCGCCGGCTCACTCTGCCGGGTCGAGATCAACTGCAAGGGCGGCAGGGTCGGTATGCGTTCCTGCAGCAGGGCCTCAAAGGCCCGCACCCGTGAGTCGCTGTGAAAACGGCGTGAGAACGGGTCGCCCTGGAGGAAGTTGGTCAACGCCAAAAACGCCATGCCCTGGTGATGGGCCATGTACGCCTCCACGATCAGTCCGCGTTTGAGCGACGGCTTCCCGGTCTCGCGCTGCGGCTGGCGGCTGAAATCCATGGCCTCATAATAGCCGTACTCGCCCAGAAGCCCGAGCTTGGCCAGTCGTTTCAGGTTCCGCACGGTCTCGGCCGGCGCCACGTTCAGCGCCAGCAGGGTGGCATAGGGAGCGACGACCATCTGTTCCTCCATTCTGCGCTTCAGGCCGAGGGCCGGTACGCCGAAGGCCTTGTACTGATATGTCTTGTTGCTGTCCAGATCGGCAAAGGCCGACTCGGAGATGCCCCACGGCACCCGATGCGCACGGCCATAGGCGACCTGGACCGCTACCGCATCCCGGGCCGCCTTGTCCAGGAGTGAATTGACGTAGGAACGCTGGAACAGGAGTGGCATCAGGTATTCGAACATGGTCCCGGTCCAGCTGAGCAGCACCCGCTGACGGCCGATTGCCCCGTAGGGACGGCCCAGGGAGAACCAATGTTCCAGCGGGACATCGCCCCGGGCAATGGCGACGAAACTGCCCAGCCGTGCCTCGCTGGCCAGGAGGTCGTAGCTGGAGACGTCCCGTTGATCCGAGGAAACGTTGTAGCCGATGGTGAACAACTTCCGCTTGGGGTCATAGAGAAATCCCAGGTTCATCCCGGCCGACAGCTCCCGGATATCGGCCAGCAAGCGCTCGACCATGCCCAGGGTCTCTCCGGCCAGCCATCGGCTCGTGGCGAATGCCCCCATAACCCGGTCGATCCATGGGTCAAGGGACGAACCAGTTTGGGAAGCGCCCGCGCGGATGGCGCGAAGGATCGTTATCGACGGAATCCGGTCGTGGGCCAGGTCGAAGAGCGTCGGCGCCCTCGACAGGTCCTGGCGGATGGCGAGCAGGGCCGCCGTTCCCAGTGGCGCCAGATCCTCCTCGCCCTTTTCCGCCAGGATCTCGATCCAGGCGAGGTAGCGGTTGCTGTTGCTAATCCCGGCAGAGACCTGCAGTTGAAGCTCGGTGCCCCACGATGCGACCCCGGCGGCAGCGACGACAGAGCTGACATTGACCTGCATCCTCCGTTGCAGGCGGAGCAGATCGACGATGTCGGACGGGGGCGCGTGCCACTCTCGTAAGAGCGCCTCAAGGATCTGACGACAAAAACCGGCGATCCCGGCCTGAGTCACCGCTTGTTTCAGGATCTCCCCGGTGTCGGCCAAACCGGTAAATGCCTTGCCATCCAGGAGCGGGACGTGCAGCAACTCATTAAGCCCTTGTTCCAGTGCCCACAGAGCGCCCAGCAGGTTGCCGCTGTCCACCGTGGAGACGTAGCGGGGTTCGAGCGGTCTCAGGGTCTGGATATCGTACCAGTTGAGGAGATGCCCCTCATGGCGTTCCAGCGTGTGGATGGTCGCCATGGTTGCGGCCAGCTTTTCCACGACCTGGTTGATGGTCAGGTAGCCGCAATCGTGGGCTCCCAGCACGCTGGTCAGCCAGAGGCCGATGTTGGTCGGACTAGTCCGCATGGCCAGGCTGTTCTGATGGGATACCTGGTAGTTATCAGGCGGCAGCCAGGAGGTGTCGGCGCTGACGAATGCCGAGAAATAATGCCAGGTCCGCCGGGCGACCTGCCGGAGGAAACGACGGTCCGTTTCCGGCAGCGGCTGTGCCTGATGTCGCTCAACGGGCCGCAGGTTCAGGAGCCAGCCGAGCAGTGGGGAGAAAAACCACAAAACAAGCCAGGGCGCGGCCTGGGACAGGCTGGCCGGCATTACGCGCCAGATCGCCCACCCCACGGCGGCGCTGAAGAGGCTCCCCAGTGCGAGGCTTGCGACAAAGAGCGGTTGCCGGCGGGAGGCGCTCCAATGGGTCGCCTGGGCCGTCCATTCCAGCAGGTTGCGTCGGGAAACTGCTCGCCGGTACCAGACCCGAGCAATGGCGTCCAGGGTCACCGCTGCCTGGTGCGGCAGCAGCGCGGCGTCGGCGGCCGCCCGCAGCAGGTCGTGCAGCAGCTTGGCGGGGGAGAAGTACTTCAGCCCCCTGAGGGTGGTAGCCATGGTGAAGGGCTGGGCCAGGGGGTGGAAAAGGAGTTGCAGGCCGATTACCAGGCTGGCGATCCCGCCGATCCGGGGGGAGATGACCCAGGAGGTGATCAAAAGCCCCAGGCTGGCGGCGGGTAGCAGGCTGCGGCGGAGGTTGTCGAGGATCTTCCAGCGATTGAGCAGGGAAAGCGGGTTGGTCCCCCGGCCGCCCGGAGCGAGGGGCACGCTCGGAAAGATCCATCCCGCGATCTGCCAGTCGCCGCGAACCCAGCGATGAGCCCGGCTGCTGTAGCTCTGATACCCCTGGGGGAATTCGTCGAAGAGCTCGATGTCGCTGGCCAGTCCCACCCGGACGTGCGACCCTTCGATCAGGTCGTGACTCAGGATCCGCGCCTCGGGGAACCGTCCCGACAGCACACGGCTGAAGGCGCGCACGTCGTAGATTCCCTTGCCGTGGTACGACCCTTCGCCGCTTAAGTCCTGGTAGACGTCGGAGACCGCCTGGGTATAGGGGTCAATGCCGACCGAATCGGCAAAGAGGCGACTGAAGACCGAGGCGCTCGTGCTCGGCAGGGTCGGGCTCACCCGCGGCTGGATAACGGTGTAGGAGCCGGCCATGATATTGCCGGCCCCGTCGAAGCGCGGCTGATTGAGGGGGTGGGCCAGGGTCTCCACCATCCTGCGGGCTGTGGCGTGGGGCAACTGGGTGTCGCTGTCCAGGGTGATGATGAAGCGGACGTCCGCAAGCCGCTCCGGGTCACCCACATAGACCATGGAAGGTGCGTTTTCCGGCCGCGTGCCGTCGATCAGGCGGTTCAACTCCTCCAACTTGCCCCGTTTGCGTTCCCAGCCGATGAATTTCTGCTCCGATTCGCTCCAGGCGCGCTCCCGGTGGAACAGGAAAAACCGCTCGCCGCCGTGACGCCGGTTGAGGTCCTCCATACATTCCCGGGCGGTCCGGAGCAGCAGGCTGTCGTCTTCGCGAACGGGGGTGGCCGAATCGGTGTAATCCGTGAACAGGCTGAAGAGCAAGTTGGCTTCCTTGTTGGCCAGGTAGCGGATCTCCAGTTTTTCCACCTCGGCGCGGACCGTTTCCGCGTTCGACAGCATCATCGGTACGACCACCAGGGTGCGGAAGGCATCGGGGATGCCCCCCTCTTCGAAATCCATCTTGGGAAGTGTCCGTGGTGGCAGAAAGCGCGTGACCAGGTAGTTGACCACCTCGATCGCCAGCTGGCTGACCGGAATCAGCAGAAGCAAAACCAGTCCGAAGCGAAGGGGGAGGGATCGCCCGGCCGGGACGAACGCGGCGATCAGGGCAAACAACAGGACGGTGAAGGCGGTGATGCCCGTGGCATAGACAACGGTGTGGCGGCGATAGATCCATTGCAGGATGCGATAACGCCGCCTTTCGCGGCAGGCCAGCAGCCGGACCAACTCGGCCCTCCCCTCTCCGACGAGCCAGGCACCCACGTGGCTGGCTCGGTCGTCGGGTGTTGATCCGTGCCGTGCCTGGGCCGCCAACTCGATGACCCGCTCCGCCACCCGCACCTCACTCTGGTTGCAAGCCAGGGCGAGTTCTTCAATCACCCGACGGCAGCGGTCGCGGGTTGCAAAATCCATCTTGCTGTAAATCCCGGAGGGATCGCGGCGCAGCACGTGCTCCACCAGGCTGAGCTTCTCGAAAATCTCTCGCCAGTCCAGAAGGGCCAACTGGCGAAGGCTGGTAAAGGCGTTGCCGCAGGATATCTGCTCCCTGGTCTGCCGGTTCTGCTCATGCTGTTGCAGGTCGTGCAGGGGGGTCTTCAGGGTGCGCTCAAGCCAACCTTGGACCGCGGACAACGCTGCCGCCTCGTCGTAGAGCAGGCCGACCAGTTGTGCACCGAAATAGGGACTGGGAGACGGCTCCGTCTTGGCAAGCTCCGCCAGGATCCCAAAGAGTTGGTTGGCATCGCGCCGATTGGCGGCGATCAGCCGGTTTGCCCAGAAATCGGCCAACTGGAGTTCGCGCAGGTCCGCCAGTGCGGTAACGGCCATGCTCTGGATACTCTCGATGAGCGCGATACGCAACATCTGGGGGATCGCCCAGAGTTCACCAATCGTCAGGAGGCGCACCGATTGGTGGGCCTCGATGAACGCCAGGATATTCTCCCGGTCCAGGCGCAGTTCCGTATGGGAGATGAGATCCTTGGCCAAGCCGTAGATGCACGGCGACCCTCGGTGGGGATCGGAGGCCAGGGTAGGCAACTGCCGGTAAAAGCGTTGAGGCAGGTTCAGCAGGACATCACGAACATTTCCCTCCAGAATATACTCGTTATCGAGGATCCAGTCGGCGGCCGGCGTGGCCTTCTGTTCCAGGCGGCTCGCTGCGGCGATGTCCGCGCAGACCTGGCGGACCCAGTGACGGGACCGCTTGAGACGCTTGAGCAGTTCGGCACTATGCCGCGTTCTGGGGGCCACCTGCTGCTCGCCGGCGTGGCGCTGGGCATGTTCCTGAATCTGTGCCGGGGAGAGCTTTACCGCAATCCCCCGCGCCTCTGCCCGCCTCTCGCGCTTGGGATGCATGACGAACAGCGCCGGAGGGATATCGGTGTTCTCTCGCAGCATGGCCACCGGCCCCTGCAAGGATTCGATCGGCGCCTGGATGATCAGGACGGATTCCCCGGACACGAGCCAGCGGACATGATCGCGTATGACCTGGGGAGCAACGCCGCACCGGGAGCGTCCCAGCCAGAGGAGAGCTGCCAGGGCGCCGATTGCGGCGCCTGCCAGGGGAGCTAAGATGCTCCAGGCCGGAGGCGATTGCGTCCAGGGCAGGTGCAGGGCGACAGCTCTGCCGATCACTCCGCACAGGCAGGCGGCCAGGGAGACCCCGATGGCGCGGCGCCGGAGAAAGGGGTCGGTAATATGTACCTCCCCGCCCATCCCCTTTTGTACCAGGGCAATGCGGCTGAAGCCCTGCCGTGCCAGTTTCCGGAGAGCTTTCCGGGCTTCATCGTGCTTTGCATAGTAACCAACGAGAATGCCAACGTTCACTCTATGTCCTTTGCTTGACTGCGTTTTCCGAACGTCCGGCCATGGTGAAGGATTTCACGTGACAGGATGTGCCGGAAAGGAACCGTACAATCCGTTCCAAGAGTGGGTACAGGGAGGTGGAGGGATATGACCGGAAAACAGAGGGGGTGAAATGCTTGTGAGAAATGATTTCGGGTGAAAGGTCAGTGGGCTAACTGTACGCTGTTATCCGGTTTATAGCCAGGTATATTACTGTCAAAGACCCGTTGTCGGTCAGGTGCACTCTCTGGTAAGGCGTTCAGAACCTGGCGTGACAGGCTAGTTGAAAGTATGGCGCCGGATGGCTGTCCAGCTTCACGTGCTTGTCAAAAAAATCCCAGGTGCGGTAGATCATGTATCCTGCTTCGGCTTCGAGAGTCATGGTTGGGAGAACCTTCCACGCGATGCCTGGACCCAGGCGCACGTCGGTGTAATCAACCGTGGCATGGTTGAGTGCCGGAATGCCATGGGTATCCCCGAAATGTTCACCGACCACAAACGTTCCGGCCTTGATGCCCGCACCCAGGTATGCCTGAAGATCGTCGTTAACGTCATATTCCAGTCGGGGCTTCGGCAATTGGAAATTCAATGTCCAGACATCGGTGAATTTCCAGCGGACGCCAAGCGCAGGGAACACGGGGTATTGGCTCCTGAGATCAACACGCAGGCCGAAGAACCATTGCAAATCGGCATCTTTCAAAAAAACAGCCCCCATAAAGAGTGGTGCATCGACATTTCGCCAGCCTATTTGAGCCAAACTGCCGTAAACGCCCGGCTGAACTTCGGTGCGCATGAGCCATTGGTCGGCCAACTGGTAGTCAAAGCCCACGACCGCACTGACATGCTGTAAAATATCAGGCAATGCGCCGGTCTGAGAGGTGTCGAAGGCAAAACGTTCCCAATCGACTCCCAACCGCAATAACAGGTTATTCGTTATTTGCGGCGAGATGACATACTTGATGTCAGTGGCGAGTTCGTCGATGGAGCCGATATTTCGCCCATCCTGATACGTTAGCCCCCTGCCTGCATATCCCAGTTCAAGATCAAGTTCGTGAGCAACGGCCATCGATTCACCGGCCATGGATCTGGTTGGCGCGGATAGCATAACTGCCAGCAAGGTAATCAGTATGAATGCGTTGCTGGAGATACGTTTCATCGTCGCCCGTACATTACAGAATTTCTGTCTCATGGCTTGGTCCTTATATCATCCAGGAAGCAGTGGATCACCTTCTTGATCTCCTGGATCATGATGACGCCGTATGCGATCCGTTCGATACCTTTCGTATATCTCAGCATGGGGGCGGCAAGAAAATCTCCACGCCAGACGAGGGAGCCGGTTTTTTTGCCATCGTGGATCGGCCAGATCTCATAGAGGGTCGCGGCTGCGTAATAGGTGCCGCTGGCATAGTAATCGATGTCCAGAAGTTGGTAATGATCTCCAATGGTCAATCGATACACCGCTTCGAGACTGAGGGTGGCATGGTGGTCGGCTTCGAAAAAACTCCAGTTGTACAAAGGCTGGAGGGAAGAACCCCCTGTGCTATTGCCCAACATTCCGGTTTGTTGCAAAAGCGGGGCAAATTCCTGGATGATTTTTCCCTGTTCCTGCAACATTGAACGGAGTTGTACCGTGGGAGACAAGATATCTCCCGCGGCCTCGTAAGGTAAGATGCCACTAAGTCCCCTGCGCTGGAAAGCGGTGGCACGCTCAAACAGCAACGTGGCCCAACAGGAGCTGATGGAATCGGGGGAGGAATCCTTGCTGACGCAGGCGGCGAGCTCGCGCGCTTCGGAACGGCTCAGGTTTAGCTCCAACTTGCCTGAAGCGGTCGTCAGGGTCTTTTCCAACAGCCACTTGATCGGATGGTCATTGGGATCGAGATGAAGTTTTTTGAATTCCTTCAGTTGGCAAGGAGTGCTCAGTCTGCTCGTCGCATATATCTTCATCGATGTACAGCGGGTCGGATCCCAGGTCTGTTGCCGCTTGAACACCTCCTCCGGAGATAGCGGCACATAAAAACATATCTGGGTCGAAATGCCGTTGGGAAAACTCATCAGGGGGCCGCGCTGGCTGAGTATTTCGCCTCCCATCAAGCGTTTCACATCAATCTCCTGAAAATTGCTGAACTTCTTCAAAGTCTCCAGCGGATCGGAGGCATGCGCCGGAGCCGGTGCGGCCACGGCACAGGATAACCACATAATCAGGAAGGTAGATAACCGTTTCATATCCGTATCCCCTAAGAACCTCGTCAAGATCAGCCCAATGGCGGTCCTTGCCTTTGCATTGGAATTTTACTCCAGAATGCCGGATCGGCAATCGGGCGCCCAAGACATCAATGCCAATTGCTGACGTTGCCGGGATGAAGTCAACGTTTTTGAACATATCTGTATTTTGCCGGAAAACACCTTTGTATCGTGAAAATCTGCCGCGCCCATGACCGTCATCCCTCGGCTTGGGCCATGTCCCGCACCACGAACCTGCCGCAGATGAAACAAAAGAGGCCGGCCAGCGCCATTGCACCAGGGGTGATCAGGAGGGCGCTGCGCAAACCCCACTGGTCGGATAGCCAGCCGAGGGTTGAGGGAGAAACCGCGTCACCCAGGGCATGGATGAAGAAGATGTTGACCGCGAAGGCCATGGCGCGGACCGCCGGGTTGGTGACGTTGACGATGACGGTATTGAGCGGCCCGGTGTTGAGAAAGAGAAAAAACTCGGCAATGAAGATCGCAACAATGCAAGCGGTCAGGCCGGGGGCAAGGATGGCCCAGACGGCGAACGGGGTACCGATGAGGAAGCCCCATCCGGATATGAGCAGATATCCCTTGCCACTCCTCTTTTGCCAGAAGTCGCCGAGCCAGCCGCCGGCCATGGTGCCCAGTATTCCGGTCACCACTGTGGTCGCGCCGAACATCGTGTTTCCCTTTGCCACGTCAAGGGAATGGGCGCGATACAGAAATGACGGCATCCACTGGGCGAGCCCCCCGATGGCGAAGGTCATGGCCGCCATGGCGAGGGTGTTGCACACGAAGGAGCGGTTTCTGAACAAGGCGGCGTAGCCTCGGGAGACGTTTCCATGCTCGGCCTGCGGCGAGGCGTTGCCGCCGCGGGGTGGGGTGCGCAGCAGTGCGATGGGAACGGCCAACAGCAGGCCCGGAATACCGACCAGCAGAAATGCGGCATGCCAGCCGTACTTTTGTCCCAGCACTCCGCCCAGAAGATAGCCCAGCGCACTGCCGACCGGAATGGCGACATAGAACCAGGAAAGGACCCGTCCACGGCGTTCCTTTGGGAAGAAGTCGGCGATGAGCCCGGGCGATACCGTGCCGAAACTCGCCTCACCAACCCCGACAGTGGCGCGGGCGGCCAAGAGGGTCCGGTAGCCGGGGGCAAAACCGGCCAAGGCCGTGGCCATGCTCCAGACAACCAGGCCTCCGGCGGCAAGTCTGGTCCGGCTCCAGTGGTCGCCGAGCCAGCCGAAGAGTGGGGCGAAGAGCAGATAGCTGAGCATGAAGGCGCTTCCGAGAAACCCCAGTGCCGTATCGGAGAGACTGAGATCGATCTTGATCAGGGGGAATACCGCGAACAACACCTGCCGGTCAATGTAGTTGAGCAGGTTCACCGCCAAAAGAAGTCCCAGGGCGTAGCGGCGGTAGGTGAGTGATATGGGGCCGGCGTTCATACGATGTATCCTCCACCTCTTCAACGTAAATCCGCCTTCACGACTCTTTCGTTTCTTCGACAGATATCCTGGCCACGAGTGGCGCGACAGTTGGGTCGAATACCCGATATGCAAGCAATTTTATACGATCATTCACAAGGAACCACACCAGTGCATATCCCCAAACCAACCCAGCCCAGCCCCAGCCCAAGGGGGTCATAAACAGGCCGTATACCGCTATCAGGGTTGCCACAATCTGTGTGCCGAGCACGGCCATCCATAAAATTCGTGCCGGACGGATCGACCAGAACGGGCCGCGTGTGCGTGTCAGGAAAATCGTCAGGTGTCCTGCCACGGAAAGTTTCAAATACATCAGTGTCTGGATGTGCGCTCGGTCGAGATGAAAGACGCGCTCACCGAGATAAAACAGGCCGAATGCGGAGACGACGCCAATGACGCCCAGTACCGTGGAAACCCCTAGCACCATGTGCATATTCCATGCTTCGGGCTGCTTCTTGTAGTGAACGTTGTCATAGGCAATGGACAGGATCGCCCCATCGTTGAGCAACGCCAGCATTACGATCATCACGGCGGTCACCGGATAGAAGTTGAATACCAGGATCGAAAAGGTCATGAACAGAAGCACGCGTAGAGTCTCGGTGATGCGGTATATGGCATAGCTGTTCATCCGCTGGAAGATACGGCGACTCTCCTTGATCGCATCGATAATAACAGACAGGCCGGGTGTCATCAGTACGATGGATGCCGCCGCACGCGCCGCGTCCGTTGCATCCGAAACGGCGATGCCGCAGTCAGCCTTCTTCAACGCCGGCGCGTCATTCACTCCGTCGCCCGTCATGCCCACGATGTGGCCGAGTTTCTGCAGAACATCCACAATATGGAACTTGTGCTCAGGGAATACCTGGGCAAAGCCGTCGGCTTTCTCTATGGACGCGGCCACCTCTGTGGTTTCATCATGCTTTGAGTCGCCCAGGCTTCCGGCATCGAGAATGTTCGAGCCCATGTCCAACTTCTTGGCGGTTTCCTTGGCGATGGCCAGTGCGTCGCCCGTAACCATCTTAACGGTCACCCCCATCGCACGTGCGGTCGCAATGGTAGTCTTGGCATCTTCCCGTGGCGGATCGAACAGTGGCAACACTCCAAGAAACTGCCAGGGACCATCTCCATCGGCCCGCGCCACTCCCAACGCACGAAAACCGCGCGCTGCGAATTCGTTGACCGCCTTCTCGACGACGGTCTTTACCTGCCCTGAAGTGGCCGCCAACTCTAGGATCACCTGCGGAGCACCCTTGGTCACCCTGAACTGTCTTCCATCCTTGCCCTGGACGGTGGCCTCGGTACGTTTATGCACCGGGTCGAAAGGTTGGAAATGGACCACGTGATAGTCTTTCAGGTCCTGATCGCTTTTCATGCCGCCCAGCACGGCCAGGTCAATAGTGTCGTTATTTTCCGCTCGTGAGGCCAGCGCGCCGTTGAGAATGATTTGATCGGCGGTGACATCGTTCACGCTGAACGGATCGCCCAGCGTCAGTCTGTTCCGGGTTAGGGTGCCGGTCTTGTCGGCGCAGAGTACATCGACACCCGCCAATTCCTCGATTGCCACCAACCGGCTTATAATCGCCTGCTTGCCGGCGAGCAAGCGCGCTCCGACCGCCATGGTCACCGACAACACCGTTGGCATTGCGACGGGGATCGCGGCCACGGTCAGCACCAGGGCGAACTGCAACGTGGTAAGGATAGGGTCGCCGCGAAAGACCGCAACGGCAATAATCACCGCCACGAGAGCAACCGCCAGGATTATCAGGTAGTTCCCGATTCTCAACACCGCACGTTGAAAGTGGCTGACGATGTTCACTCCCTGAACCAGTTGTGCCGTCTTGCCGAAGTAGGTGTTTGCACCCGTGGCATAGACCAAGGCGTCGATTTCTCCCTGGCGGATAATCGAACCGGAAAACACCGCCTCGCCCGACTTGCGGCTGGCTGGCAACGATTCTCCGGTCAATGCGGACTGGTCCACTTCCACCGGATCGCCGGACAGCAGTCGCGCGTCCGCCGGTACGATGTCTCCCAGGCGCAGACGGATGACATCGCCCGGCACCAGCTCGGCCGCCGACGAGGTGATCCACTTCCCATCGCGTTTCACCCGGGCCTCGACCGCCAGCTTGGCCTTGAGGGCAGCGATGGCGTTGCCCGCCTCGCGCTCTTCCCAGAATCCAACCACAGCGTTGGCCAGAAGGAGAAGAAGGATTATCCCGAAGTCCGGCCAATGCCGGGCCACGGCCGAAAGGATCACGGCCGCTTCGATCATCCACGGGATGGGGCCCCAAAAATAGCTGAGGAATTTCAGAAGGAGATTGGTTTTCTTTTCTACAATCTCGTTCGGCCCGTAATGGGTCAGCCGTTTCTGCGCCTCGGCCTGACTAAGACCGTCTGGCGTCGCCCCCAGTTTTGCCTGTAGTTCCGGCATGGGCAGGGACTTTAGCTCGTCCTTCGCTTCGGGTCTCGATTTCGGCTTCACTCCCGGAGCTTTGGGTTGGTCTGCCTCGAGTCTCATATCGGGCGTTCTCCTGTTTTTGCAAAGCATCGGTGTTCATGAGATGTGGGAGACAAGTTGCTTACCTCCACGGCGTTTTGAATCTTACGGGTTACATTTCCTCTTTTGATAGAGCCTTTACCTTGCTTCCGGTCTGCGGCAGGTGGTCAAAAGTGTTGGCGCGAGCACTGAAAACAGGCTACCAGTTCACCGGGCCGGGCTCACTCTTTACCAGCAGGATCGAACAGGGCATCCTGCGGATTATGGCATCTTTCTCCCTGCCAAAGAGCGCATGTTCAAGGCGCCCCTCCTCATGGGCAAGCATGACGATCAGATCTATCGCGCCTTCCTCGACCACCCTCACGATCTCATTCACCGGATCATGATCGCTGATCAGTTCCTTTATGGGGAAGCCATCTTTAATTTCTTGCTTGATGACTTTATCCAACTCCTCTTTCGCTTCCCTTTGAATGTTCGGGTAATTCTTGTAATCCTCCTCGGGGAACAACCCCGGTGCATTTACCGCCTTCATGGCCGTAGGATTGGAGACAAGATGCAGGACTTGGAGCTCCGCATCGTATTTACGGGCGAGGGAGACGCCGCTGTGGATGGCTTTCCGGCAGTACTGGGTCATCCTGCTGATAACGAGAATGCGTCTGATGTTTTCCATGATGTACCTCCGTTCATAAATTCCGTACTCATTCACTCATCCATTTCAGGGCCTCTGTAAGCTCGTTGTTGCTATAAACCTTGACATGGCCGGCCAAGACAAATCCGAATACCTTCATTGACGTACGGATCCACTCCACATCGGTAACGACAGCAACCTTCTCCCAGGAGGTGAGATGTTGCAAACCCACCTTGGCGTCATTCCAAAGGGCTTCCGCATCAAACCCCGTGAACTCGTCTCCGAAGTGATAAAGAAAGCGGATGCTCTTTCTATCCGCAAGCATCTTTTCCACGGCAGGTATAAGCACAGATTCATAGTCAGTTCCGGTTACCTCTCCCCTGGCTGTGAAGCCGAGTACATTCTCCGGTAATCCCTGTATGCGTTCTAACATTTAGCGCCTCACTTTCAATTACTACGTTTATTCAACTTTCCTCTTTCACGCCTGATATAAAAGTAGTTACCTGCATAGTTACTTGCAGCTTATAATTTCACCCGCTTGAGTCTGAGCGAATTTGTGATCACGGAAACTGAGCTGAAGCTCATTGCTGCTGCAGCGATCATCGGTGACAACAGTATGCCGAAGAAAGGAAACAGCACACCCGCGGCAATCGGCACCCCGGCCGCGTTATAAAAGAATGCGAAGAAGAGGTTTTGCCTGATGTTACGCATGGTGGCGCGGCTTAATCGCCTGGCCCTGGCAATGCCACGCAAATCGCCCTTGACCAGCGTAACACCGGCGCTCTCTATCGCTACATCGGTGCCGGTGCCCATGGCAATGCCGACGTGGGCTTGTGCCAGTGCTGGGGCATCGTTGATGCCGTCACCCGCCATGGCAACGATGTGACCTTCTGCCTGAAGCTTTTTGATCAGTTCGGCTTTCTGCTCAGGCAATACCCCGGCATGCACCTGGTCGATTTCCAGCTTGCCGGCAACGGCATTGGCGGTGATCTGATTGTCACCGGTTATCATCACTATTTTGATACCTCCGGCATGCAAATCACGAATGGCATCGGCGGTTGACTCCTTGATCGGGTCTGCTACGCCGATCAAACCCGCTGCCGTGCCATCAATGGCGATCAGCATGACCGTCTGCCCTTCGGCGCGTTGCTTGTCCGCCTGTTGCGACAGGTTTCCCGCGTCGATACCAAGACTTTCCAGCAGAGCAGCGTTGCCGGCCGCGACCGTATGCCCATCAACTTCTCCGGTAACGCCTTTCCCGGTGATAGACTGGAAGTTTTCGGCCTTGGCCAGCTCAATCCCCTTTTCTTCAGCTCCACGCACGATGGCTTCCGCCAAGGGGTGTTCGCTGGACCGTTCGAGGCTGCCGGCCAGACATACCAGTTCATCCTCGGTAAAACCCGCTTCCGCCTGCACAGCGGTCAGCTTCGGCTTGCCCTCGGTCAGCGTACCGGTCTTGTCTACCACCAGGGTATCGACCTTTTCCATGATCTCCAGCGCTTCGGCATTCTTGATCAGGACACCGGCCATGGCACCGCGACCCGTTCCCACCATGATGGCAATTGGCGTCGCTAGTCCCAGTGCACAGGGGCAGGCAATGATCAATACCGCAACGGCATTGATAACGGCATGTGCCAGGTACGGTTCCGGGCCCCACACCCACCAGGCGATAAAGGTCAGCACGGCACAGACGACCACGGTGGGGACAAAATAACCGGCCACGACATCGGTCAGTTTTTGAATCGGAGCTCGTGTGCGTTGTGCATTGGCCACCATGGTAACGATTTGTGCCAGCAGGGTATCGGAGCCGACCTTTTCTGCCCGCATCAACAGACTGCCGGTTCCATTGACCGTTGCGCCGATGAGTTTCTCGCCGGTTGTCTTTGCCACCGGGATGGATTCACCGGTGACCATGGATTCATCGATGTTACTTTCACCTTCAATGACTGTACCATCCACCGGCACCTTATCGCCGGGACGCACCCGCAGGGTATCACCGGGTTGTACCTGGTCCAGCGGGATGTCTTCTTCCGTACCATTCTCCCGCACAATGCGGGCCGTGTTCGGTGCCAGGCCGAGCAGCATCTGGATGGCCGCATTGGTACGTGAACGGGCTCGCAATTCAAGCACCTGCCCGAGCAGAACCAGCGTGGTAATCATTGCCGCGGCCTCGAAATAGACCCCCACCAGTCCGCCCTGCATCTGCATGACGGGCGGGAAGAGTCCCGGAAAGAAAAGGGCCACCATGCTGTAGCTCCAGGCGACCGAGACACCGAGCGCTATCAGGGTGAACATGTTGAGGTTCCAGGTCCGGATGGATAGCCAGCCGCGAACAAAAAACGGCCAGCCACCCCATACCACGACCGGTGATGCCAACGCACATTCAATCCATTGAACCGTTTGCATGGATAGCCAAGCCGGCAGCCAGGCCGGCATCATGTCGGCAATCATGGTCAGGAAAAACACCGGCAAGGCTAGCGCGGTGCAGACCCAGAAGCGACGGTTCATGTCGACCAGTTCTTCATTTTTTTCTTCACCGCTCGATGTAACCGGTTCCAATGCCATGCCACACTTGGGGCAACTACCGGGATGATCCTGAATCACTTCCGGATGCATGGGGCAGGTGTAGGCGCCTGCTTCATCACTTTCTACAAGGGGTGGGGCGGATCTTTTATTGAGGTACTGTTCTGGGCATTCCTTGAATTTGTGCAGGCAATGCCCACTGCAGAAAAAAAACTGGATACCGGCATATTCGTAAGAGTGTTCGGAATCGGTTGATACCAGCATGTCACAGACAGGATCTTTCCGCCGATTATTTTCTGTATTCGTATTTGTTCCCATGTGCACACCTGCGCATCTATTTATCCGCAGTCATCCTCACATTAAATACGGGAGCATCCACCAGTTGGAATGTGGAGGAAGCGAGGGACACCCTACCTTCGGTGGCATCGAACTCCTCCATAATCCGGGTGAACAACACATCTTTGGTAGAGCGGCGCTGTTTGAAATCGGTCACATAGCGGACGGTAAACTCCATCCAATTGTCATTGGCGATCAACGTGACCGTAGGCTCGATCCTGGCATTTTCGATCCGGTACTTGTTTACCATCTCATGCCAGGTCTTCCGTGTCTCGGGCACGAATCCACCAAGTGCATCATCGGCAACCTTTTGAAGAATTTTGCGAGCAAGTTTGCCGTCACTTCCATACTTGACCGGAACGGTTATTTCATCCCAAAGAAAGGGGAAATCCCCGGAGTAATTAAACACAGGCTCCTTAAAGACAAAGCTATTGGCAACCCTCACAATGCGCCCATTATACAGGTCAGCATTGACCCACTGCCCTGTTTCCATAAGTGTGGTGCGCAGTACTCCGATATCAATCACATCGCCAGTGATGCCCCCCAGTTGGACCCTGTCGCCAACTGAATAGAAATTGCCGAACGAAAGTGCGACCCACCCGGCAATACTGGCAATAACCTCCTGCAGAGCAAAGGCGATGCCGGCACCAGCTACGCCAAACGCCACGGTCAGACTGCCCAGCTTATTGCTGAATACAATAGTGAGGAGGATAATTGCAGCAAGTGAACCGGTGAAATTGGCTAATTTTCTAAATCGATACCGGGTATCATTACTTGCGATGCGACTCAACAGCCCTTTTTGCACGGCAAGGGTAAGAATACGGATGATAATAAAACCTATGATAACTGTCAGTATCTTCCCGACAGTTGGATCTAAAACCCAGTTTATTACCTCGGTCCATAGCTTGTTGTCCATGACTTCACCTCAAACCCGACTGGCTTGAATATCTATCGGGCGGGGTCAGCAAAATCGGATGCACTCAACTCTGCTGCCGATAATTTGTCTCCTTTTCAGACAGGTCATCAACCCGTTTATTTTCACACGCCTCCAGTTTTGACGAATATTCGATTACTCGGGATTTAAGTTTTGAAATTTCCATCGACTTGCGCACCGAGCCGGGCAACATGGCAAGGAACGTCGCGAGCACACCGGCCCCAAACGACATGAGAAGTATGATCACCAGGGAGCCATTGAAATACCAGCCCAGAAATGTCACTTGTGCGGTTTGAGCGTTTTGTATGGCAAAAAACGCCATCACTACCGAAAGAGCTATTGCCGCTACCAGCGCAAATTTCATGATCATCCTCCTTGGTGCGCCTCCGCAGTGGGGGTACTAGTTGTCAGCCGGATTGACGGCCCGGCATCCAAGCCCTTGCCTAGTTCATCATGGCGACTCTCTTCTCTGTTCATTTTGAACCGATCGGCTATCCACCAAAATGTTGTCGGACCTTTGCAGCAATCTGAGGGTCCGTCATATTGTCAGCCGTTTCAACACTCGATACGCGGTCACCGAGCTTGTTTTCTTCGATACGCACTCTCAACTCATCCTTTGCCACACCGGGGCCCATAATCAGAATGGATTCTGCGTCACGGATGCTGTCAATAACCTCATCATAAAATGCGTTGAGTTGAGCGGTAAAGACTCTCTGCCGGCTGTCATCGGATGGTACCTTCTGTGCCTCAAAATTACCCTGAAGAGGTGTGTTGCCGGTACGCCTCAGTTGTTTTTCGGCATGTGAAGGTATCTGTTTGATCTCTTCACCCGTGGCCGTAACAAACACCACAATTGCCTGCCGATGATCGATCCATAAGCCCGCTTTGGTTTTCATATCCGTCTCCTCTGTGAGTTTACAATTGCTCGATTACTTTTTTGAGTTTCAACCGTATCTCTTCGGCAATTACCTGAAGCTTGGTGTTTTGTATTGCCAGCATTGAGGAAAGAGGATCAACGGCAGACACCTCAACTTTCCCGTCATCCAGTTCCTGGACGATGACATTGCAAGGGAGCATGGTGCCAATCCGGGGTTCCGCCAGTAATGCCTTGTAGGCAAAGGGCGGGTTACAGGCGCCAAGAATTCTGTAGTTTCGGAAATCGACATTCAGGTTCTTTTTCAGGGTGGCAGTGACGTCAATTTCAGTAAGAATCCCGAAACCTTCTTTCTTCAATTCTTCCGTGGCACTCGCAATGGCTTCATTAAAACCCTTGTCTATCGTTTTGCTGAAACAGAACGGCATGGTGAACCTCCAGTTTGAGATTCCGGACTAAATACTAAATCGCTTTTTTTGATGCGCGGATTCGTCATCACTCCTCCGACTCCTCCAGTTCGGCCAGAGTCGGCTCAGTTCTGAGACTTCGCTGATTGTTTATCCTTCCAGTGGTGTTTTCGATCAATCTGGATAACTTGTCTGCTGCGCCCTTGACGGCCCGATCCAGGGTTAAGGCCTGATGAGTGGCCGCAATGGGCTGACGGCCTTCCGGCCTGGCTTCCATAACGCACCGCTGCCCGTCTTTGCCCCTTTCTTTGTCGCTGTTCTCATTGCTCAGATGGACCTCGACCCGAGTGATGTGGTCGCTGAACCGGCTCAGGGCCTGTTCGGTTTCTTGTCTGATATAGTTAGCCAGAGCTTCGTTGCTTTCAATGTTGCGGTCGGTATTGATTTGGATCTGCATGGTGCTCTCCCCTTTGGTTTCTTGTAGGAAATCGTACTCGACTGATGCAATATAGTTTCATCAAAACTTGTCGTGATCTCCCGTTTTTCTCCTCATAAATATCTCCTTGATGATGTTCTCTGCAGAAGATACGAGCAATTAGCGCGCCATGGCATACCGATAAACCCTGGTTTACAACTATTTGATTGTGGGCTGGAAAGTAAAAAATGGAAGAGCCGGCGAGAGTATGTCGGCTACGAAAACCGTCATATTTAACATAACTGCCAAATAATACGGGCCATATTGAGGTGACCAATCGTACTACTACATATCTTTCCTTGGGTTCATTCAGAATGGGAACATCCATCCAATAAACTTCTTTCAGGCGTTCGAGGGACTCCGTTCGGAAGCCCTTCCACCTCGGCCCGTACCCGTGGCAGGCAGTCCGGATACTCGCGCTGCAGAAATTCGACCAGCTTTTCCCGCACATGGCAGCGCAGGTCCCAGGCCTCCCCTGAATTTTTTGCACTGACCAGCGCCCGCAGCACCACCGTCCTGTCGGTTGCGTCAAGGACAACCAGGCCGGATGCCTTCCCATCCCAAAGGTCAGTGCCCGCAAGAATGCTCTCCAGTTCGGAGCGAACCACTGCCACCGGCACCCGATAGTCGCAGTGCAGGGTCACCGTATCGAGCAGGTCGGCAGAGACCCGGGTCCAGTTCTGGAAGGGTTTCTCCAGGAAGTAGGTAATCGGCAGCACCAGACGTCGTAAATCCCAGATGCAGACCACCACGTAGGTCAGTGTAATTTCCTCGATATGGCCCCATTCGCCTTCTACGATTACCACGTCGTCGAGTCGAATCGGTTGGGTGATGGCGATCTGGATGCCGGCGATGAAGGTGGCAAGGCTGCGCTGGGCGGCGAAACCGATGATGACCCCGGCAATCCCTGCCGAGGCCAGCAGACTCATACCCACCTGCCGCACCCTGTCGAAGGTCATCAGCATGGCCGCCCCGGCAATAATGAGAATCAGTACCATGACGATCTTGACCAGTATGTTGACCTGGGTGGAAACCTCTCGCGCCTTGAGGTTGTCACTGGCGGTGACGTCGTAGCGCAGCAGGACTATCTCCTGCAAGCCCAGGATTGTGGCGGCCAGCAGCCAGGCAATGGCGAGGATCAGGGCAAGGCTGCACAGATGCTGCAACAACGATGCTAACCCATCGGAAAACTGAAGCGTGGGCAATGTCAGGAGTATAGCCAGGAGCGGCAACAGTAGTTTGGCAGGATGCCGCCAGCGACGCACCAACGCCTGGTGTAATGCGGTGTCCGGACGGGCGGCGAAGCGTAACAGCACCTTGAACAGGATCACGTACCCGAGCAAGCCGAACAGGACCACAGCGGCCAAAGCCACTGCAGAGGCAGCAGTAGCCGACCATTCGCCGAGCCCACCGAGATGTAGAATTTGCTCCATCCGTTACCCCATCATGATCGGCATCAATTTCAAAGTATATGCAGCGGCCCCGGCTGGGTCAGTGCGCCCCCACGGCGGTTCAAAGCTTTTCCACCGCCTGGCGCGCCTTTTCCGCGATCTCGGCCGGTTCCTCGTAGCGGAACCGCAGCGGCTCTCCGAAGGTTACCGTCACTGTGCCCCGTTTGGGGAGACGCGCCTCATGGGGGAGGACCTGATCGGTTCCGGTGATCTTGACCGGCACGACCGGAATCCTCACCTCCTTGACCATGATACCCAACCCCATCTGGAAGTCATGCAGTTTGCCGTCCCTGGAATGCCCCCCTTCGGGGAAGATCAGGATGTTGATGCCGGCATCGGCGAGCTTCCCCATGTATGCGAGGGAACCGCTGAACCCCTGGGACTGTGGCAAGGGGAAGAGGTTGAACAGCACGGTGCCGTACTCGTAGCTCAAGCGCCTGAGGATTCGATCAAACCCATGGTAGTCGCCGAAAAAGAACTCCGCCCAGGCAGCGGTGGCGCATCTGGAGCGGATCTTCGGGGGCAGCGCGATCATGACGGCAGGCTGGTCCAAGTAGCTTAAATGGTTGGCCACGAAAAACACCGGCCCTTCCAGGCTTTCCAGTTTCTCCCGCCCCCGCACCTCAAGGGTGACGAAGCTTCGGAACAAGGGCTGGTGGAACAGGGCGTCCCAGACCCTCCGCACCCCCCGGAAGAAGGGGGCATTGGTCCAGAAGCGGAAGTGGTTGCGTCGGGTCGTTTTCTCCCGTTTTGCGATGATACGGCGCAGATCAGAGACGCGCGTCTGCAAGCCGATCTGGGAGTCCTCGATATCGAGGCGGTATTCCTGTTCCAGAAAGCTGACCAGTTCCAGCCGGTCGATGGAGGTAAGCCCCAGGTCGGCCACGAGCAGGGATTCCTCGCGGATCTGTGAAACGCCGGTGCCGGTTACCTTGGCGAGCAGGTTGAGCAGGCTGTCCCGGCTGACGGTTGCATCCCCTTCCTCCGGTCCCTTCTCAAGCGTCTCTTTTACCGCGAACTTCTTGATCTTGAGCGTCGTGGTCTTGGGGAATTCCGGCTCGCTCCAGAGGGTGTAGCCGGTAATCCGGTGCAGCGCGTCCAGGTTATTGTTCGCCTGGGCGATGATATCTTCAGGGGCTTTACCACTTCCGTCCAGGAGCAGCACGGCATGCACCTCTTCCCCGCCGCCCCTTTCGACGCCGATGACGCACGACTCCTTCACCCCGGGGACCCTGTTCAGCACCGCTTCCAGTTCGTCGGGATAGACATTGACCCCTGAACCGGTGACAATCAACTCCTTCTCCCTCCCCTTGATGACCAGCCAACCGTCCGGGCCGATCTCCCCCAGGTCGCCGGTACGAAACCAGCCATCGCTCGTGAAGGCGTCGCGGCTTGCCTGCTCGTTTTCGTAGTAGCCGGGGAAAACGTTGTCCCCGCGCGCCAGGACCTCCTTCCCCTCGATCTTCACCTCAACCCCCGGCAGAGGCGGCCCGACCGCACCGGCCACCTGGCGCTCCATGGTGTTGACGCAGAGCACGGGCGAGGTCTCGGTGAGTCCATACCCCTCCAGGACCGTGAATCCCATGCTGCTCCAAAACGCGAAGACCTCCGGGTCCAGGGGGGCGCCTCCCGATACGAATACGGTGAAATTGCGGCCGAACCTCTTCTGCACCGGTAAAAAGAGTAACCGGCGGACCCTGTTCGGAAACGTGGTGGCGAGTTGCGTCATGAACCGGAACGCTCCCGCGAGGTGTTTTTCCTCCAGTTCCCGCTCAATGGTCGTTTTGAGCAGTTGCATGAGTCGAGGAACGGACATGATGACATAGATGTCCTCCCCGCTCAGGGCATCCATGATCGCGGAGGGCTTGAGGGTGCGCAGATACACGATGGCCGCGCCGCGGTAGAGCGGGGTGAAAAGCCCCCCCATCTGTTCGAACATGTGGGATAAGGGGAGCAGGGAGAGGAAGGTGAACTCGGGGGTGATGATCGGCACCTGCCGGTTGATCTGGGTCAGGTTGGCGATCAGGTTCTTGTGGGTGAGGATGACTCCTTTCGGATTCCCGGTAGTACCGGACGTATAAATGAGTTGAGCCGTATCCTCCGGCGCGACGGAAGCGATCCCCTCGATTGGGCTGATGTCTTCGAGCAGGTACTGGAGATCTTCCAGAAGCAATGATTTCGATGTGGCAGCGGTCAGCCGTTCGGCCTTGAACCGGCTCTGCAGGACGACCTTGGCGTTCGTGAGGCTGCGGATGGAGTCCGCACGCGCCGGATCGGACATGAAGTCCACCGGGACGGCAATTGCGCCGCGTACGATGATTCCCCAGTAGGCTACCGCCCACCAGGAGGAGTTGGGCCCCCAGATGAGCACTCGATCCCCCGGTTCCACGCCCTTTTGGGCCAGGAGGTTAGCCATCCTCAGGGCCAGATTGTGAAATTCCCGGTAGGAGACCACGAGCCGCCGCACGCCGGTGCGGTTCACAAAGGCGGTTTTATCACCCAGTGCCTCGAATGTCCCGAAAAGATCGATCAACGTCTGCATAAATGCCCCTTCGATCCGTGGCGCGCCACCGGTATCTAATCCGACCCAAGGATATGACAAAATCCGGCCGCTCGCCCGTGAGCCGACTGCCGAACTCCGTCACTCTGCTGGGAGCGGCTTGCCGGTCTCGATTTCGCGCTTCTCATGGTAGAAGAAGCGGACCATGTAGTACTCGAAGGGATAGCCGCTCTCGTAGTAGCGGAAACTCTGCTGATGGCGCGCATCGATCTCGTCCAGGGCCGTTATCCCGTAATCGTAGAGGTAGCCGTAGTTGACGCTGCCGAACGGGTCGATCCCCGTATATATTCCGTACGTGATGCCGGTGTCCACGGCAAGCCCCCCCGCGTCCCGCACGGACGAGGGGCCGAAGATCGGCAGCACCAGATAGGGGCCGGAGTCTGCCCCCCAGTAGCCGAGGGTCTTGCCGAAGTCCTCGTCGTGCCGTTCCAGGCCGAACGTGGTGGCCGGATCGAACAGGCCGCCAAGCCCCACGGTGCTGTTGGTCAGGAACCGGCCAAACGTTGTCGCGGACTCGACCCCCTTGAGCTGGAACAGGCTGTTGGTGAGATTTTTGACCTCCCCGATGTTGTTGTAGAAGCTGGATACCCGTTTCTGGAGGAAGGTGGGGGTGATGAATTCGTAACTGTTCACGATGGGGAGGAAAAAGTATTTGTCAAAGTAGAAGTTGAACCGGTACATGTTCCGGTTGAACCCTTCCCAGGGGTCCGCCACATCGGCGAAGCGCTGATCCCTTACCTCATCGATCGTATGCATCGGGGGCACCTCGGCCCGGATGTTCGCCCCGGTTGCGGCACACCCCGCTAAAACTATCGACAGACTCAGGGCGAGGATTGTCCGGCAGGTCCGGTATCGGATAACAGTCATCAAAGCACCCTCCTTTTTATCATTTGAAGAATGCGACCATGTAGGCCAGGTTATCTTTGTACTCCAGGTTGCCCAGATGGCCGCCGCGCGGGTAGATTTTGGCCCGCTCGCCGAAGAGTTGCCGCAGGTAATCGAGCTCCGCCTTGGTCAGAATGAAGTCGTTTTCGTTGGTCATCACGCCGAACTTGGCGGACGACTTCAGGTACCCCTCGATGCTCCTGAGGCCCAGGGAAGCGACGTACTCCTGCTTGGTGAGCCCCGGTCGCCGCTTCTGGAAAAAGGGGAACAAATACTCGTTGAAATAGTCGAAGAAGCTCAGGTGGCTGGAGACCAGGAAATAGTCGAACAGGGAGTCGGTGGGGCTCAGCACCCGGTTCTTCGGCACGACGTAGCCGCTGTTGGTCACCACGTCTGACGAGAAGATCATGCCGGCCAGGCCAATGCGGTAGGAAAGCCCGATCAATCCGGCGGTTTCCTCGCGGGAGAACAGTTTCTCCGCATAGATCGCGTAGATAAAGTTCTCGTTAATGGCGACGAAATTGCCATAGCGATAGAACTGGCTGAACTTGGCCAACATCCTGTTGAAAAAGACGCCCTGTTTCTTGGACCCTCCGGGGATCTGCTTCAGCATATCCTCGATCCGTGTCACCGAATTGTACAGGCTTACCGATGGGTTGATCATGAGTACCTTGCGAAAGTTGAAGACCCGGCGCTCCTCGTCCAACTTGGCCACGAAGGCGGCCTGGGTAGCTCCCAGGCTGTAGCCGCCCAAATAGAATGAAGAAACCTCGATATCGCCTTCTACCTGCTTCCAGGCGGCCTCCATGGCGCGGTACAAGTCAGCCGCGTCCTCGGTCAGGTCGCCGGGGACGCCGTTTTGTGAAGCGGTGACGATAAAATTGGAGGTGGACGGCGACGGCAGGGTGATGACATGGAAGCCGGCCTGGTAGAAGGCCTTCATCATGGTCAACAGCTTGGAAGTCCGGTCGTTGGCGCCGGCTCCGCCTATCAGAAAGACCAGCGGCGCCTTTTGCTTCTGGTAGGCAAAGGTGCAGTGCAGCCCATCTTCGTAAAAGAAGATCGGCGCCCTCTGCCGGTCCGGGAAGATATGGAGCACGAGCTGGCGGGTGCGTGCAGGTTCGGGGAATTCGGGGATGAGGTTCGCCGGTGTCCCGATGATGGAGGCTTCATATGCTCCCGTGATCGGGTAGCCGTAGTTGTCATCCGCCGCAAGGACTGGCAAAGGCAACAGGACGATGCAGGCGATGAACAACAGTCTCAGATGCTTCATGCGGAGGCCTCCTGTGCCTTTTGCGGGGAACCTACGATCACCACTACCTTGATGACGTTCATTTTGTCCTCCATGGTGATTGCCTCACTGTTATACGAGAGGACAATGATCGGTAATATAAAGGCAAATAGCCTGCCAAGAACCGAAAGAATCAGGAGTCTGGAGTTGCTCTTTAATAACAGGCCATTAGGTTGCCGGGAAGGGATCGGGGAAGTAGGAAACGATTCGGTTAGCCTCAATATTTGGTGGAACCGCAATATATGGAGGGATGTAGTGCAGGGACACGGTCTAACTTCCACAGGGACAATCCCGTCAGGCCTCAATTCCGCTGCCCTGCATTCCTTGTTAGTGCAATTAAAGAAAATGCTGATATACTAAAACGCTATGAAAAATGAACCTAACTCGTCGATAAACGATAAGAAACCTGCCGCTACCTCCCCAATGGCCACCTCACCCCGGAAGGAGCGGCCACCCTTTCCCATCGTCGGCATCGGCGCCTCGGCCGGCGGGCTGGAGGCGCTGGAGCAGTTCCTGGGGCATGTGCCCGCAAACAGCGGCATGGCCTATGTCATCGTCCAACACCTGGACCCGACCCACAAGGGAATCCTCCCCGAATTACTCCAACGCATGACCGGAATGGAGGTATTCCAGGTCAGGGACCGGATGCGGGTCAAGCCGGATAGCGTCTATGTGATCCCCCCCAACAGGGACATGTCCATTCTGCACGGTGTGCTGCACCTGTTCGATCCGACGGCGCCCCGCGGTCTGCGGCTCCCCATCGATTTTTTCCTCCGTTCCCTGGCCGAGGACCGGCAGGAGCAGAGTATCGGCGTGATCCTCTCCGGCATGGGTTCCGACGGCACCATGGGGCTGAGGGCCATCAAGGAAAAAGCGGGGCTGGTGCTGGTGCAGGAGCCGGTCTCCGCCAAATTCGACAGCATGCCCAGGAGCGCCATCGATGCCGGGCTGGCCGATCTGGTGGCCCCGGCCGAGGAGTTGCCGGCCAAAATCGGCGACTATCTCCGGCACGCCCTGATCATATCCAAGGCCGAGCACCCGCTGGAGGAGAAGGACCAAAGCGCCCTGGAGAAGGTCCTGATACTATTGCGGGCCAGGACTGGCCAGGACTTCTCCATGTACAAAAGGAGCACCGTCTATCGCCGGATCGAGCGGCGCATGGGCATTCACCAGATCGACCGGATCGCAGCTTACGTCCGTTATCTTCAGGAGAACCCCCAGGAGGTGGATCTGCTCTTCAAGGAGCTTCTGATCGGCGTGACCAGTTTTTTTCGCGACCCGGCGGCCTGGGAACATCTGCTGGGAGAGGCCATCCCGGCGCTCCTGGCGTCCCGCCCGGCCGGAGGGACGCTACGGGCTTGGTCAACCGGCTGTTCGACCGGCGAGGAAGCCTATTCCCTGGCCATTGCGTTCAAGGAAGCGCTGGAGCTGGTTAAGCCCACGGGGAACTTCAAACTGCAGATCTTTGCCACCGACCTGGATGCGGACGCCATCGACAAAGCCCGCCAGGGCTTCTATCCGGACAACATTGCCGCCGATGTCTCCGCCGGGCGGCTCGAACGGTTTTTCATCAAGGAAGCGAACGGCTACCGGGTCGGCAAGGAGATCCGGGAGATGGTCACCTTCGCCACCCAGAACCTCATCATGGACCCGCCCTTTACCAAACTGGACATCCTCATCTGCCGCAATCTTCTGATCTACCTGACGCCGGAGCTTCAAAAAAAAGTCATGCCGCTCTTTCACTACAGCCTGAATCCGGACGGGGTCTTGTTCCTGGGGAGCGCGGAAACCGTCAGCACCTTCACCGACCTCTTTGGGCCGCTGAACATCAAATCGAGACTCTTCCGGCGGCGCGAAGCCGTCCTGCGTGCCGAACCGCTCGCGTTTCCCGCCACATTCACGCACCTGGAAGCGGGAGCGCACAAGGAACTAATGATGCCGAAGCCAGCCGCCAATCTCCAATCACTCGCCGACCAACTGCTGCTGCAGTATTTTTCCCCGCCGGCCGTACTGACCAACGACAAGGGCGATATCCTCTACATCAGCGGCCGGACCGGCAAATATCTTGAGCCGGCGGCCGGCAAGGCCAACTGGAACATCTTCGCCATGGCCCGCGAAGGGCTCCGGTTCGATCTGGGCACCGCCTTTCAGAAGGCGCTCCGCCAAAAAGAGGCGATCCTTGTCACGGGGCTCAAGGTCGAGGGAGGGAGCGGTCCCCAGAGCGTCGATATCACGGTCAAGATGGTTGAAGAACCCGAGGCCATGCGGGGTATGGTGATGATCGTCTTCAACGACGTGGCGACGCCCCTGGAAAAGAAAGTGTCGGGCCGCTCCAGGTCTGCGACTGCCGGTTCCGCCAGGGTTGTTGAGTTGGAGCAGGAACTCCAGAAATTACGCGAAGCGCTCCAGACGACCCGCGAGGAGATGCAATCCTCCCAGGAAGAGCTGAAATCCACCAACGAGGAGTTGCAGTCCACCAACGAGGAGTTGCAGTCAACCAACGAGGAGTTGACCACCTCGCGGGAAGAGATGCAGTCCCTGAACGAAGAGCTGCAGACGGTGAATGCCGAGCAGCAATCCAAAATGGACGACCTTGCGCGGGTGAACGATGACATGAGGAACCTGCTCAACAGCACGGAGATCGTCACCGTGTTCCTGGACGGCAAACTCCATGTCCGGCGGTTCACCAGCGGGGCGGACAAGCTCTTCAAGCTGATTCCGGGGGATGTGGGGCGGCCGCTCAGCGACATTGCCAGTGACCTGAATTATCCCGAGATGATGGAAGAGGCGCGGGAGGTGCTGCGGACGCTGATCTTTTCCGAGAAGCAGATCGCCGCCACCGACGGGCGTTGGTTCTCGGTGCGCATCATGCCCTACCGCACCATGGAGGACGTGATCGGCGGCGTGGTAATGACCTTTGCGGACATAACCGCTTTCAAACGTGCTGAAGCCGAACTGCGCGCGGAGAATGAACGGCTCAAGGGCCTGCTTGAGGCGGGGGGGGGTAGCCATGGGAACCATTAAAGATAAGAGCCCATCAGCCGATGCCGCCGAACTGCGCCGCCATGCGGAGGACCGTTTGCAGGCGAAAAGGGATGGATTGCAGCCGAACCGCATCAAAACCGAGATGCAGAGGTGCGGCCATGAGTTGGAGGTCCACCAGATCGAGCTGGAGATGCAGAATGCAGAGTTGCGCGACGCCCAGAATGAGCTTGAGCTGTCCCGGGACAAGTATGCCGAACTCTATGACTATGCTCCTGTCGGCTATTTCACCTTTGATACCCACGGGACCATCCTGGAGGTAAATCTCACCGGTGCTCAATTATTGGGGGTCGAGAGGCAACAACTGACCAACATGCCTTTTACCGGTTTTATTTCCGATGTGAATGAGAGAGAGATCTTTTCCAATCACCTTGCCTTGGTTATGCGACGGCAGGTCATACGGCGATGTGAGATCAAACTCACGGGAAAAGACGGCACGGTGATCCACGGCCAGCTTCAGAGCGTCGTGGTCGCCATCGATGACAAGGCCAGCTACATCCTTACCTCCATCGTTGACGGCACAGTCCGCAAACAATTGGAAGAGAAACTGAAAAAGGCGCATGACAACCTGGAGCTGATTGTCGCAGAACGGACAGAAGATCTGGTCAAGGCGAATGAGCACCTCACGAAGGAGATAGAAGAACGCAAGAGGTCGGAAGCGGCGCTCCAGGACGCCTATGCGGAAATAAAGCAGTTGAAAGACCGGCTCCAGGCCGAGAACAGCTATCTGCAACAGGAGGCCGCCCGGGTGTACAACTTCGGCGAGATCGTCGGCCAGAGCAGCGCCATCTCGTATGTATTTTTCCGGGTCGAGCAGGTGGCGTCCATGGACGCGACCGTCCTGCTCCTGGGCGAAACCGGCACCGGCAAGGGGGTCATCGCCCGCACCATCCACAGTCACAGTGCCCGCAAGGATCGGCCGATGATAACGGTCAACTGCACGTCGCTGCCGGCAAACCTCATCGAAAGCGAACTCTTCGGGCGTGAGAAGGGGGCCTTCACCGGGGCCCATGCGCGACAGATGGGACGCTTCGAACTGGCAGACGGCGGCACCATCTTCCTCGACGAAATCGGCGAAATGCCCCTGGAATTGCAAAGCAAGCTGCTTCGGGTCATTCAGGACGGCGAGTTCGAGCGGTTGGGCAGCCCCCGCACCACCAAGGTAGATGTCCGGATCATCGCCGCCAGCAACCGGAACCTGGAGGAAGAGATCAAGAAGGGCAAGTTCCGGGAAGACCTGTTCTACCGGCTCAACGTGTTCCCCATCACCATCCCGCCGCTCCGGCAGCGCACGGAAGACATCCCGCTGCTCGTCAATCACTTCATTGGCAAATTCAACAAAAAGATGGGTAAGAGGATAGAGGCCGTATCAAAAGAAACCATGACCGCCCTTGAGGAGTATCACTGGCCCGGCAACGTTCGGGAGTTGGAAAATGTCATCGAACGGGCGGTAATCACCAGCCAGGGGAGCGCACTCCAGGTTGTGGACCGGTTCGAAACCTTCAAGAAGGCGGGGGAGTCGCCAGGGCAGGAGGTCAAAGCCCTTGCCGAGTTGGAACAGGACCACATCCTCCAGGTACTCCAGAAAACCGGTTGGCGCATCGAAGGGAAAAACGGGGCGGCGACACTCCTCGGCCTCAACGCCAGCACCCTTCGCGCCCGGATGCGCAAGTACGGCATCGCCCGGCAATGATGGAATATACCTTGCGTCAGTTTGCCCCAATGCGCCGGATACATAAAAATCAGAATCAAATCCAAGGACCCTGCCATGAAATTCATGCACCTGCCAATGCTCTCCACCGCCCTTTTCTTCCTCTGCTCGTGTACCCTTTTCTACAACAAACAACCCGACCCGGCATCGGGAGTGCAGTCCCCCAAACCTCTGGCCGTGCCGGTCGGCAAAAACTGGCAGGTAATCGAGAAGGCTCCTGAACTGACCAACGAAGGCGAGCGCCTTCCTTTTCAGACCGAGCAGTCCTTACAGCCGGAGGGGGCAACGACCGCACCACCAGCAGACAAACGCAAGATCGTGCCGCGCTGACCGGCAATTGTGCATTTTTGTTGAAAGCTAAAGGGACATTCATCCCAAAAAGTCTGCCTCAACGTGGCTCGTCATATTTGGTAGTTATGTCGGATATGATGGATGCCGTTAACGGTTTTCATTTAACTCCTCTCGTTATAATTTCTATTTTAACCACATAATCAAACCGTTGCATTCGCAGTGTCCGCAAGCGCTCTCTGGCGCGTTAGTTGCTGTTTACCTTCTTGGCAGAAGAGCATCCATTGTCATGCCTTTTTGTGAAAGTTGGATGGATAGCCCTACGCGATGAAAATCAGGAGCTGAAGGGTAATTAATTCCTTCGAAGAGAGGAGGCGTCGGATGATAGTCCCGGCAATATTTTCAAATGCTTCGCCAAGCTACGTCGACAGTGACGAACTTGATGAATTATTACATAAGAATGCTTTATTGGCATTTCGCCGTTCGGATGGCTGGGTAAGGGTTGGTTTTGATGAGATGCGCGATCCGGAAGGCAGGAGAGGAGCGAGTTGGAAGGACCGGAAAACAGGAAGCAATCAAAGGTCTCTGGTGCGGATTTCGAATAATTAGGCAGGCCTGGGCAGATCTTTGAAAATATCTGATTTTCTTGTTCGTTTGGCAGTTTATTGGGAGACATGGGTGCACAGTGAAAACGGCCATCATCATTTACCTATCGGCTCTTCTCGCCTCAGTTGCATCTGCGGAAATATACCGGTGGGAGGACGAAAACAGCATAAACTTCACGGACGATCTTGCATCCGTGCCCGAAAAGTATCGCGAAAAGGTGCCCTCCGAGGCCATGGGGCAGATCAAGAACCCTCCTCTTCAGGCCAGGGTTGAGGCAACGCGGCGAAAGCTACCGGTTGTCATCCAGGAAAGCCGGATCGCAGCCAATCAGGAATATCCTGATCTACAAAGACAGCCGGCGGCGTCGATTCGACAGATGCAGGCGAAGGCCACCGCTGTCGGCGCCAGGAACGTCAGGGATGGCTTTCCCTCATTGGCAACCGCAGTCGTTGTCTGCATACTGTCGGCGCTATTTCTTGCAATCGCCTGGATAGCCACTATTTTCGATATACGTAAGAGCGAATTCATAACGCCATCCATCAAAACGGCATGGATGTTCGTGGTGATCCTCATGCCCGGTATTGGCATGGTATGCTATTATATCCTGGGGCTTGGTCAGAAAAGCAATTGAACCATCCGAGACGAGAGCGGTTGTTTGCGTCGGGTTTTTCGATAGACAGGAGGGGGATGGAGGCATGGTCATGCAGGTCAAAAAAGCGGTTTTCCCGGTTGCGGGGCTCGGCACGAGATTTCTGCCGGCCACGAAATCATCGCCCAAGGAGATGCTGCCCCTCATCGACAAGCCCCTGGTCCAGTACGTTGTGGAAGAGGCGGTCGCCTCCGGCATCGATCATATCCTCTTTGTAACCGGCCGGGGCAAGCGTGCCATCGAGGATCATTTCGACATCTCCTTCGAGTTGGAGGCCATCCTTCACGACAAGGGCAAGACAGAGGAACTCCGCCAGGTGCGGAACATTGCCGACATGGCCAATATCTTCTACGTCCGCCAGAGACAGGCCTTGGGACTCGGACATGCCATCCTCTGCGCACGGGAATTCGTCGGCAACGAACCGTTTGCGGTTCTTCTGGGCGACGACATCATTGATGCGGAACAACGGCCCTGCCTGGCTCAGCTTATTGATGTTTACCGGGAATACCGCGGGCCGGTGCTGGCCCTTGAAAAGGTCCCCATGGAAAACATATCAGCCTATGGCTGCGTCAAGGCAGCCATGATCTCCGAGCAGACCTACAGAGTACTCGATATGGTCGAAAAACCGAAGCAGGAGGAAGCCCCTTCGGACTTGGCGATTATCGGCAGGTATATTCTGACCCCCGACATCTTTCCGATCCTGGAAAAGCAGGAACCGGGCAAGGGGGAAGAGATCCAGCTCACCGATGCGCTCTGCAAGCTCCTGGCTCATGAACCGGTCTATGGCTGCCGATTCGAGGGCATCCGTCATGATTGCGGCGACAAACTGGGTTTTTTGAAGGCTACCGTTGACATGGCGCTGAAACGGGATGAGTTCAACGCCAAATTCAGATCGTATCTCAAACAGCGCCTGGAAGAATGAGAGGCCGGTACGAACGGCCCTGTTTTGGGGACACGCCGGCAAGCAGGAAAAAACAGGGGTCAGGGACCCTTTTCCGCCTCTGGTCCTATTTCATCGGCGCAGGTTGCTCCATGCCAGCCGGCATCTCTTTCGGCTGATCCCCCAGATGTATCGGCTTGGGCTGCTCCATGCCCGCGGGCATCGATTTCGGCTGATCCCCCAGCGGTATCGGTTTCGGCTGTTCCATTCCCGCCGGCGTTTTTTTGGGCTGATCGCCCAGTGGCAGAGGCGGAGGCTGTTTCATGCTCGGCGGCGTGGGGTCGGCTTGATCGCCCCCGAGATGGCCCTTGGTTTCCTGCTGCCTCCTCGGTGTCACTGGTAGCGACTTATTCACGTTCTGTGGCGTAGGGTCCACCTGATCGCCCCCCAGATGCCCCTTGATTTCCTGCTGTCTTCCCGGTATCGCCGGCGTGGCCTGCTCGCTGCCGGCTGTCGTGACGCTCCGTGACGCTGTGGATGTATCCTGGCGCGGCTTATCCACCTCTTCCCTCAACTCCTGTAGAACCTTGGGATCGCGGCTGGTGACATCCTGTACCTTACCCGCTTTCCTGCGGTACCGGGAAGGTATCTGTGAGGGATCGTCGGTGAAACTGACCACTCCCCGGTCGTCGGTCCATTTGTAGGTCCCGCCATCGGCCGTTGCCGCGCTACAAATTATCAGCAGCAGGAGTATCATAGCTCTTTTCATCGTATGTCTCCGCTCGTTTGTCAGTTTCCATCCGGAAGCGCTGTTACGTGGCAACACGATCAACGACGACCGCCTTCGTCGCCGCCGTGATGTTCTTCATAATGCCCGCCTTCTCTTTCTCTGCCACTGTCGCGTCCGCGTCCACGTCCGCCGCCGTCATCATACGGCACCCAAATACAACCGGACAGCGCCGAAACCGTAACAATCAGGATTGCCAATCTGGCCCAGATATGTTTTTTCATCTGCCACCTCTCATCTCCATCCAACCGATATCTTTCCCTAGTTAATTATATCCCATTTTTAAGTAAGAAGGCCCCCAGCATAGATGTTGGGGGCCGCCTCGTTTCACATCCCCGTGGTCCTGTTATTTTTGGTGCTCTTTGACCGGGGTGTGCTGTTTGTGCTGGTCTGTGCAGCAAGGAGACTTTTCTTTGCCGGTCCCTTTGCCGGGTTCTTTATCCGCAATGTTCTCTTTGCCGGAGGCGTTCACCTTGTGTTGGTCTTTTGCGTGGTCCATGTGTTTGTTCTCCCTGTACGTTAAATTTAATCTTTTCATCTGATAATCATATAGCAACGAACGAGCCAGATGAAGTCTGCGGAGGCCACGAGCGCAACAGGCTGATCCTGCTGTGCATATTCGTTTGGAATGAGCCCGCGGCCAGGAAAAGCCGCCATGGAAATCCGTCACGTTTAACATAAGCGCCAGATATGACGGATTATGGTGGGGACGTATCATTGGGCCGTTATCGCTGTTCCAGGTACCTGTTGTCGTTGAACATGCCGACCCAACTGATTTTTTCGGTAATCTTCCTGAAATGGTATCCATAGATGGCAAAGGTGATGGCCAGGCTGAACAGGCGGGGCTGCCTGACAATCGACCAGAAAAAGAGCTTCCAGAAGTAGAACCGCTCCTTGCCGATGACCCCAAGGAACAGCATTGATTTGAAGAACGCGCCGATATATCCGGACTTGAGGCGGAACGGCCTTTGATGTTGCGAACGGTACACTTTGAGAAATTTGATCACCCGTTGGTAATACTGGCGAGGGGCATAAATGGTGGTGAGAATGGTGCGGTAGCCACTGATAAGTTCCTCGGGGCTCATACTTGGAATGAAGTTGAGGGATACGGCGGTGTTGTTGCCCGAGGTTTCCCCAAGCAACCTGCCTTCCTGGAGCAGCCGCTGGTGGAGCTTGGTGCCGCTCAGGGCGGTGAGCATCCCGACCATGGCGGTAACGATGCCGCTCTCCTGGATGAAGGAGATTTGCCGCTCGAATATTGACGGAGGATCGCTGTCAAAGCCGACAATGAAACCGGCCTGCACCTGCAAGCCCGCCAGTTGGATCTTCCTGACGCTGGCCAAAAGGTCACGGTTTTTATTTTGTACCTTGCCGCTTTCGCTAAGCCCTTCGTCATGTGGGGTTTCAATGCCGATAAAGACCTCCTCAAAGCCGCTCTTGACCATCAGGGCCATCAGTACACCATCATCAGCCAGGTCGATGGACGCTTCGGTGTAAAAATCGTAGGGGTGGTTATGTCTGTCCGCCCAGTCGATAATCGCCGGCAGTGTGTCGGTCTTCAGTTTGCGTTTGTCTCCGATGAAATTGTCGTCTACGAAAAACACTCCTCCCCGCCACCCCCATTGGTGGAGGGCGTCCAACTCCCGGACAAGCTGTTCACTGCTTTTTGTCCGGGGTTTTCGGCCGAACAATTGGGTAATATCGCAGAATTCACAGTCGAACGGGCATCCACGGGAATATTGGATATTCATGGCGCCGTATTTTCGGGAATCAATTAATCGCCAGAGCGGAACCGGAGTTTCTTTCATAGCCGGAAATCCGTCGGCGCGGTAAACGTGGCCGGCACAACCCTTCTCCACGTCCTCCAGAAAGGGACCGAGAGTGATCTCCGCCTCGCCGAGAACCAGGTGATCGACAGCGTCAAAGTCTGCCGGAGCAGTGGTAAAAAGCGGCCCGCCAGCAACCGTCCTGACGCCCAGGCCCCGGCACCGCTCCAGGATGTCGTTCACGGATTGCCGCTGGATGCTCATGGCGCTGATGAAGACATAGTCCGCCCATGAAATATCCTTGTCGGCAAGCTTCTGCACGTTCATGTCTATGAGCCTTTTTTCCCACGCCTTGGGAAGCATCGCGGCCACTGTCAGAAGACCCAACGGAGGGAACGGCGCCTTTTTGCCTACGAATTTCAGGGCATGGCGGAACCCCCAGAAGGTGTCAGGGTACTCGGGATAAACAAACAAAATTTTCATATATTCTTTCGCCTCGCTATTAATGATTTTCTCTCACCGGTTTTCATGGTCATCACGTACTTCATTTGCATAATCATGCCGCAAAAGCCCCTGTCGCGAATTTCGTAGGGTTTACTTTCCAAATATCAGCAGAACCTTGACTCAAAGCACGATACAGCTCGTGTTCTATGATGGAGCAAATCGCAACTAACGTGCCAGAGAAGCCCTGGGAACACGGGGATTAAAAGGGGTTGATTGTATGCAGAAAAATGAAGATGAGCAGTGCCGGAAAAGGGGCAAGCCGCCAACGGAATCCGTCAGATTTAACATGGCTGCCATATATGACGGATTATGATGGGCGGATTGATGAGAAGGTGCTGCGCACCGGCGCGGCTTTGGCAGTCTGACGATCTGACTACGTGGGAAGGTTATACGCATTTCATGAGACCGGTAGGAGAGCGAGTGGAAAATGAGTCGGAGGCGCTCACAGGCTTCTCCTCAGGCGTTCTTCGCATTTGAATGAGGAAGTACGGCATTATCAGGTAATCAAATGGAATACTATGCAAAGCGGACAAACAGTTTGCCACAACATGGACCGCCATATATGGCAGTTATGCCAAATATGATGGAAATTATGGATGTATTTCCCTCCACACCAGATGCTTTTTACCTTGTTTTGCCAGTACAATCAGGCCGTTGCATTCGCAGTATCCAGTAGTATTCTCTGGCGCGTTAGTTGCTTTGTATCTATTCAAGCAGCAATGCCATTGAACACACCTGAACCTTCAGGCGGGAACGGGAGGCGATTAAAGCGGCACGAGCGTGATGAAAAACGGCTCAGGCGGCTTGCGGGGCGAGCTGGAAAGGCCTCCGTACGACAACAACGATCCACAAACAAAAAGGAGAAAACATCATGGTAACATCGCATCGCATTTTGAAATTACTGGTCTGCTCCATGCTGACGGCCGCGCCTCTTACCGCATTCACGGGGTATGCAGCAACGGAAAAACACGAAAGCACCGGCCAGTATGTGGATGACTCCGTCATCACCACCAAGGTAAAAGCCGCGATCTTCGGGGAAAAAACGCTGAAAACGCTGCAGATTAACGTCAAGACGTTCCAAGGAGTGGTTCAGTTGAGCGGTTTTGTCGATTCGCCCCAAAGCGTGACGAAAGCAGGAGAGGTTGCCGGCAGCGTCGAGGGGGTTAAAGAGGTGAAAAACGACCTGCTGGTGAAATAGTTTGGGAGTTGTTTAATGGGCAAACAGATCGAGATCAAATGGTTGCCGATACCCGAGGAAAAGAACTACCCGGCGGCAGAATCGTACTTAAGCCTCATCTATGACGAGAAGACCACCGAGGCGGTCGTGAGCAAGCTGAAGACAGCTCCCGTATCCACCTTCAAGGCCAAGGACATATTCAGGGCGTCGGGGTTGTCGTTGTTGGGTATCAGCAATTCCCAGGTGGAGAAGGACCGCGGAAAAATTGAAGACGGGAAACCGCTGTCGCCGATTCTGCTGGTTAGAGAAAGCAGCAATGGTAAAGTCATCGTCGCGGACGGTTACCACAGGATGTGCGCAGTCTATTCGCTCAGCGAGGACGAACTTATCCCGTGCAAGATCGTCTGAATCGAGGCAGGCGTGTTGAAGAAATACCAAGCGAACAAAGGCCCAACGGTATTGGCCCGGTGCCATGAGACCTGGGTACGGGATGCCATCGGGCAGAGTTACCCGGAGAACGACGTAAAAAACAGTTTTTGGCTGCCATCCCCCTTTGGAATGAGGTATGTCGTCACGCCGGTAAGGCGAAGGTAAGTGCTGTGCGCTTGGCCGAGATACTACCTTGAGTTTAGTAGTATTCACCCCGAAAAGCCGCCGGCATCGCCCGCCATATATGGTAATTATGTCAACAATGACGGGTTTGTTGGCGGTTTTTTCTTTCTCCTGCGTACCATTCTTCCGTTTATCCCAATGTATTCAAAGTGTTGCTCACATGATATTGGCAGGTGCCACTCTGGCGCACTTGTTGCGATGTTCCTGGGAGGCGAGACTTTATGCGCTGCCATATTCTGTGAGGATTCAGCGGTTATGAGCAATGCCTGATGCCTGCAACGTAATGATTGAGAACACTCTGCATTAAAAACCTGTGCAGTAAAAAGAGAGGGGGTGAATACATTGTTAATCAGGTTGGTGAGCTGTTTGTAGCAATTGGAGCAATAGCGCTCAGATTCGTGTGAGGAATTGCAGTTAAAAGGGGAATAAGATTATGAAAAAAATGATGGTACTACTGGCAGGGGCGGTTTTGCTACTAACGCAAAACACAGCGGTAAATGCATATACTATCGATTACTCGCATGCCACAACTGGTTCTGAATTTACATCTAACTATTCCAGTACGTTGAATGACTTTAAGTTGCTAACGTTTGATGGTACGACCCCTGGGAATGTCAATTCGTCAAGTACCAAAAGCGATCTCCCTTGGACCTGGACCGGAACGGCTACGGTTGTAAATGGCTCTGCTACCGGGCTGTATGCTGCGCCATTTGGGGCGGGAACAGCCGATACATCCAATTTCCTGGCGGTTCCGAATCCAACTGCAAATGGCAGCGTACGCGTTCAGTTGGGGGCGCTGTACAATTACTTTGGCCTGTGGTGGGGCTCTGTGGATAGTTACAACACCCTTTCCTTTTATAATGGAGATATGTTGGTTGCATCCTTTACCGGAGCGGATGCGATCAGTGCAAGCGTGGCGAACGGAAACCAGACGGCTTCCTCAACAAATCTCTATGTGAACTTTCTTGATCTCCCGTTGTTCGACAGGTTCGTTATGGGAAGTACCAATTTTGCCTTCGAGGCTGACAATATTGCGATAGGAAACTCAGCGCTTCCCGTACCCGAGCCTGGCACCATGGTTTTGCTCGGCATAGGCCTGTTTGCCGTTGCCACCTGCTGTAAGCGCCGCATGAACCATCTGGAAGCCTGATCCATGCCTGGTACGGATTGGCATAAAGGCGCTGATATCATCGCTCCATCGTCTCGCAGGATTCACCCGTAATGGTCACCAGCGTGGTCCGTCATATATGGCAATTATGCCAAATATGATGGATTGCGCTGGAGGCTTTATCCCCGGTTCCCTTACCGTATTAGTAGGTTTATCCTTTAAAATAAGCTATTTGAGCTTTTAGTGCCTGCAGGTGTCTTCTGGCATATTTGTTGCGATTTATCTTTCGGACAGAGCAGAAATACGGTCATGTCTTCGGCAAAATGTGTAGTGAGGATGAATAGTCGCGTTCCAATAGATGCAGACGCAACGTTCACATGGGCAAGGCCGCGTAATCTGTTCGCTGGTCAGCGATTAGCTCATATAGGAGAAATGCTATGTTGGGAACCATTTTGATCGTTGTCGTAATCTTGATGTTGTTAGGCACGCTACCCACCTGGCCTCATAGCCGGCAGTGGGGTTATTTTCCGAGCGGCGGGCTTGGTTTGATCCTTTTGATTCTTATAATTCTGTTGGTGCTGGGCCGGATTTAGGTACTCGAAATGTGCGGAAGATGGTTCAAGCGGTTTTGAGAGTGGAGTGGTTAGCATGAACCCGTGATTCTGCCAACCCAAAAGACAGGAGGAGCGAAATGAAGAAGTTTATTATTTTGGCTATGGCAATGGTTTTGGGGTCGGCTTTGATTTTGGGCTGCGCCACGATGCACACATGGCCCGATTCTGAAAGAAGCGCCGAGAACAAGATGGTCGTAATCCAGGAGAAGATCGGGGATGGCCTGAAGACCGGGGCGCTTTCCCTTGATCAGTCCCAGATGTTTCTGAAGACGCTGAAGGTTATTCGAACTGATTATGCGGAACTGAGAGACAAAAAGGTATCCGAGGAAGAATGGAACAAGCTTCATGTGCGGCTTGATGCGCTTGGAGAAGAAATAAACAGAGCCCTTTCCCGTCCTGTGAAGATTGAAGGGCCGATGAATGGGGACAGGATTGTCACACTTCAAAGAAGAATTGATGACGGAAGAACCAGCGGTCGCTTACCTCCAACGGAGGGGAGAGAGTATCAGGACAGACTGGACTCCATTCGGAGAGAATATCTGCGGATGACGGAAGACGGCAGATCCTCTACGTCAGAAGAGAGAACAGATATTTCCAACCGGCTTGATTCTCTGGAAAAGGATATAAACAGATTCAAGTAGTTTTTGCATGACAAACGGCCACCGAAGGGGAAAATTTTTTCGCTCCGGTACCGCTCCTGTTAGTTATGGCACACCATTCTTCTTAAGGTATAACTCAAGGATATGCTCATGATCGACACCTCTATTACCATAACCGTGCCACCCGAAAAACGTAAAGAGGTCCTTCTGACTTTTAAAGCAATACTCGGCCCAATTCGCTGCGAACATGGGTGCATAAGCTGCAACTGCTACGTGGATGTCGAGAGCGAAAACACGATTTTTTTCAAGGAAGAGTGGGAAAATAGGGACGCCTTGGGCACCCACTTGAGGTCCGCCCATTTCAGCGTGCTGATCGGAGCAATGAAGCTGCTCGACATGGAGCCGGAGATAAGGTTCCATACGATCGCCTCCACGGCGGGAGCGGAGGCGATAAAAACGGCGCGAACGTGGTGACAGCCTGGCATGCCGCCGGAGATGTACACTGCGCAGCAGGGAAAGGGTTATACAAAAAAGATGCATGTTGAGAGGGAACGTATACCAATGATTCACAATTTTTTTGATCCTGAACTTGCGAAAAAAGTTGTGAAGGGGGTTCCGCTGTTTGCTGAATTTACCGAACAGGAACTATCCCTATTGCTTGATAGAACCAACGTCTACAATTACCGCAAGGATGAAATTATTATTCAGGCAGATGAACACAATAACCAGATGTACATCGTTCTCAAGGGGCGGGTCAAGGTTGTGGACATAACTGTCGACGGCGAAGAGCGGGTGATGGCTTTTCGCCGCCGCGGCGACTACTTCGGTGATATGGGTCTCCTTGACGGCAAAACCGATTCCGCCACGGTAATCGCCATGGAACCCTGCAAGGTTCTTTTGGTTTCAAAGAGGGTGTTTGACGAGTTTTTTTTTGAGAATAATAAGGCATTGGTTCAGGTCATAGCGGTACTGTGCGGGCGCCTGCGTGAAAGTTGGATATTTCACGACCTCATTGGGACAAACGATGCGGAATCAAAGGTCAGGGCAACCCTGGCGCATTATAGCAAGTCATTGGGGAGTCAAAACTGCAATGGCATCATCATCAACTCCATATTCTCACAGCAAAATATCGCCGACCGCGTTCAAGTTAAACGCGAGACGGTATCCAGAGTGCTGAAAAAAATGAAGGATCAACATGAGATAGAGATGGTGGGACGGCACTTTAAGCTACTTACCACTTTTTTTGAAAAATTCGAGAAATCCAAGTTTTCCCGATCCCTGACATTGAATGAACATTAGCCGCTTTTGCAAGAAGTAGTGGCAACCTTTTTCGGACTGACCTATGTCTTGCATCGGGTTCGCCTCTGGGGGAGGCCGCCATATTTGGCGGTTATGTTAAATGTGATGGATGACACTGACGGCTTTCCTCTCACCGCAAATCCACTCTTTCCATTTACTACAGTACAATCCGCTAGTTGAACCTTCACCTCGTTCTAATTTTCTCTGGCATGTTCGTTGCGATGTACCTTCTTTGTAGAGCATGAAGACTATCGTACTTCAATATGCAAATTTAGTTGTTGTTATCCTAAGGAGGTAGGTTATGGAAAAGCAGCATAGAGAACTCCACGAATGGGAGCTATTTGGCGGCAGAGAAACATGTCATCACATCAAGGAGGAATTAATGAAAACGAACAATATTCTGTTCCTGGCTCTCGCCGTTTTGTTGATCTGTATCGCGTCCCCGGCGGCCGCAGAGGATAAACCGGCAAACTACGTGGCGTTCAAAGGTGGGATCTATTCGCCCAGTTTGTCTCACGACGTTAATAACTTCAACGGCGGCAGCACGACCCATCTGGACAGCAAAACCGGATTCGCCGGCGAGGTCGCACTCGGTCATTACTTCCTTCCCATGTTGGCCCTGGAACTTGGAGCCGGCTACTTTCAGAGCAAGGGCTCCCCGGCGGCAGAACCGGGTGACACGATGTTGAAAGTCGTACCGCTGGTTGCAACCGGCAAGGTGCTGCTTCCGCTCGGTATCTTCGAGCCATACGGTTTGTTCGGGATCGGTGCCTATGTCACGGATTTGGACGTGTCAGGCAATACCGGCAACTTTCATGGTTCCACGAAAATTACCTATGGATTGCACGCCGGGGGCGGCTTCAACATCAATTTTTCGAACAGCATGTTTGTGGGGGTTGAAGGAAAATACCTCTGGGCCGAGCCTTCATTCGGCGGTCAGCATATCAGGCTGGACGGGTTTACCACGACAGCCGATCTCGGATTCAGGTTCTAAGCCTCGCCGAGAGGCAGGTTAAAAAAGGAGAATATCCATGAAGTTCAGATTCCAATCAGCCGTATTTTTCACCACCGTACTCCTTGGAGCGTTTACCAGCCTGACCGGCTGCGCGACCACCGGCATGGATCGGGCCACCAAAACCACCAACTCGATGCAGATGGTGGAAGGGGATTACAAGCACGCCTCTGTCCAGATAGATGCCACCAGGGCATCATTGGAGGAGCTTGTCAAACCAAACCAGGCCGATATGAAGAAGGCCTTCGACGCCTACACCGATAATGTTCAGAAGATGGAAAAGTCAGGCAAACAACTGGACACGCACACCGAAAAGATGAGGGTGCGGGGCAATGAATACTTTACGGAGTGGGAAAGTTCATACACAAATCCCGAAATCCGGGAACTCAGTGAACGGCGGCGCATCGATATACGTGAGGGTTACGTAAAAATTTCCGAGGCCAGCATCGGAGTCAAAGGCGCTCTCAAATCCTATCTGACGGATATCAGGGAAATTCAGAAGTACCTTGCCAACGACCTTACGCCCCAGGGGGTCGACTCCATCAGGCCGATTGCACAAAGGGCCTTGACGGATGGCGACAACCTTAAGGAAACGGTCAAACCCGTGCTGGCCGCTATTGACTTGGTCAAGGTCGATATGGTCCAGGGCGGAATGAATAAGGAGCCTGCAACCGGTGGCAACCGGAAGTGATGGCACATGCAGACGAAAAAACAGTACTGCGGCTAACAAACCAACAGTCCAATTTAAGATTAAGGAGGAATATCATGAAATCCAGCACAAAGGACCAAGCGCAAGGCGTGTTTCACCAACTGGAGGGCAAAGCCAAGGAAATCGCCGGGAAACTGAGCGATAATCCAAAATTGGAAGCTCAAGGCACCGGTGAAAGGATAGCCGGCAAGGTTCAGGAAAAGATCGGACAAGTCAAGAAGGTTGTGGGGAAGTAGTGAACGCTGCGTGCCCTCGTGTCCCGTGTTTGCGTGATACGCCATAAAACTCCGAAGGTTGCAAGGCCTTTGGAGTAAAGAGTTTAGAAACAGCTTAAAAATGAGAAAGGAAACATACCATGAAAGCACTCTATTCGATGTCTCTGGCGACGGTGGTTGCAACCCTACTGACACTCAGCGCTCCGGCGCCCGGCTTTTCACAAATGATGGACATGTCCGCAAACGCACATAAAGGCCAGGCGATGGAAATGGGCACAATGGACAAGATGGGCGACATGGCGAACATGTGCGCCGAGCATGCAGACAAGATGGGGCTTTCCGAAGACCAAACCAGGAAGATGAAACCTATCCATTGGGAAATGCAAAAGAAACAGGCTCGATTTAAAGCCGACGTGAAGATTGCAGAGATCGAGCTTATGGAAATCATGGACGTGAAGGACTTTGACCTGGAGAAGGCCGGTATGGCTGTTAAAAAAATTGCCGACATCAAAACCGCCCATCATTTGGAAATGCTGAAGGACATGAAAGAAATGAGGGCTATCCTGACAGACGAACAGTTCAAAAAAATGAAAACGATGGTGCCCATGAAGATGGATAACAAAAAATCATCAAAGAAGAGGATGAAGAAGTAGTTACAAGCAATCAAAGGAGAGCCTGCAATGAATTCACTTATTGCTATGTTATTCTGGTGAGGTGACACAATGAAAAAATTATTTTTAGGAACGCTTATTTTTACGTTGGTTCAGGTAACACCTCCTCTTGCGATGGCCGGGGTAGATATAGGCATCAGCATTTCTCTGCCCCCGCCCATAGTCTTTTCCGCACCACCAGAGGTGATCGTGCTGCCAGAGACCTATGTCTATGCCGTCCCTGACATAGATGCGGACATGTATTTCTACAACGGCTGGTGGTGGCGTCTGTGGGACGGGCGTTGGTATCGGTCACGATTCTATGCCTCGGGTTGGTCCTATTATCAAAGGGTTCCATCCTTCTATACCGGGATACCGTCAGGTTGGAGGAATGACTACCGGGAACATCGTTGGGAAGGCCACCAGTGGAACTACCGGCGCATACCACAGCAACAGGTTCAACGGAATTGGCGTAGCTGGGAAAAGAACAAACATTGGGAGAAGCAACAGACGTGGGGCGTCCAAGGCCTGAAACCCCGAGCGCGGTCACAGCAGCCGTCTCAGGCGGTCCAACCGAAACCTCGAGAGGCTGTAAAACCTCATCAACAGGGGCAACAACCCCGAGATGTCAAACCGCAGCAACCGCGGTCGCAATCTCAATCGGCGAAGCCGAAATCCAGAGAGGCCGCTAAACCGCAACAACAACGGCCGCAACCTCGTGAGGTCCAACCACAGCGGGCAAGGCCACAATCTCAATCGGTGAAGCCGCAACAACAGCCGCAACGACAACGACCGCAACCCTGGGAAGGCCAACCACAGCACGTACAGCCGCAGCACCAAGAGGCGCCACGGCAATCAAAACCTCAACAGGGAAGGCCTGAGAGAGGTGCAGAGGACAAGCAGGAGAGAAGGTAGGGCAACAACACCCTATGTAAAGGAGATAAAAATGGACATGACAAAAGCATTGAGAAGTTCTTCTTTTTTGATCGCGGCAACCTCCACAGCCATGCTCTTCGGGTGTGCTCATTACGAGGTGAATACAGGGCGCGGCGACATTCCGGGATATTATATCCGCGCCGAGATGCAGGAGTCGGATCGTGCGGTGGAATCGGCGCGGCAGGCCGGGAAGGATAAGACCTGTCCTGCCGAATTCAAGGCCGCAGAGGATGCCAAGAACCATGCCTATGATGTCTTCAGGGCATGCCACACCGAGGAAGGTGCCGCGCTGGCAAAACAGGCCACGGCAATGGCCAACGCCCTCTGCCCTCCGCAAACTGCCATGAAAGAGGAAGCCGCGCCGGCGGTAGCCCCGCTTGTAGCGATTCCGGCCGCTGAGCCGACTCCGGAGCGGATGAAATATTGCGTTTCCCTGGACATTGAGTACGACATCAACAAGGCCGACATTCGCCCGCAGTATCACGATGAGGTGGCGAAAGTCGGCGACTTCATGAAAAAATATCCGACAACCACCGCCGTCATCGAAGGATATGCCGACGAAGTCGGCAGTGATGATTACAACATGCAGCTCTCACAGCAACGTGCCGAGAGTGTGGTGAAATCCCTCGAGAAAGATTTTGGTATCGACCCCTCCCGCCTTTCCGCCAAGGGGTACGGCAAGGCGCGGCCGATTGCCGACAACGCAACAGACGCTGGAAAACAGAGAAACCGGCGCATCGACGCCATCATAGACTGTGCCCTTGACGTCAAGGAACTCGTTCCACCCCCCGAGAGGCTCTGCATGACCTTGAAGATGGAATTCGCTACGGATAGCGCAGAGATCAAACCTAGCTATTACGGCGAGATCGACCAGGTTGGCGAATACATGAAAAAGTACCCGACGACCACCGCCGTGATTGAGGGGCACACTGACGACGTCGGCGGCCTTGAGCACAATATGAAGCTCTCCCGGCAGCGTGCGGAAAATGTGGTGAACTATCTGGAGGAAAAATATGGGATCGAACGCTCCCGCCTTTCTGCCAAAGGATACGGTCCCACCCGGCGTATCGCCTATAACAACACACCCGAGGGGAGGCAGAAAAACCGAAGAATCAATGCCATCATCGACTGTGTGATCGTGAAGTAATGGGAAGAATCGCACGTAAGAGGGCGTGCCCGGTACGCCCTCTTACGCTCTTTACCTCGGAGCGGAGAGCATACCGTTCGCTTTCTAAGGTTTTCGGAACACGGAAAGGAGAAGCATCATGTTAAAGCTGCATCACATTATGAAAACCATGGCCGGCTTTGCGCTGATAACCGCACTCATGGGGTGCGCAGCCACGCAAAAACACGAAAGCACCGGCCAGTATATCGATGATTCCGCCATCACAACTAAGGTAAAAGCCGCAATCTTTGACGAGGCAACATTGAAAATGTTGCAGATCAATGTCAAAACCTATAAAGGGGTCGTTCAGTTAAGCGGCTTTGTCGATTCAGCTCAGCGCGTAAAAAAGGCGGGTGAGGTCGCCGGCACCGTCAATGGTGTCGTATCGGTGAAAAACGACTTGGTTGTAAAATAGCGGCATAATCTCACGACCCGCTCAGGCGGGTTTTTTCGACACTGCCGAGTGATTGCCGGGTGGCGGCGGACGACCGCCAATAAATGGGGAGGATATCATGCTGTGGACAATCTGTGTGATTCTGATAGCACTGTGGCTGCTGGGTATGGTTACGTCATATACCATGGGCGGCCTGATCCATATTCTGCTCGTAATTGCTATAATAGTGGTGCTGGTACGCGTCATTCAGGGGCGGAAGGTCCTGTAGGCCGCGAAATGCCAGGGACCGGAGAGCGCTACCAATGGGAATCGATAACGACAAGGATTTGTCAGCAGTCGCCGAACTGCGCCGCCATGCGGAAGAACGGCTGCGTGCGAAAACGGCTGAATTGACGTCCCCTCGCACCGGGGATGAAATGCAGCGGCTTGTCCATGAGTTGGAGGTGCACCGGATCGAGCTGGAGGTGCAAAATGGAGAGTTGCGCCAAGCCAGGGATGAGATGGAGAAGGCTCTGGAAAGGTACGCCGACCTCTACGATTTCGCCCCGGTCGGTTATTTTACCCTTGATCGCCATGGGACCATCAGCGCCCTGAACCTGAACGGCGCCACACTGCTTGGGATCGAGCGTTCCCTGCTCATCGGCAGGCGCTTCGGGCAATTCGTCGCTGACGGAGCCCGCCTGCATTTCACCGCTTTTCTCGATCAGGTATTTGCTGGACAAGGCAAGGAGTCCTGCGAGATAACGCTCGTGCCAGGGGAAAATCGGCTCTTCGTGCAGATTGAGGCCGTTGCCTTCGCGTCAGGGCGAGAGTGCCGCGTCGCGGTCATCGACATCACCGGGCGCAGACGTGCCGAGGCGGCGCTCGCCGAAAAACGTCGGAAGCTTGAAGAACTCAACCGTTCCCTGGAGGCGCGGATTGCCCAAGCCGTGGACGATGCACGTCAGAAGGATCAGATACTGGTCCTGCAGGACCGCCGGGCCGTTCTGGGCGAGATGATCAACAATATCACCCACCAATGGCGGCAGCCGCTGAACATCCTTGCCCTCTACATACAGGATCTGACACTTTCCCATGATGCGGTCGACTCCTGTAGGGAACTTCTGGAGGAGCATACCGTAAGGTGCATGGAGGTGATTCAGCATATGTCCCGGACCATCGACGACTTCAGGAACTTCTTCAGCTCCGACAAGGAAATGACTACGTTCGGCATCAACCAGGTGATCGCGCGCACACTCTCCCTCATCGAAAAAAGCTTCCAGGACCAGCACATAACCATAGATCACCAGACGGAAGGCGACCCAATAGTCAGCGGCTACCCCAACGAATACGCCCAAGTGCTCTTGAATATCCTGACAAACGCCAGGGATGCATTGATCGGGGACCATGTCAGTGACGCCCGGATTGTGATCCGCTCCTTCACTGAAGGAGGCGCTTCGGTGGTGACTATCTCCGATAATGCCGGCGGCATCGCCGACGAGATTGTTGACAACCTGTTTGATCCCTACGTTACCACCAAGGGGCCGGATAAGGGAACCGGGATTGGCCTCTTCATGTCCAGAACCATCATCGAGAAGAACATGGGGGGACGGCTGACAGCGCGCAATACTGGGAGTGGAGCGGAGTTCAGGTTAGAGGTCTGACACGAATTTACGAGGCTGTTGCTATGCCAGAAAAAGTGGGCGAAAACCAACTTCTCCTCGCCAACGACGAACTGAATAGGCGAACTGCGCTGCTGGAAGAAGCATTACGGGAAAAGGAACAGACCCTGGCGGCACTGCAAGATTCCGAGAGGCGCTACCGGAGGCTCTTTGAATCGGCCAAGGACGGTATCCTGATCCTCGATGCCGATTCGGGCAAGGTGGTCGATGCCAACCCTTTCCTGATGAAGTTGCTCGGTTACTCGTACGAGGAAATTTGTGGAAAATATCTTTGGGAGGTCGGCAAGTTCAAGGATATCGCCGCGTCCAGGGAAGCTTTCAAGGTCCTGCAGGACAATGAGTATATCCGTTACGAGGATCTGCCGTTGGAAGCCTCTGATGGGAAGCTCATTTCCGTGGAGTTTGTCAGCAATGTGTATCTGGTGGACGGCGGCAAGGTGATCCAGTGCAACATCCGCGACATTACCGCGCGCAAGCGGACCGAGAAGGCCTTGGCGGAGAGCGAGGCCAAGACGCGCAGCATCCTGGATAATATCGGCATCGGCGTAGCCCTCATCAGTCCCAGGATGGAGATCCTCGAATTGAACCGCCAGATGCGCGAATGGTTCCCAACCATCGAGCAGAGGCAGCTCAGCATCTGTTACCAAACGTTCAACGAACCGCCCCGCGATGCCGTGTGCGACAACTGTCCGACCCAAAAGACACTGCTGGACGGACTGGTTCACGAAGACACGACGCAAACGCACTCCACGCAAAGAGCCGGCGTGCGTAACTACCGCATCGTTTCGTCCCCGATCTTCAACTCGTCCGGCGAGGTTGAGGCGGCGATCGAACTGGTCGAGGACATCACCGAGAAACTTTCCCTGGAGTCCCAGTTCCTCCAGTCCCAGAAGATGGAAGCGGTCGGCCTGCTGGCGGGCGGCGTGGCCCACGATTACAACAATATGCTTAGCGTGATCCTCGGCCAGACGGAACTGGCCATGAACAAGGTGGACCCGGACCAACCGTTGCATGCCAACCTTGAGGAGATTTTCAAGGCGGCACAACGCTCCGCTGAGATCACCCGGCAATTGTTGGCGTTCGGCCGCAAGCAGACCATTATGCCCGTGGTGTTTGATCTGAACCGGAACGTGGAGAGCATGCTCTCTATGCTCCGTCGGCTCATGGGTGAGGACATTGATCTGGCTTGGCTGCCCGAGAATGGGCTCTGCCCGGTCATGATGGACCCTGTGCAAGTCAACCAGATCCTGGCTAATCTTTGCGTTAATGCACGGGATGCTATTGCCGATATCGGCAAGGTCACTATCGAAACAGGATATGCCTATTTTGACGAGGCCTACTGCGCCCGGCATACCGGATTCCTCGAGGGAAACTACGTTCTGCTGGGCGTTAGCGACGATGGCCACGGTATGGATAAAGAAACACTCGGCCAAATCTTCGAACCGTTTTTTACGAGCAAGCCACCAGGTAGGGGGACCGGTCTGGGCTTATCGACGGTGTATGGAATCGTCAAGCAGAATAACGGCTTCGTCAACGTCTACAGCGAACCGGGCAAGGGAACGACCTTTAGAATCTACCTGCCCCGCCACGCCGACCAAGCCGTCGTTTCCCTGCGTGAGAAGAAGGCGGAAATCCCTCGGGGCCATGGCGAGACGGTGCTGGTGGTGGAGGACGAACCGGCGATTCAGACAGTGGGAAAAATAATGCTGGAAGAGTTGGGGTACCGGGTATTGGTTGCAAGTTCACCGGGCGAGGCCATTGCACTGGTGGAGGAACACGCCAGCGAGATAAATCTTATCATCACCGACGTCGTCATGCCGGATATGAATGGCCGGGATTTGGCGAAACGGTTGCTGTCCCTGTGTCCCGACATGAAAATCCTGTTCATGTCGGGCTATACGGCCGACGTGATCGCCCATCGAGGAGTTCTGGACGAAGGGGTGAACTTCATCCAGAAGCCTTTCTCCATGACGGTTCTAGCTAACAAGGTGCAAGAGGCTCTGCTGGGTCGGTGAGGGGAATATGCCGCTATTGGCGGCTAGAAGCGCTGTGCACGGGATCGAGACCTGACGTGGTGTCATCCCGCACCGGTTGCTGTGATGGATCGTACCCAATCATGAGCAGACGACAAGATATCAAACGGGCGATGAGTCGCCTCTTCGGCTTCCTGCAACGGGTGGTACGGGGATTCAACCATAATCAGGGCCTTTTGCTGTCCGGTGCTATCGCCTACTATACCCTGCTGTCGATCATCCCCCTATCAATCCTTGCCCTAACCGTCCTGACCCCTTTTATAGAAGAACGGCAGTTGATCCACACCCTGTCGACGTATCTGGAAATGGTGATCCCCGACTATGCAACGACGTTGACCGAACAGGTGCGGGCATTTCTTGGACACCGAAAGGTGATCGGTGCCATCGGTTTTGTCGGAATGCTGTTTTTCGGTTCCACAGCCTTTTCCATGCTCGAAAACGCTATGAAGGTGATCTTTTCTCAGCGGGCCAAGGTCCACCGCCGTAATTTTCTTGTCTCTGCGATCATACCCTATGCGTACATCTTTTTGATCGGTCTGGGAATTTTGCTGGTGTCATTTGTCGTTGGGGCGTTAGGGGCACTTAAAAACAGGCAGTTGGTAATGCATGGTTGGAGTCTGGACCTTGGCGGCGCTACCGGGGTAGCACTGTATATCCTGGGGATAACCGGCGAGGTGCTGATGTTTGCATCCATCTACTCGGTGATGCCCGTGGTGCGGGTCAGATTTCGTCATGCGCTCACGGGCGGGATCACCGCTACAATCTTATGGGAGATCACCCGCCGGGTGCTGATCTGGTATTACGCTGCAGTGTCCATGGTTAACGTCATTTATGGAACCATTGCCATAACAGTGGTGGCCCTTCTCAGTATACAGGTCGTAGCAGTAATACTGTTGTTTGGAGCCCAGGTCATCGCAGAACTGGAGCGTCGGCCCGGAAGGTCGGCCAATGAGGACCAATCTGAATCTTAGGCAGGTATTTCCATGAAACACGAAGTCCAAGGGGAGGGGGCTCCCATGAGAGGGAAGTCGGATTCCGCGTGCTGATCTTTCCATAATTGTGTAACGGAGGGGTTTTATGAAGATATGGGCTTGGACACTATTCACGGCAATCCTGCTGGCGGCGGCAAACGTTTTTGGTGCTGGGCAGGGCGACATTCTTGGCCTCTGGAAGACTGCTGGTGGCGATTCGCAACTGGAATTTTTCAAGTGTGGGGATAAAATCTGCGGAAAAATCATCTGGCTAAAGGTGCCTAACTACATCGACAGGAAGGATGGGCCCGTCGGTAAAACAAAGACCGACAGGAAAAATCCCAATCCGGCGCTGAGGAGCCGACCTATTCTCGGCCTTCCGATAATGAAAGGGCTTACCGCCAAGGGTAGCAATCGGTGGGAACACGGGGTCTGTTACGATCCTGAAACCGGCAAGAGCTACAAGTGCAAAATGTACCTGAAGTCGCCGAAACGACTGGAGTTGCGCGGCTATATCGGGATTTCTCTCTTTGGCCGCAACTTCGTCCTTACCCGTTAGGAAATAGCCGCCCATTGCATCAACCGTTATGTGCGAGAAGTTCTCTGCACCATTTTCACATACGGAGGTGACAACAATGGACGACGGGACATACTTACATCAGGGCGCTCTTGCCGCAGTAGTGACTGTCTGGACGACCGGTCTGCTCATGTGATTTTCATGATAGTGTCGTGTAAGATCGTCCTGACCTCACCCCAGACATGCTCCGTCCCTGTTCTGAGGTCTTCCCATTCATCGTCGCTGGCGACCGATATCCCTTGCAGTTTTACTGCAGCCTCATCCCGCTTGAGTTGCAACGCTGCGATTGCCTTGGAATAATCGGTCTTCGACTCGGGGGGGGCGCTCTCTGCCTTGTCTCTGAGTTGGTCGATTTGCATATCCCATTCGACCAGCTGAGCAGAAAGCTTTTCGACGTACTCTGTTTTATTGTCCATGATGTCAACCTCAGTTCTGTGCTACACACTCTACTATCTAATTATACCGCTTTTAGATAATTATGTACGCATATTTATTGATAAACCCAATTTAAAACTTGATACATATTTAATTATAACTATCAGTTGCTAATATATTAAAATAAAGTTAGTACCCATGTGCGAAATAAGTGGAGACTAATGGCTAATACGCTTTTTATTGGTACAATATTGCCATGAAAGCGATTAATTTTTTTGTTATTATGTCCATAGACATATTTGGCCTCGACTCTGGGTATTCGAACATTGTGGTAACACAGAAATCAGATGCATAAGATGATATACCTTTCGAAAATATTCTTGTTCATGGTGGCCACCGCAATTTTTTTCTTTACCGGTTCGGCTTCAGCGGTCGAAGTGTCTCGGCAGGGCAAAGATCTCCTGCTCGACATCTATCACGAAAACAAGGCAAGACTTGAGGCAAACAGCTTTGGTTTTCCTCTTTTTCTGGAGTCTTTTGAGCTTGACGACAGGATACGCGTGGATGTTTATGGAATCTTAGATTTCCCCTTCAGAAGCGTTGCCAACGTGCTCAATGTTCCCGCAAACTGGTGCGATATCGTATCGCTCCATCCTAATGTCAAGGCATGTACCTACCAGAAACAGTTGGATGGCAGTCTCCTGACTTTTTACATCGGCAGCAAAACCTACCAGCCTCTTGAAGACACGCACCAAGTCATTTCCCATTACCGGAGCATTGATCAAGCGGGATATCTGGATGTCACCCTAAATGCTGATACCGGCCCCTTCGGCTCGAAGGATATCAGGATGAGGTTCGAGGCACTGCCGCTTGACGGGGGAAAGACTTTTGTCCATGTCAGGTATGCATACAGCGACAGTGTTGTGCTTCGCCTCGTGTCAAAGATATATTTCGCTACACTTGGCCGGGGCAAAGTTGGGTTCACGGTGACTGGAACGGACGGAAACGACGGCCCCGTCTATATCGGCGGACCGCGCGGCGCGATCGAGCGCAGTGCGGTCCGGTACTATTTCGCGATCCAGTCCTTTATGAATACCTTACACTACCCAGAAAAAAGCCGTTTCAGTATGAGAACCAATGAGTGGTACGATCTCACAACCCGCTACAGAAAACAGCTCTTCGATCTGGACAAGAAGGACTATCTTACCTTCAAGGTAAAAGAGCATGAGAACCAGATGACGCTCCAGCGGCGGATCGGGGCAGGTAATCAGTGAGTGCCCGGACACAGCGCCCCAATCATGTAACACACAAAGTAAGTTACGTCGAAGTCGATCCGGTCCGCCATATATGGTGGTTATGTTAAATATGACGGATGTCGTTAACGAATTTTCCTCCACTCGTACCTTCCCTTCACGCTTTGCCCAGTACAATTAGCCCCTTACAACCACAGTCCTCGTGGGTGCTCTTTGGCGCGTTTGTTGCGCTGAACCCTTTTACAGAGCATAAGTTCGATCATGCTTTCTGCAAAATTAAGTCAGGAGGGATTATCCATGCGGCTTATTGTCTTTGTTGTTATGTTCGGTCTTCTTTCGTGCCAAGCTTTTGCAGGGGAACTCAGCTTACTCAGCGGTTATGGGGCGACAGATAACCCTGTCGAGAAAACCTTTGCCTGGCAATTGCAGTACATGGAGGGGCTTGGCGATCATTTCGCCTACTCCTTGTCGTACCTGAACCAGGGACACTTTATCGCGCACCACCGTGACGGCAATGCCGCCAATCTCTGGGTACGAACCAACCTGCTCGACCGGCAGCTTTCCCTGGGAGCCGGCGTCGGGGGGGTTTTCTATTACGACACCAAACTATCCGCCACCGCCCCGCCCCGGGACTTGCACGGCTGGGGGACCATGGTCCAAGTGGCGGCAACCTGGTATACCAAGAGCCGTGTGTTTTTTCAGGTGCAAGGCTACTGGATCAAGGGCGACAAGAGCTTTGATTCCCTGTCGGCGCTCGCCGGCATCGGTTACCAACTCGATGCCCCGCCTTTAAAGGGACCTGACGTAAAAGGAACTCATCAGGCCGGAAGAACCACCGACAACGAACTGACGGTTTTTGGCGGCGAAACGGTCGTGAACATTCCCGGTAACGGTCATTCAGGCGCCGTTGCCCTGGAATATCGGCGCGGGCTCTGGCGTTACCTGGAATGGACCGCGGGTGCCCTTTACGAGGGACGAAGTTCTTTGATCGACCGATACGGTGCGACCACCCAGCTCTGGCTGGCAAAAGCTTTTTTGCATGACCGTCTCGCCCTGGGTGTTGGCGGTGGTCCCTATTTTGCCATTGATCGCCGTGTCGACGCCAAGCATGTGCGAATCCCGATAATCTTCTCGACGACGGGGAGCTTTCGAATCAGTCAGGACTGGCTCATGCGGGCAACCTGGGACCGGATCATTACTAGGTACGACCGCGACACGGACATATTCCTCGGCGGCATCGGTTATCGGTTTTGAAGTTGACCGCTTCGGTATATAAACTTTGGCCGGGGGATACTTCGCCTCCTTCACCCCCCGGTCCTTTTTTTCGTTTGGGAGGCTTTTCTCCAGTGACACTGCCGGTGTTTTTTCTGGCCTGCTCAGGTTTGTCTTGGCGTTTGGCTCCTCCGGTGTTAATCGGCTTATATAATTGACCCACTTTACAATCATAATAGATAGTTATTACTATTGGGGGATCTGAATCGGCATCGACCACGGGTCGAAGCAAAGAGCCGATTCACAATCACCCCTCCCTCATTGCATCAAAATGTTGCATTTTTTGGATGGACTGCATCGATATATATCAAATGATATAACGAAATGGTTTTTTAAAATAATTGTTACGTTATTACAACAAGATATAAAAACGGAATTTTGGCATGCATTGTGTATTTATTTAATAATGGAATATTTAAGTGTCTTCAAAGGCGCAGAATTCACATTGAACCGTGCGGCTCGTTATATATACACATACATATCGAGGTATGGAGCGCAGACGTATAAAACATAAGAGATGTCCGGTAAAGGTGGGGCTCTTCACAAAGGTGTGGTCAAACGATTCTTATTTACCCCAAGCAAATGAGGTGAATAAACACCGCAAGCGGTTTCCATTGAGGAGGTGCCGCATGGAACTGGAACAGACTGGGATGGTCTGGAAAACTGAAATTACGTTAATGGACACTGTGTTAGGCATTGAGGTGTTTTCGCGGGCAAACGGAAAATGCTTTGCACTCACCCGCTACAGCCCGGAGGATGTTTTTGTAACTGACGGTCAGAATGAAGAAGATGCACTTATGCAGCATAGCGTCGTGCTTCCTTTAGCCGTCAGTTGCAGGAAAAGAAGAGAGATGACTATGACTGCGGGCCACGAAGTACAAAGTTAAACTTCATGTCCATAGGCAGTCCAGGTTCGGGGCCAAGGCGGTTGCCGGCACAAAAACGGTGATGAAGTCGCCGACGCCGCATAACGACGTGCGGTATTCGCCTGTCGGCACAGGGAAATGCCGTGTGGACGAGAAACATTTTGTCCCTTGGACTTCATTAGCGGAGCAAGAGTATGAGACAGGGAGTTATCTAGGGCAAGGGCGGCATCGGTAATGGGGGACCCTCGTGTGTAGAAACAACAGAATAGACGGAACGACCACGGCAGGTTGTCATGGAAAATGCGCCGAGTCTGCGCAGATAAGTATTCCCGTAGTCGGACTTTAGAAACAGCATGAAGAATGTCACAGAGTTGAAGCCGCCTCTTTTGAACCAGGCCAGGCCGCGCCCTCAACTATAACGAACTGCGTACCGCGCAAACAGACTAAAAGATGCTCATGAAAGCTGCATTTGTCGTTGTTATTTATCTATCCTCTTCAGGTATTATCAAAATGATCTATCTATTATCAAAACGGTAAAGCATGCTTTTATTTACAGGCTCCTATCTGTTCAGGCGATAGGGCTGAGGCTAAACAGGGTCAGTAGCTGATATATGTTGTTGTATAAATAATGTAATAACGTTGAGCGGTTGTAAAATAAATAATGTTTATTTACAGGTATTTGTATTCTAGCGTTAATTTGGCATGCGTTATGAATATATATTTATATCGATGCTAGACTCGCTGGTTATTCTGTTTGGCAACACGAAATTTCAGTATTACACGAGCTCATTTGTGAGCCTCCTTTTCATGTGGTGGGGGAACAGTCCCCCCCTTTTTTAGACGCACTCAAGCACCAGTCGAAATATAAATACATATATATCGACTGGTGCGATAACCCCACTCGGGAAAAAGGACAAGGGATGGACTGGCTGAAAGTGGCAATCGATTACGGAGTCATCGGGCTTTTGATTATCTTGAGCGTGGCTGCGGTGGGTATCGCCATTGAGCGAGGATTGTACTTCAAAAGGGTATGTATCGGTGACTTTACCTGTAAACGGGAACTGGAACTGGCCTTGACGAGAAAACTGCATCTGATCGCCACGATCGGCAGTAATGCCCCCTATATCGGGCTCTTGGGCACGGTGCTCGGCATCATGCTGACCTTCGCCACCATGGGGCAGGAGGGCATGATGGACAGCAGCCGGATCATGACCGGACTGGCCCTGGCCTTGAAGGCCACCGCTGTGGGACTCCTGGTGGCCATCCCATCGGTGACGCTTTACAACCTGTTGCTGCGCAACGCCAAGGAACTCCTTATGAAATGGGATATTCGTCATGGACGAGAAGGAGTTTGACTATCTGAACGTCATCCCGCTGGTGGACGTCATGCTGGTGCTGCTGACCATCGTGCTGACCACCTCGACCTTCATCGCTCGGGGCGCAATCCCTGTGGACCTCCCCAGAGCGGCCCACAGCCATGAGGAGGGTCTGAAGACCCTGACCATCGAGATCGACTCACATGGCACGATCTTCTTCAAAGCCGAGCCTGTCACGCTGCCGCTTCTTCGGGAACGGCTGCAACCGGCTCCTCGGTCGACGCCGGTGCTCATCCGATCCGACCGCGGTATCCCGCTCCAGGACTTTATTGATGTGCTCGACCTGATCAAGGGGAGCGGTTTTGCCAAGGTCAGCGTGCAGACTGATCAAAGACAAGGAGGAAGCGGAATATGACCCAATGCCATTATTGCGAATGGCGGTGTCGTCTCGATGAAACGGCCAGTGGCCGTTGCCGGATGTACCTGGCGACTGACGGTGGCATCCGGGAGCGGTTCCCCGGCAGGTGGAGCGGCTATATGGTGGCGCGAATCGAGACCATACCGTTTTATCATGCTTGGCCCGGAAGTCGTTGCCTGACCATCGGGACCGTGGGGTGCAATTTTTCCTGCACCTACTGTTCCAACGCCTTCGTCGCCAAAAAGGACCCGCTTGATGTGCTTCCAACGCTCTATACCTTCACGCCGCATGAAATTGTGAACATGGCCGCCAAGCTGGGTTGTCACGCCATTGTTTTCAATGTCAACGAACCCGCGGTTTCGTTGCCGACCCTCGAACAGGTCGCCGACGAGGCCCGGCGATCGGGGATTCACATGGGATGCCTCACCAACGGCTACACCACTGAAGAATCAACCGAGCTATTGGCCAAGATTTTTTCGTTTATCAACGTCAGCCTGAAAGGGCTGGCACCGGAATTCAACAGGGCCTGCATCGGCATCCCTTCTGCGGCGCCGGTGCTGCGCAATATCCGCCGGTTGGCGGAGTTATGCCACGTTGAAATCACCACGCCGATAATCCAGGGAATAAATGACAACGAGATCGGAGAAATAGCCGACTTCATAGCCGGGGTGGATCGGAATATCCCCTGGCATGTCCTGAGGCTTTTACCGGAAGACGAGATGAAAGCAGCGGATTATCCGGATATCGAGACCATCAACAGAACCCTCGACTCGGTCCGGTCCAGGCTTGCCTATATCTACTTTCATAACTTCGTCGGTTCCGACTGGGTCAATACCGTTTGTCCAGCCTGCGGCGAGACGGTCATGGAACGTTTCAGTCTGGGGTGCGGCGGAGACCGGTTGCAGGCCTATTCCTGTGTAGATGGCCGCTGCCCGGAATGCCATGAGCCCATACGTCTCGCAGGTACCTTCACCTCCTGGAACTCCGGCGAGGCGACGTCATGAGCATCGCCATCATCGACGCCCGGGAATGGCAACAACAGTTTGATCTGCGGACAGGCATAAAGGCGGACGCCTCCGGCCCGCTCACCGACAAGGTGAAACGGATCATCGGGACACATTATTATCCCGGTGATATGGACCCGGCCAGCAACCGTTGGGTATCGGACATGGCGCTCAAGGTGATCGAGACGTATGCGCCCCAATTCGTTTTCCTGACCTATGCCCGCCAGTACTTTGTGGATCGATTCGGCTCGCTGACGCAGTCGGAGCGCCGCGCCATGATTGCGGACGTCTTTGCCGAGACGGAGTACTTTGCCCGGCAGTCCGGCTGCGAGACCATGATCGTGGGCCGTGGCGGCATGATGCCGTTGGCCGGCGAGATCGATCTCACCAAGCTTAACGGATTGGCTACGTTGTCCCACTGGTCGGCGCGTTATGCGGGATTGCACGGCCCGAGCGCCGCCGATCTGGAACTGCTGGCGGCGGACAAACACGTCGCGAGAATCGTGTCGCGGGCCGAATTCCTCGCCCTGTTCGCCGGGGAAGACGAGCAGGCGGGGCGTGTGCCCGATTACCTGCTCGTCGCCAAACCGGGGCACGCCTTCCGTGCTTTGGGCTGTACGATCCGGCGTTCTGTCATGATTCCCGAGGCCGGCGAATACATTCCGGTCATGGGTGACATCTTACCGGGTGGGGAGATCACCGCCATCAAGCCGGCCATCATGGATGCCCTCGGTCGGGGGAGACGTGTCGCTCTCATCGTCCTAGAGGGGGTCGGCATGGACGACTTTCCGGCGGAGGCCGTCCCTTGCCGCAACGGCAAAGGATGGTTTCACTACGAACCGGGTGATGCCCAGTATCTTACCATTACCGGTGGAACCCATCGGGTCTTCGACTATCCGCCGGGATACCGTTTTTACGCTGAAGATTCCGGCCACAAGGAATATCCGCTGTCGGGATATTTCAACCGAATTCCAGCCGGGACCATCGGCGTCGATTTTCCAGGCAGAAGCATTGCCGTGGGCAATAAGAGCATGTTCATGCACATGGTGGCCGGTACGGATATTTGCGTGGAGTGCTTTGCCCGGAACCTCTACAACCAAGGCACCCTAGCTGTGGTACATCGCGAGGATAAGGCATGACCGGTACAGCGGACGGAACGGGCGTCGAGCGTGTCGAAAACGCCGTACTTCTGGATGAAACGGCGGCGGTCCTGCGCCGATTGTATGGAGGAAGAGAGGCCGATGTCCGCATCGCACGGGTAATCGTCGGGATATACTTCGTGGGGGTCATGCTGGACAACGGTCAGACCGGCATTGCCTATACACCGCCGGAAATCATCAACCGGGGCAGCACCAGGCTGTTGGCCCGCGACACCCGGATGGTAAAAGGAATGCAGGTCAGTGAAGCACTGGACGGAGGCGTCTCGGGCGAATTTGCCGAGGTCATCCGGCTTGCCTTGTTGAACGCCCTTTCCGCCCCGCTGCTGACCAGCGGAGAGTACCTGATGGACAGCTCCGGTGGAGCCGGACCCACGGCGCTCTTCGCCGGCCGCCGGGTGTGCCTGGTGGGGGCAATCGTGCCGTTGATCAGGAAGATTAGCGGGCTGGCAGCCGAGATCATAGTCATAGATCACAAGCAGGATACCCGGAAACTGTTACCGGAAGTCATCCTGAGCGACCCGGACGATGCCGCTTCCGCCTTGGCGGCGTGCGATACGGCAATCTTCACCGGCGCCGCCATGGCCAACGGGACCTTGGCGGGGTTGATCGCGATGGTCGGCCGCTCTGCTGCGATGGCTGTCGTCGGGCCGTCGGCCGGGTGCGTGCCGGACGCGCTTTTCCGCAGAAACGTCGCCATGACCGGAACCGCCATCATCAACGACGGCAACCGGGCCCTGGATATTCTGGCCGAGGGAGGCGGCGCCTACCAGTTGTACGGGACCTGCGTCCGCAAGCTAAACCTGTTGAACGGCTCACGGCTGGAAGAGTTGGGCATACCATATCACGCAGTTCGAGGAGGGAACCTTCATGATGGATGATTATCCGGCTCTGCTGGCCGAGGCGGGCAAATTTCACGGTGAGGTGTGCACCGGGATCGAGATCGGCACACGTATGACCATGTGCGGGCTCGCACGTATCGGCATCAGCGACCCCAAGGGAACCGACCGGAAAAAGTTGATGGTGTTCGTCGAGGTGGACCGGTGCACAACTGATGCGATCATGGCGCTGACCGGCTGCAAACCGGGCAAGCGAACCATGAAAATCCGCGATTATGGCAAGATGGCCGCTACATTCATCAACTTGGAGTCGGGCAAGGCAATCCGGGTCGTGACCCGGATGGGCCGCAAGCAGAACAGTGAAGCGCCGCGGGAGAAACCTGATTTCGCGGGAGCGCCGGAGAATGAGTTGTTCTCCATCATGGAAGTGGAGGTGCCGTTGAGGCCTGAGGATATGCCGGGGAAACCGTTGCGTCGGGTTATCTGCGACCGGTGTGGGGAGAGCGTGATGGACGGGCGCGAAGTAGAGCATCAGGGTGAGACCCTGTGCAAGCCATGCTTCGATGGTGCGGACTACTATCGCACTCCTGCATCCCGTGCGGTCAGTGCATGAACTTGATGTAACTACAATAACAGGAGGAGGATGATATGCGGAGGTTGGTTGCAGTAAGTCTGGCTCTCTGTCTGGGGGTGGCGGTTACGCCGGCAGCAGTTTGGGCAGCGGACGTCGAACAGGTGGAGATGGAGCGGATCGGGGTAAAGGCCAAACGGGATGTCCTCCCTGTGTATAGCCCGGTTGCCGCCACGGAAAGCACGAAACTAACTACGGAGATCATCGATAGTGAGGAGATAAAAGCCACCAACCCAGTGGATTTTTACGACCTAATCAGCCGCGGCGCCGGTATGCAGGAGAGCTTCCAAGGGCGCAAGATCATGAACTTCATGACCGTCCGTCAGGGCGGCGGGCTGAATCTCATCCTCGATGGGATGTATATCCCCAGCACCCAGGCGTCCCGAATCCTTGCACAATTCCCCGTGGACGCCATCGAGTCGGTCAGGATCATTCGCGATTCGACAAGCCTGTCACTGGGTCCGGTCAAGGCATTCGCCTCCTATGCCAGCGCTCCGAATGAGGGGTGTGTCGTCATCACCACCAAACGCGGCTACCGGCCCGATGGAGGGGTGGTAGCCCAGTATGGTTCCCTTGATACGCGCGAGTTTCAATTTTATCACGGCAACAAAATCGGCAACTTCGACTACCACCTGACCGGCACCTCGACCGGCACCAGCGGCAGGTCAGGTGAGTATGCCGACGCAAAATCCATGTCGTTTCTGTTCAGCAACGGTTACGAAGGACCGAAGCTCAAGGTGAGTTCCATGCTGTTTTACGACAACGGCAAGCGTGATTTCCAGATAGCCGACGGCACGAGTCCTGTCGCCACCAACATCCCTCATTGGGGATACGATCCCTTGGAGGGGCTCTGGTTCTCCTTCAATGCCAGCCTGCTCTGGACACCGACCCAGATTACGTCCTTGAACTACGGCCATGGTATGGTCGAGGATACGGAGTGGACCAGCACCTATAATGGCACGACAGGTGTGGAAACCCCAAAATCCAGCCATCAGCGCGACAGTTCGGACAACTACCACCTCTGGCACACTGCGGTCTTCGGCAACAACACGCTCAAGGCGGGCGGCCAGATGGTCTGGTGGCACGAACCGACCGGTTATGCCTCCTACGACGGCAATGAGCGCGAAGAAACCCTTATCGGCGGCTATATCCAGGACGAACACAAGTTCATGGGAGGCAGGCTTACCGTAGACGGTGGATTCAGAATAGACGCGGACTACATGACCACCGGCGTCGACAAATATTCTCCTACGATGGTGACGAACAAGAAGATGAAGAACGAATGGACCAAGCCGGTGTACGAAGTCAGCATCGGCACGGCCTACAAACTGGACCCGATTTACACGCTCAATGCCCGGTTCGGGTACACCCATGCCGACCTTGATTCCTATCTGGCCACGGTCGACAACAAGAACCTGCCTGCCGAGGAACGCTTCAAGTACGAACTGGGGGTGGGAGCAACCTATCACCCCGCCTTCAACCCCACGGTGACGATCTTTTACTACGACATCAAGGACTCGAAGAATGTCGCGAAGACCCAGACGTATAGTTCCGGTGGGGTACAGTATACCTACAACGTGTTCGACTCGTACAACGAAGGGCAGTGGGGGGGCGAAGTTTCCGTCGGCGGCAGCGTCCCCTATGGATTCGACTACAAGGCCAACTATTCCCACAAAGAATCCACGGTTTCATCAAATAACAACAGTATGCCGCGTGACTCTGCCTCGTTCCTGGTCGGCCATACCTATGGACCACTGAAGACCAATGTATCCATGCGGTATGTGTCGGCCTACGACCAGGGCACCAGCACCCCTCACGGAAACCTGCTCAAGCTCGATGCCAATATCGGCTACGACTATAAGATCAATCAATTGAGCGGTCGCATCATGGTCTTTGGCCGCAACCTGATGGATGACCGGTACAAGACCTCGCAAAATTACGCCGACGTCGGTACCACATTCGGGGTGCGCCTGGAAGCCGGTTTTTAGACCTGTCGGGGAGCGAGACATGAAGGAAACTGACGTTCCGGCATATAACCGAGTGGCCCTGAGCGCGAATGTGTCGATATATGCATTCTACGCCACCCGTATTCTCGAAAGGACTGGCATTTCAATGGGGAAATGCCTGGACGTCGGCTGTGGCGGCGGCTATCTGGGATTGGCGTTGTCGCGGCTTTCAAACTTCGACTTCGTTTTCCTCGATCAGTCGCCGGCCATGCTCCGCTGTGCCGAGACAAACATCCGTGCCGAAGGGCTCGCCGCCAGAAGCCGCATCGTCCAGGGTCGGGTTCAGGCCATCCCCCTGGATGACGCGTCCGTGAACCTGGTGGTGAGCAGGGGCTCGGTGCCGTTCTGGGATGACCTTCCGGCGGCATTCCGGGAGATTCACCGGGTATTGGCGCCCTTGGGACGGGCTTACGTAGGGGGTGGGCTCGGCCCTCCGGAACTGAGGGATGCGCTCCGGGAACAGGCCCGGCGGGAAGATCCCGGATGGCAGGGACGGGAACATGCCATCCCACGGCGTGACACGGCTGAATACCGGGAGGCGCTCAACGCCGCCGGCATAGCGAACTTTACGGTTACCCGTAGCGACGAGGGGACATGGATCGAATTCGGGAAAGGATAACAGGGTGAAGGCCGAAGGCAAGGCATATCTCATCTCGGCATGCCTGCATCTGGCGGTTGTGGGAGCCGCTGTCGCGAGCGCCACGTTCCCCAAGGCAACTCCTGCTCCGGTTCCGGTCGACGTTACGTTGCTCCCGGCAGAACAGCCAGATGGTGCGGCTCAGGGTGGCAACCCCGGAACAACCGCTCCGGCGGCAATCCATGCTCGACGCTTTCTCCCTGTCCCGATTCTTCCCCAACCGTCTCTTCGGGAAATCGTACCTGACAGTCCAAACACCCGGCCCGAGGTGATGTCGACCGCACCGGAAGCCGCGCCGGTCGCTGTTGCCGCAATGCCGGAAACGGTTAATGTCGCGCCCGGCCCAGCGGTCGTCACCCTGGCCGCAGCCGGTCCCGTCTCCTCGCCGTCCGGTCATGGAAATGGTGGAAGCGGTGCCGGAGAAGGCCTGGATCTTGCCGGAACAGGCTCGGGGGCCCGGGGCGAAAGTATCGAAAGCCTTCGGGAGGGTTACATCAGGAAGAATTACGGTTACATCCGCGACCTTATTAACAGTAATTTGCGCTATCCCGGAAAAGCTCGCCGCTTGGGGTGGAGCGGGGCTCTCAAGGTCGAATTCCTCGTGCTGGAAGATGGGTCCGTGCAGGCTATCCGGGTAGCCAAAAGCTCTGGAGTGCCGCTTCTGGACCGCAACGCCGAGGATACGGTCCGAAGGAGCGCTCCTTTTCCCCGGCCCCCGGTCAGCGCCCGGCTGGTGATACCGGTGGAGTATGTGCTCGAATAGGAAGGAATGCTGGCATCTCTCATGAAATCGTTGAAACTTGTCATTTTTGCCCTGTTCTTCGTTGCTGTTGTCTTGGTGTCCCTAACCTTGGGGAAATACCCGCTACCCCTTGCCGAGATAACCGGCTTTCTGTTCTACAGGGTGTCCGGCTATGGCTCGTTCAGTACCGAACGTCTGCAACTGCTGGACAATCTCATTTTTGATATCCGCCTGCCACGGATCATGACGTCTGCGCTCATTGGTGCCGCATTGTCGGTGTCGGGGGCTTCCTATCAGGCCATGTTCATCAATCCCCTGGTGTCCCCGGGGATCCTCGGCGTTCTTGCCGGCGCCTCTTTCGGAGCGGCACTGGGGATGGTCTTCATGAAAACCTGGTATGCCGTGCAGATTTCCACCATCATCGGCGGCTTTGCCGCTGTGGCGGTCACCATCGGCATTGCTCGCGTTTACCGGATGCCCAGCACCATCATGCTGGTACTGGGTGGGATTATCAGCGGGGCGCTGTTCAGCGCGCTCCTCTCCATCGTCAAGTACCTATCAGATCCATACAATCAGTTGCCGGCCATCACCTTCTGGCTCATGGGGAACACCACCATGGCGGACCGTGATATGGCCGTCAGGTGCGGCGTGCCGATCTGTCTCGGTATCATCTGCCTGATCTTCATGGCCCGCTACCTCAACGTACTCAGCATGGGGGACGAAGAGGCCCGCGCGTTGGGGGTCAACGTGGAACTGGTCAGGACGGCGGTCATCGTCTGCGCCACGGTCATCAGCACGCTGACCGTTGTGCTGGGCGGCATCATCAACTGGGTCGGCCTGATCATCCCGCACATCGTGCGGATGATGGTTGGCCCGGACAACGAAACGCTGCTGCCGGCATCGGTACTGGTGGGGGCCTCCTATCTGCTGGTGGTGGACGACATCTCGCGCCTGACGTTCAACGTGGAGATCCCCATCGGTATCGTCACAGCCCTGGTGGGCATCCCCTTTTTCATGGTGGTATTGAAGAACAGCCGGAAGGGGTGGCAGTGATGGCGCTGATCGAAGTGCGGGACATCGCCTTCTCCTATCGCCGGCTGGAGGTTTTGAACAGTGTCGATCTCGACATTAGGGAAGGAGCGGTAACGGCGCTGCTGGGGCCCAACGGCAGCGGCAAGACCACACTGCTCAAGCTGCTGATCGGACTTTTGAAGCCGACGCGGGGCAATGTCCACCTGAACGGCGCGGATATCCGCACCCTCGGGCACCGGGAAGTGGCACGGCAGATGGCGTACGTGCCGCAAATGCACAAGGAGGCGTTTGCCTACCGAGTCGTCGACGTGGTGCTCATGGGGCGGATGCCGCACAAGGGCTTCTTTTCGCCGTATAGCGCCACGGACCGGCAGATCGCAAGCGAGGCTTTGGAAAAGCTCGGTATTGTGCGCCTCGCGGAACAACCCTATACCGAGATCAGCGGCGGGGAACGCCAATTGACCCTGATCGCACGCGCTATGACTCAGGGCGCGCGTGTTTTCGTCATGGATGAACCGACCAACGGCTTGGACTACGGCAACCAAATCCGCCTGCTGGAGCGGCTCAAAGGACTGGCGGCAGACGGGTACACGTTCGTTTTTTCCACCCACCACCCGGACCATGCCATGGCGGTCGCCGACCGGGTGGTCATGATGCGCGGCGGCAGCATCACCCATGACGGCACGGTGATAGAAACGATCAACAGCAAAAACCTGCTGGAACTTTACAGCGTGGATGTCCGCCTTTGCCCGATTGAGCCGGGGGTTTCGGTTTGTATCCCGGCGTTGCGGTGGGAACACGCGGCCAGGCACCCCGCGCAGAACACTTTATAAAATGGATCGGAGGAAAACAATGAAATCATGCTTGGCAAGTATCATCCGGCTGTCGGCGCTGTTGGCACTGTCCATGGCTGGCACTTCACAGGCGCGGGAGATCACCGACATGGCGGGACGCACGGTGACGGTGCCGGACGTCATCAGGAAAGCCTATGCTCCGTCTCCCTACGGTTCCTACATGATGTACTCGGTTGCGCCGGAAAAACTGGCGGGGCTCATGTTCGCGCTCAAGGAGGAGGATAAGCCGTATCTGCATCCGAGCGTTCGTAATCTGCCGTTGATCGGGGGGTTTTCCGGCGAGTCGATGCAGACTAACATCGAGGTGCTGATGAGGGCAAAACCGGATGTCATCGTGATCTGGGCGGGAAAGGCGACTCCGTTTAATCGGAAGGCAGAAGAGGTTCTGAAAAAACTGAATATACCCTTTGTCTATGCCACGGTGGATACTCTGGACGACTATCCGGCCGCCTATGCATTTTTCGGCAAACTGATGGGCAAGGAGGCCAAAACGGCGAAAGAGGCTGAATACACGAGGAAAACGTTGCATGATGTGGATGCTGTGGTGCGGAAGATTCCCACCAGCCGAAGGCCGAAAGTCTACTATGCGGAAGGGGTGGATGGCCTCTCCACTGAATGTGACGACTCCATTCATGTACAACTTATGAAACTCGCTGGCGACGTTGATGTACACCGTTGCCATACGTCGAACCACAAGGGGTTTGAAAAGATCTCCCTGGAGCAGGTCATCATGTACAACCCTGACGTGATCGTGGCTCAAGAGAAAGTGTTCTATGATAAGATAAAGAGCGATCCGGCATGGCGTTCCGTCAAGGCGGTACGCGATGGGCGTGTCTACCTAGTGCCGCGCACCCCGTTCAACTGGTTTGACCGTCCCCCGTCATTCATGCGTATCCTCGGGTTGAAGTGGCTTATGAACTGCTTGTACCCGAAAGAATTTCCTCTCGATATCGTAAAGGAGACCAAGGAGTTCTACAAACTGTTCCTCGGGGTAACGCTTTCCAATGGGGATGTAAAAAAGATCGTCTACCGTTAGCCGGCAGGAACGAAACAGCCCCGGCGGAAACCCGCCGGGGTTCCTATGTGTCGGTATTTGGCGGAAAACCGAGCGCCCAACGATTGGCACTCTGTCCATTACACCGACATGGCGCGGGGTGGGGCGGAGGCAGCACTGGCAGGCAAGAGAGAAGGGGGCTCACCACAGAGCCCCTTTCAGTTTTGAGTGCGCTCCATCAAAGATATACTGTAAGGAGTTGGGGGAGTATCGGCGAACATAACCCCGCAAAAAGAAGGTGAACTTAAACCCGTGAAGTCACAGGTAGCGAAAGAGGGAAAATAAATAGATGCCGGTTGCTGATTTCTCAGCCTATTGTAAGATGTTATACAACAAGTAACACCGTCAGGCAGACCGTCCTAAATTCGAGTTTCAGGTCAACGCCGGATTAAAGTGCCTAATTTTAAATTGCTTTATCATTGTGTACGTGCAGGGAGGCTGACGCAGGCAGAATCGTCATCTTGTTGAGGAGACTCACTCCTCTCTTGAGAGGCTAGAGCATTTATTTTGGTCACCCTGTCCGGTACGGGTATTAAAAGGAGAGCTAAATGTTCAAAGCGATCATGATTGAGAAAGACGAGGCGGGTTACCGGGCAACTCTCAAAGAGTGTGATGAGGCACAATTGCCTGAAGGAGACGTAACCGTACGAGTAAGTCATTCAACCCTCAACTACAAAGATGGGCTTGCAATTACTGGTCGGGGTCCTGTCGTTCGCGCGTTCCCGATGGTGCCCGGGATTGATTTGGCCGGTATTGTCGAGGAAACCGGCAACCCGGCGTATCGGGTCGGCGACACCGTGCTCCTGAACGGTTGGGGAGTAGGTGAAGGTCATTGGGGGGGGTTGGCTCAGAAGGCGCGCTTGAAAGGTGAATGGTTGGTTCCACTTCCTCCACAATTTACACCCCGGCAAGCCATGGCCATAGGTACCGCGGGCTATACTGCAATGCTGTGTGTGCTCGCTCTGGAGCGTTACGGCGTAACGCCGGACAAGGGAGAAATCCTGGTCACTGGAGCTGCCGGCGGTGTTGGTAGCATCGCTGTGGCGATACTGTCAAAGCTCGGCTATACGGTTGTTGGCGTGAGCGGACGGCCGGAGGAAACGGACTACATTAAAAGTCTGGGAGGCAGCGAGGTGCTGGAACGGTCAGTCTTTTCCTCTGCGGGTAAGCCTCTCGGGCGGGAACGCTGGGCCGGTGCGGTCGACGTCGTCGGCAGCCATACACTGGCTAACGTGTGCGCTACAACCAAGTACCGTGGTGTTGTGACCGCCTGTGGTCTTGCCGGTGGCATGGATTTTCCGGCGACTGTCGCGCCTTTTATTCTTCGCGGGGTGACCCTCGCCGGCATCGACAGCGTGATGTGCCCGCGTAACGACCGTCTCATCGCTTGGCAACGTTTGGGCACGGACCTTGATATTTCTAAACTGAGCCTGATCACCAATGAGATTGGCCTCAGTGAAACCATTCCCATGGCAACAAAACTGTTGGACGGTCAGGTTCGCGGGCGGATTGTCGTTGATGTGAATGCCTGACTTAATGCTATGTGTTCCGTCGCGTGTTACTCTGGGGCACATCCCCGTGACAAGTTTGGCATTACGGAGAGACCCTGTGAACACGGCCAGTCCAGGCCGCATTTGCCCCTGTAATTTCGTCTGTCGCGAGTGATATTGTCCCGATTGCAGCAACATTGCTGGCGTCTCCATCCCAAGTTGCTTACGTCTTATCTTTTTCAGCACTCGGAACAGTAGTTGTTTTTAGGAGAATTGCGGCATACGCTGGTGGCATGTCCATGGCTGAAATGGCTGTGCGTGCCGTATTCTGGAGATGCTGCAACTGGCTCTGTTTCGCCACGAGGAGATGGTATGAAAGTCGGTATTGTCGGAGGTGGTTTTGTTGGGGCGACCGCGGCATACGCTATGGTGATGGGGGGAGTCGGCCGGGAGATCGTACTGATCGACAAGAATGAAGCCCGCAGCCGCGCTGAGGCGAACGATATTTACCATGCCGTTCCCTTTGCCCGGCCGCTGAAAGTGACCAGCGGCGGTTATGCCGACCTGAAGGGGAGCCGCGCCGTCATCATCGCCGCCGGTGTCAACCAGAAGCCGGGCGAGAGCCGATTGGAACTTCTGCAACGCAATGCTGCCGTGTTTCGTGATGTTGTGCCGGAGGTACTTGCCCATGCTCCTGACGCCGTACTGGTGATCGCCACCAACCCGGTGGATGTGATGACCCACTTGGCGGCGCGCTACGCGAAGGTTCACGGAGTTTCGTCAAGCAGGGTCCTCGGTTCCGGCACCATGCTTGATACCGCCCGCTTTCGTACCCTCCTGGGAAGCCACCTTGGTGTGGACCCGCACCATGTCCACGGCTACGTGCTTGGGGAACATGGCGATTCCGAGGTGTTGACTTGGTCGCTGGTGACGGTTGGGGGGATTCCCTTGAAAGAGTTTTGCCGTTTGCGCGGCGTTCAGTTTGATGTCGACCAGCGGCTAAGGATCGATCACAGCGTGCGCGGGGCTGCCTATGCCATCATCAAGGGGAAGGGGGCCACCTATTACGGGGTCGGCAGCGCGTTGGCGCGCATTGTCGATGTGATTCTCTGTGATCAGCGGGCCATCCTTACCGTCTGCACCCCTCTGTCTGAATCGTGGACGGAAGGCGACGTGACCGTCTCGCTACCTCACTTGGTGGGTGAGGCGGGAGTGCTGGCGACCTTTTCGCCGGTCCTGACTCCTGAGGAGGAATCGTCGCTCCAGGCCAGTGCCGCAGTGGTCCGCAGTGCCATCGAAGGGTTGGATGTGCCGCCCAAGACATAAAATACGGTCAAGATAACGCTTTGGCTTGGCACAAGAGTATCCATCGTAGTCTCGCGTGGTCTGTCATTTATAAAAGTTTATGCTGAACGTGGCGGATTTCGTTGTCAGTATTTTTCTTGTCCTTCGCACACCTTTTTCAATTTCGTCCTTAATACCACGATTTTGGCCATCATTGCTGCCCCTATGCCGACTTAGCTGTGGGATTGCACCAAGCTATAACGGTAGCCACGATCTTGTCGAAGGCTTCGGTCGTTGGCGACGCAGTTAGGTGTTCCACGAACGGCAATCCTTTGTCCCCTGCGGAGACCAGGGCCGGATCGAGCGGGATCCTTCCCAAAAACGGAACATTCATCTCTCCGGCCATGTTGCTGCCGCCGCCACTTTTGAAGATATCGATGCTTTCGCCGCAATGGGGACAGACAAAACCACTCATGTTTTCCACCACCCCGATCACCGGCAACTTTACTTGGCGACAGAAGGTGACTGACTTACGAACATCGTTGAGTGCTACATCCTGTGGAGTGGTTACGACGATGGCGCTGGCGGCACCCTCCAACAGTTGGATCACTGACAGCGGCTCGTCTCCGGTCCCCGGCGGGCAGTCGACGATTAGATAATCAAGATCGCCCCACTCGACGGCAGTCAGAAGTTGCTTGATGACGCCATGCTTGGCAGGGCCGCGCCAAATCATTGCTTCGTCCTGATCCTTTAAGAACAACCCAACGGACATCACTTTAAGGTTTGGGTTATAGGCGGCCGGCTCAATGCGGGTACCACCGGTTGGCGTAAGCTGTCTTTCAATGCCGAGAAGTGTCGGGATGCTCGGCCCGTGGAGGTCCACGTCGAGAAGACCGGTTTTTTGGCCTTGAAGAGAGAGGGCTACCGCCAGGTTCGTTGCTACGGAACTCTTGCCCACACCACCTTTGCCGGACAGGACAACGATCTTGTGTCCGATCTTGACCAGGTTTTCCTGCAGGTCAAGTTGCTCCTTCAGTTCCCGAAGACGTCGCGTCTCTTCTGCGCCCCAGCAAGCTTCGCCGACAGTACTGCCATGATGTTCGCTGCTCACATGTGCTCCCTTCTGTAATTACTTATGAAACGGCTCTGCCGGGAGATATCCTTTGACTCACCCCTCGGCATACACATTTTTTGACTGTTTGCCACTTCCAAACGTTTAAGGGGGTAACCTGCTAAATTAAACAACCGGGCGTGCTTCTCCAGCGACAGTTGCCCGGTATTGCTGTACCGCCGCATGTAATGCCGAAGCCGCCATGTTCGAACAGTGCATCTTTTCCTCCGGCAATCCCCCCAAAGCTGTGGCTATTCCTTGGTCATTGATGGTGAGAATTTCATCTAGATTTTTGCCCATGACCAGTTCTGTGGCTATCGAGGATGTCGCGATAGCTGCGCCACATCCTTTGATGAGAAACTTGATGTCGTAAATGACGTCATTTTCAATCTTGATAAAAAAGACAAGGGCATCGCCACAGTTCGGATCGCCCGTCTGTACCACCACATTGGCATCCTCCAGAGATCCAACATTGCGCGGATTTTGGACATGATCCAATACCTTCGCTGAATACAATTCACTCACTGAGCGATTCCTTTCGTATTGTGTATATGCACATAATTACATTCGTATATCTGTATGTCAATTAAATTTTGTGCATAAACACATTATGGATTCCGTTAGCAGTATAAAAAAGATATACTGGACCACGTTCTTGTTGGCTGGATCGTGAGCTCCAAAATATGAAATAATATCTAGAAGTTAGTGATTCTTGCCTTTTGCATGGCACGCGAGGCATAAAAGTCATATTTCTTCACGGAACCGTCTCAGTGGAGAATAAACATGTCCCTCTGTCATTACAGCACCTTGACAGCCAGAGAATGGGAGAGATAATTTTTTCCTGATAGGCGCTGCCATAGCAGGGAGGTGTGGGTAAACTGCCAAGAGAAGAATCCACTGCAGAAATAAACTGATTTCTGCGGGAAGTGGTTAAGGAGCTTTTGTCTTGATTAAGTAAAGAAACCATCAAAGGAGGAATGACGATGCCTGAACTCAAAGGAACAAAAACAGAAAAAAACCTCATGGATGCATTTGCCGGAGAATCGCAAGCCCGCAACAAGTATACTTACTTTGCCTCGGTTGCTAAGAAGGAGGGGTATGAAAAAGTGGCGGCCATCTTCCTCGAGACAGCCGAAAATGAAAAGGAGCATGCCAAACTCCATTTCAAGTACCTCAACGGGATAGGCTCAACTGCCGACAATTTGAGAGCTGCTGCGGCCGGTGAACTCGAAGAATGTACCGACATGTACCCGCGAATGGCCAGTGAAGCCCGGGAAGAGGGATTCCCCGAAATCGCCTTTGTGCTGGAGTCAATAGGTAAAATCGAAAAAGCTCATAAGGAACGCTACCAGAAACTACTCGAGGAGTTGGAAACAAATACCCTCTTTGCCAAAGATGAGCCGGTACGCTGGAGATGCCGTAATTGCGGCCACGTCCATGAAGGTCCGGAAGCCCTCAAAATCTGCCCTGTCTGCAAACATCCCCAGGCATATTTTGAGTTGGTGGAAGAGCATTACTGAGGGCATCGAACAGTCTGGACCATTTTAAGCAAACCGATGGAGGAATCTCCGGGAACGGGACAAGCGCTATGAAAGCTTGGAAATGCGAGATTTGTGGCTACATTCATAACGGTGAAGGGCCTCCAAGCCCTTGCCCGGTTTGTGGTGCAGATCAAGGTTTGTTCAGTTTAATGGAAATCCAACGTGAGATCGCTATCCCGGCAACGTCCGGTGCCTGGCAATGCGGAATATGTGACTACCTGCACCAGGGACCGGAACCGCCGGCAAGTTGTCCGGTCTGTGGCTCGCCGGGTAATCTCTTCAGGCCCCAGGCTGGTAAGCATCCAAACTCCACCTATAACACCGACATTCGCCATGTCATTATACTGGGGGCCGGCATTGCCGGTATAACCGCGGCTGGCGAAGCCCGACGCAGCTCGCCGGATGTAAAAATCACCGTCCTGTCACGAGAACCGGCCCCCCCTTACTTCCGCCTTAACCTGACGCGTTTTCTGGCCGGTGATATAAAAGAATCTGAAATCTGCATGCGGCCGCAACAATGGTTTGACGAGCAGCATATTGATTTTCTGGTGGCAGATGCCACGGGGCTTGACCGGGAAAAGCGGCAGGTCTGCTTGCGTGATGGAAGAACGCTTGCATATGACCGGCTCGTTTTGGCTAATGGCGCGCATCCGTTCATCCCCCCTTTACCCGGGGCAACACGCGAAGGCGTTCATGTATTGAGGACCCGGGAAGATGCCAATGCCATTTTGGCCAGACTTGTCTCAGTAAAAAATGTTGTCTGTATCGGTGGTGGGTTGTTGGGGCTTGAATCGGCTGGCGCCCTTGCTCGCCATGGTTTGAATGTCACGGTCGTCGAGGGGTTTTCCTGGTTATTGCCGCGACAGTTGCCCCCTCGGGCAGGACTGCTTTTACAGCAAAGGCTTGAGTCTCAGGGACTCATTGTTCGTTGTGGGGTGCAGGTGATGGAACTGACTGGTGACGAGAGTGTGCATGGCGTTTTGTTGAACAATGGGGAAGAGTTGCCGGCTGATCTTGTTGTCATTGCCGCAGGCGTCCGTCCCAACAGCCATATTGCCCGGCAGAGCGGTCTGAAAGTCCATAATGGTGTTATTGTCGATGACTGGATGTACACATCCGACCCGGCGATTCTTGCCGCCGGAGATGTTGCGGAACATCTTGGCAAACTTTATGGCATCTGGCCAGCCAGCTATGCCCAAGGTATAATCGCCGGAGTCAATGCAGTCGGAGGGCAGGCCGAATTTAATGGTGTGGCACCTTCAAATCGAATCAAGGTACTTGATATTGACTTGTTCAGTATCGGCCAGATCCAACAAGAAGATGCCAGTACGATGTGTTATGAGGATGTTCACGGAGACAATTACCGCGCATTATTCTGTCGGGACGGGCAACTTGTCGGAGCAGTCCTTTACGGTGATACGAACCTTGCTGGATTACTCAAGGAGATAGTGGAAAGCCGCCGGCAGGTTTCCGAATGTCCGGAACTAGGCCAGTTAATAGATAAATCCAATATGTTGAAGCTGTAATCCGTGGTGTTGTCCCGCACAGAATTCCGAAGATCTCATTACTTTGCTTCGCCATCATAAAAGCAAACCCTATCGGACCCCCGTTAAACCTCCGTGCCATCTTTCCGGTTCCCCCCGGATTGGCGGGTATGGTTGCCTGTTTGAAAAATCCTAATAGCATCAGGCACATAATCATCGGACAGATAGGTCTCGGGAATGGTTGTTCTGCTTCCGTCTCTGATCTGTGAATAGTGCGGAGACATGATTTCGACCCCGGCTTCGTTGAACTTATCCTGAATGTTCTGGTGGAGCAAAGAATAGGTCTTCGCCATAATCGAAGGCTTATCGGTATAGGCATTCAGTTGGTAACGGACGTAGAAGTCATCCAAGCCGGTCTGAAATACGAAAGGGGCAGGAATCTCCAGGATGCTTTCCGTAGCGACTGCCGCAGATATCAGGAGTTCGTGTATCTGGCGCCAGGGGGCATCATAACCGATGGTGACGGTAGTGTGAAGGATGAGGCCGTATGCCTGGGCCGAGGAACTGTAGTTGGTGATGTGGCTGCTAAGGACCATGGCGTTCGGAATGGTGATGTCGATGTTCTTGATAGTGCGGACACGCGTTACCAGCAGGGTTTTCTCCACCACGTCGCCCTCCGTTTCGGCAATCTTAACCCGGTCTCCCAGCTTGAACGCCCTCATATAGGTAAGAATGACCCCGGCGACGACGTTAGCGACGGCAGAAGTTGAGCCAAGGGAAAATAGCACACCGAGGAAGACGGAGATGCCCTTGAAGGCGGGCGAATCTGATCCGGGAAGGTAGGGGAAGGCCACTACCGCGGCAAACGCGATGATCAGAAAGCGGACGATCTTGAAGGAAGGGTCGGCCCAGTCAGGATAGAACCCGGGGAGAGTGATGGTCTGTTTCTCGATTTCCTTGAAAAAGAAACGAGTGAATTTGATGATGTAATGAGTGATGATCAGGATGACAATAATGAAGAAAAGATTGGGCATGGCGGATATAACCGCGTGTCCGCTCTTCTCAGCCGGAATCAGGACATAATCCAAGAGTGTCGGCGTAAGGCCCCTTGTCCAGGGGAAAAAACTGAGGACGAGGGGAATATACAGGTAGAGAAGGCCCAGGATAACGAGGAGCCTTACCCATTTTGCCGCTCCGATGAGTATAGCTGCGATGCGCTCTTCCTGGATGATTTCAATTGATTGGAATCGAATTGAGCGGATGCGGGTACCCCGCCAGGACACTACCTTTGCAACATATTTGGGATAAATGTGTCTGATAAAGATGATAAGGGCAAAAAGAACAATTGTTGCCGCAACGGCATACAGCCCCCCGATCAGGAGGCTGTTCAAGCTGTATTCCCTGTTGTGGTTTACGAGTGCAGCACGGATTTTCCGGACCAGATCTTCTGCCAGCTCTTTGCGTGGCTTCCCCTCGGCTTTGGAATCGCTCTCCGTGACGGACATCAAGACGGTGTCGCCAACCAGGATGTCAGTTGTGGCTTCACCGTCAATAGTTGTGATGGAGTCGGTACGAAACAGCGGGTCTTTGAGTATATTGGCAAGACGGCCGGAAATGGCGCGAGCCCTGTCTGCCGGGGTAAAGGAAAGAACTCGCTCCTTGATGTTGAAAATGGTTTTCCCATCTAAAACTACCTGCCCTTCGGGAAGTTGGGCCGTTACCGGGACGACCGGCTTGTTCGTTGTCGGCTTAGAATCGGCAAACGCACAAGTACCCACGAGGACGAAAAAAGCGGTTACAGCAAAGATTTTCTTGACCACGGGCGCTCCTCTAGGGCAGCTCTCTTTCATTGACACACGGGAACCCATTGATTTTCCGACAGTCAAAGCGCATGGCATATCTGCCTTTGAAAATAGTTTATACTTATTTTACGGAGTAATGAAAACCGGGATTACTTGTAGAGTTTGACTGTTTTGCGCAACATCCAGAAAATAGTGGCAATCCCGCCGATCAGGGTAACGATGAACATGAACATCGGCGAGTATTGTGGGATCACCCTCAGCATATCCGGAGTGAAAAACGGCTTCAGATAGCCGCCGCGAGCCGCATCGCGCATGAAAGCCATGACAAAAACCAATGGGAATGTCAGGGAGGCGCTTAAGACAATTTTTTTTCTGAATCCTGCCCCCAAGACGGCAACGGTCAAAAGCATACCAATGACAAACAAAGTCGTTGCCGCCGGATTTCCACCCATGAACAGGAGCATCACCGGACGAGGCAGCCTGAGAAGAAACCAGGAACCGATCACGAACTGCACCATCGTAAAAGATATGAACACCTTCATGCCGACTTCAGCCGCGCGTGCAGCGAGTTGTGTATCGTGCCGTCCCTTGAACCGGCCATAGAGGGCAACGAACAGCCCCCCCACGGCCAAACCGCCAGTGACGAGATGAAGATAGCGGGGCCAGATTACTGCGCTGCCGACATTCAGAATGGTGCCGCCCGGATTCCTGAAATAGGCGCTCCAACGCGGTGGTTCCAGCATAAGGGACATGTTGTTACTGAAGAAAAAGGCAATTCCCAGCAAGATGACCAGCGCCAGACCAATCAGGAACGTACCTCCCTTACCGAGCGAGGCAAACCGGAAATCGTAGATATAGACCGCATAATAGGCAACGATCAGGAGCAGGGGTACGCTTAGCCAGAAAACCGCCATCAACACCGAGCTGGTATAAAGGAAATTTCCGAAAAGCACCTGGATAAATAGCAGGGCCGCCACCCCCAGGTTGATGGTGAAAGCGATCAGAAATGGGAGCACCTTGGCCAGTTCATGGGCCAGCCTGAGATTGGTTTCGCCTCCCTTAATTCTGGCGTACAGGGATATGGCCGTGCTGCCGAGCATGGCATTCATCAGGAGCAGATGGAGTGGGAACACAAGCATCAAGAAAACCTGGAACCAGCCCCAGGCAACCGGAATGGTGTCGGGGGCTGGAATAAGCGCATTCATTCTACACCTCCTTGCAGTGATGATGACAGGAACGTTGCCAGGGCATCCTTGTCAGCCGGCGGCGCACTCAATGGCGGCATGATGCCACCCCGCAACTTGTCGAGCATGTCGAGTGTGCTTCTGATGCGCTGTCGATCCCAGCCAGCTAGTTTCGGCAGGAGCGGGTTGCCTCCTCCACGCAAGGTGTGGCACATGGAACAGTGCTGCTCGAAGATCTCCTTGCCGCGGCCGGGGGCCACAGTAGCCGCTGCCGGCTGTTGGCTGTTAAGCGAAACGATGAAATCTGCCAGAGCCTCTTTATCCGCTGCTGTCCCCTGATAATCCGGCATTGCAGGGTTGAGGGCGCTCAACTTTTCGAGGCCTTTTCTGACCTTGGCCCGGTCCCATCCTTTTGTCAGGGAGCGGATACGGTTTTGATCGTGACAGGCTGTGCAATGTGCTTCGAACAATTCCTGTCCGTTACCGCCGCCTGGAGCGTTGCCTTCGGTAATCGTTTTCCCCTGGAGTCCCTCGACAATGTAGGCGGCCAATGCCCGTGCTTCGGCCTCGTTTCCGGCGAAGGGCGGCATGAAATACCGGGTATCGTGGATTGTTTTGAGGTAGGCCAGCATGGCGGGATAGGACATCGCTTTGGTGCGGGTTAGTATATTGTTGTTAATTCCGCCAATGCTGTGGCAAGCGTAGCACTGGTTTATGAACAATTCCTTGCCTGTCTCCAGCAGGCTTTCCTCCTGAAGATCCTTGTGTTGTATCCAGCGGGCGGTGTGAAGGAAGCCGATCTGTTTCAGGCCTGTCGCCTCAGCCTTGAGGATCGCGTTGGAGTACATCACATTGTTGATCACATAGGGGCGCCGCGCCGCCTCTCGGGTCCACTCGAACGCCCCCATGAACAAAAATGCGCTGACAAAGACGAATAGTGCCGTCGGTCGGGAATGGAGAGATGGCCGTAGGATGGCAAGGACCAGCGTCAGCACGGCAAGGGCGATCAGCGCCCAGAAGCCGACCTGTAACGCCCGCTGTATAGTCGGCGATGTACCGGCTATCAGAGCCCGCGCCGGCGGCGGGGTACTGGAGTAATACCATATTCCGCAAGGAATGGCGGCCAGGTATGAGGCAAGCACCCACTTTGCGGAGAACCTGGTCATGGTTAGTTTGGTGGCCATATCCTTCAGGAATGCGCTGGTGAGGAATGCATATACCCCGGCCAGCATGCAGGCAACGGCGGTCCTGAAAAAGAGCGACGGCCAAAAGAGAGGATTGAAGAAGCCGGACCAGAAGGAGCCGTTTTCCAGCCAGGCGCCGGGGGAGAGCATGAAGTTGATGATTCCGTTGATCAGCAATAGGCTGAACCAGGCGGCGATGAAATAAATCCAGCCCACTGTTTGGTGGTTTCGGTCGTCCATTCGGCCAAACGTATAAAAATAGACGAGGATCGCCACGATTTCGACCAGGAAGAAAACCCACTCGGTGGCCCATCCGAAGACGAAGATGTGGATCAGGAGTGAGGTGGCGGCCGGGTGGACAAGGGAGATGACGAACCAGATAGCGACACCGGTCACACCTCCGGCAACCAGGGTCATCAGCATGAAAAACTTGGTGTGTGATCGGGTAAAATCAAGGATCGCCGGGTTCTTCTCGCGGAGTCCCTTGCGCTCGGCGAACACCAGATAGAGCCCGCCACCAACAGCAAAATGGGAGATGAAAACGTGAATAATCGCAACGATGGCGATCAGTAGCCCACCGCCGACTTCGGGGATATACCAAACCGGATAGTTCACAAACTCCTCCAGACAGAAAGCTGATGTTAACCTAATCAGGTTTTATTGCCAACTACAGATCATTTCGGGTTATGTGCGGCGACAATCCTGCACCAGCATCTCTAAACCCCTCAGGGGAAGTTCGACTCCTTCTATACGGTTATTTAATGCAACGCCAAGTTCGTGAACCTCTTTCTGGATCAGGAAACAGCGCAACATAATTTCCAGTTCAGCTCTGTCCATCGGCACAAGGGGAGTATTTTTCAAGGTATGCAGATATGCCTTTAAATAGGAGCCGCTTACGTATATATACCAGGCGTTCAACCACGGTTCGAGCATGGCCGTGTCGTCAGGATGGCTGGCGCCGTGATGGAGCAGGATTGTCATGGCGGCATAGTGAAAAGAGTGGATCATCCCCGCCACATCACGTAACGGTGAACGTTTCAGTCTCCGTTCGCTTAGCGGGTACGCCGGTTCACCTTCAAAGTCAATAAAAACGAAGTCCTTGCCCGTGAAAAGAGCCTGGCCCAGATGTAGATCACCATGAATCCGGCATTTCATGGCGGAAAGCGCCCGCCCGGTAATTTTATGCAGACAGTCGATTATCTCCTTTTCGGAGGCCAATACCAGAGAAGCCCGGCGCTGGACGTCTTCCGACAGATAGGTGAGATTGAGCATCAAGGTGCGGAAATTTTTTCGGACGAGCCCGCTCATGGATTGATAGATTGAACGCTGGTATAAGCTGGAAAATTCTTCAACACTCCAGTTGGAATCGGCAGAATCGGAAGCCAGTGCCCGATGCATTTCCGCCGTTCTGCGGCCGAGCAGCAGGGCCATTTCCAGGTGCAGGCCGCGCACGAGATTGCGAAACTGGTTTGGAATGCCGTTATCGAGAACCTCAATAAGGGTTGGGAGGCAGGCCGGCAGTGAAGGCAAGTCATGACGGTGTGATAACAGGTGCTCAACAAATTGCGTCAGGCTGGTCAATGTATTGTGCCAGGCATCACCATGGCCGGAAACGTACGTTTGCAGCACGCCGAAATCATAGTTTTTTGCGTGTCCTGTACGGTATTCAATTCTGCCGGCATACGCCGGAACGTTACGGAAACTGCTTTTTCCGGCGAGGAAGCGTAGTATCTCCTGCTCCGGGTTTATTCCCTCCTCCAGTTTCCGGTATATTTTCAACAGTAGGCGGTCCCCATAGAGGATAGTGGTGTTGTTCTGCTCGACCGCGGTAATCCTGCTGGGAAACAGTTCCGACTTGTGAGAAAAACTCTTCATCAACCCCCTGCCGCGCATACCGACGAGGACTGAACCGGTTGTGCTGTGCACTTTCGTTCGCTCTCTCATGAGATCAAAAAGCAGGATCCTGAATTCCTCAAAATAAACAGCATCACACAGAAAACCTTGTATTTCTCCAATATTCAGCTCAGCTATGGTCGCCAGAGGATGCCGTTCCGCCATTGTTTGCACCTGATCGTTTGAAAGCCACGTCATGGGTATCTGGTATATTTCCGGCTCAGCATCGCTATAGGTGACTTTGATAAAGGTCAGCAGAACTATTTGGTCCTCTTGTTTTAATGGGCAATTGTCAATTACGCTGATCTTTCGGATGCCCCTTCCTTTTCCGAAAAACCAGAAAACTCGCTGCAAATAATGAGGTAGTACGGCATTGCACAATGATTCTCCAGCGGCACCTTTCAGGACTGTCCACCAAGGCTGTCCATCCTGAAGATAAAGCTTCAGGCATTCGACTCCACATTGTTCGACCCTCGCCTCGGTTCTGCGCAAAGCAAACCAGAAATAGTCGTATTGTCCCATGGTAAAATGGTAGCGGGTTCCCTGTATCATGGGAAAGCGATTTCTGCTGAAGACTTCTTCAGGGATCATGCCTGCGTAACGGGAAAGGTCGACGGAAGCAGTCTGGGCAAAACGTGAGAGGTTTATGGCAACCAACAGGTTTTCGTCTTCGTAACTGCGGACGAACGTTAATACTTTTGGATTGTCGGATGGTAGCATTTCCAGACTGCCGCAGCCAAAGGCCTTGAAACGCTTGCGCATTGCTATGGTTCGACGCATCCACCACAGGAGCGAAGATGAATTCCGTTCCTGGTTTTCCACGTTGATGGATTCAAAATGATATTCCGGTTCGATAATTACCGGCAGAAAGAGTTTTTGGGGGCTGGCCTGGGAAAAGCCCGCATTACGGTCAGGGTTCCACTGCATTGGTGTCCGGACTCCGTTGCGGTCGCCCAGGAAGTAGTTGTCGCCCATGCCTATTTCATCACCGTAATAAATGATAGGCGTCCCCGGCATGGAGAAGAGTAGCATGTTCATCAATTCTATTTTTCTTCGATTGTTACCCATCAGCGGCGCAAGCCGGCGACGGATGCCGAGATTGATTCTCGCCCTTGGATCGGAGGCATAGACCCGGTACATGTAGTCCCGTTCTTCATCCGTTACCATCTCCAGGGTTAATTCATCATGATTGCGGAGAAATATGGCCCACTGGCACCCTTCCGGGATGTCCGGTGTCTGGTCGAGAATATCGACTATCGGGAAACGATCTTCCATTTCGATAGCCATGAACATGCGGGGCATCAGCGGAAAATGGAACGCCATATTGCTTTCGTCACCGTTGCCAAAATATGCTGCGGCATCCTCCGGCCACTGGTTGGCCTCTGAAAGTAGCAGGCGATTTTTAAAGGAACCATCCATGTGCGCCCGGAGTTTCTTGAGGAATTCGTGGGTTTCGGGAAGATTTTCGCAATTGGTCCCCTCCCGTTCGAACAGGTAGGGAACGGCATCGAGCCGTACTCCGTCAACTCCCATCTGCATCCAGAAGTCGATAACCCGGAGCATTTCGGATTGGACTTTCGGGTTGTCGAAATTAAGATCAGGCTGATGGGAATAGAAACGATGCCAATAGTATGCCTTTGCCAGAGGGTCCCACGTCCAATTTGATGTTTCGAAGTCTTTGAAAATAATGCGTGTTTCACGATACTTTTCGGGTGTGTCGCTCCAGACATAATAGTCCCGGTGAATTGATCCCGCTTTTGCCCGTCGGGCGCGCTGGAACCACGGGTGCTGATCCGAGGTGTGGTTCAACACCAATTCCGTGATTATCCGGATGCCGCGGTCATGTGCGGCGCGCAGAAGATGCCTGAACTCGCGGAGGCTGTTATAGGTGGGGTTGACGTTGAAATAGTCGGATATATCGTAGCCGTCATCCCGCTGCGGAGAAGGATAGAAAGGGAGGAGCCAAATCGCCGTTACACCAAGTTGATGCAGGTAGTCAAGCTTACCGATCAGCCCGCGAAAATCACCCACGCCATCTGCATCCGAGTCGGCAAAAGCCTTGATGTGCAGTTGATAAATGATAGCATCCCTATACCACAGGGGGCTGTCCTCCAAGGGAAAACCGGCTTGATTCATTGACAAATCCCCCCTTTTGCTGTCCTGCTGTAACGTTCAAGCTGACCCCGGAAGGATAAAGCCAGGTTGCACGGCAGCATATCCCAGGAAAAACGCCATTCCCAATTTCCATGGGCGGTGCCGGGAATATTCATGCGTGCTTCGGAGCCCAGATGCAAAACATCCTGAAAAGGCATGATAGCCGTATCGGCAACCGACATCAAGGCGGCACGAATCAGGTCGCCGACCCCATCCCGTCCCGAAGTGCCGAGGTATGCATGCATCTCCCGGCGTTCAGCTTCTGAAAGAGAGCCATACCACCCTTTTGTGGTGTTGTTGTCGTGCGTACCGGTATAAACAATCCCGTGTTTCACATGATTGTGGGGCAGGTCACGGTCATCGAGCTTGTCATCAAAGGCGAACTGAAGAATCTTCATGCCGGGAAAATTATATCGGTCACGTAGCGCCAGTACTTCAGGGGTGATCACTCCCAGGTCTTCTGCAATTATCGGTAGCGGTCCCAAGGCCTTGTGCAACATATCGAACAGTCGTTCGCCAGGCCCTTTGACCCAGACACCCTCACGTGCGGTTTGTGCCTGTGCCGGCACCTGCCAGGCAGCCTCAAACCCGCGGAAATGATCAACCCGCACAATATCGAAAAGTTCACGTGCCGCTCTGAACCGTGCAATCCACCACCGGTACCCGGTCTTCTCCAGAGCATCCCAATCATAGAGCGGATTACCCCACAGTTGACCGGTAGCGCTAAAGTAATCCGGTGGGACGCCTGCTACAACGGTCGGGTTACCGTGATCATCCAGAAGGAATAGCTCACGATGGCTCCAAACCTCGGCTGAGTCATAGGCCACGAAAATGGGGATGTCGCCGATTATCGCGATACCACGGGCATTGGCATACCGGCGGAGCGCGCTCCATTGCCTGAAAAATTGCCATTGCAAATATTCTTGAAGCGCTATTTCGTGGGCAAGTTCAATTGTCGGCCTGTCGCACACGGCATCTGTTTCGCCGTTTGGCCACTGATTCCATACCGCTCCGTTGTAGCGTCGTTTGAGAGCCATGAACCGGGCATAATCATGGAGCCACGGAGTCGAATTGCAAAACATACGGAATTCAACGGCGCGATCCGATTCCGGCTGCGCCAGAAAGACTTCTCCGGCTTTACGAAGCAGCGCCGTTTTCTCTGCGGTTACTGCACCGAAATCAACCCGGTTCCCAGAGAAGGTATCCTGATGCGAGGCCGGGGCAAGATCGCCCTCCCGGGCAAGCTGTTCCAGATCTATCAGTAACGGATTACCCCCAAAAGCCGAGAAGGCGGAATAGGGTGAGTTCCCGAAGGCCGGCGGCGCCAACGGGAGAACTTGCCAGTATGACATGCCCATGGCGTGGAGCAGGTCGATAAAACTTCGAGCATCCGCTCCCAGAGCGCCGATGCCGCCCGGTCCCGGCAGCGATGTCGGATGCAGCAAAATTCCGCAGCCACGTGTATTCAGCATCTGAACCCCGTTACACTTGTGATTGACTGTCCGGCAATCTGAAAAATCCCACTGGTCATAGGTTTGTCCTTTCAATCAAGCTGTTCCAGCATAGCCACCGGAAATGACGCCAGAATATCTTTGAGTGCCAGGCTCGGCTGACCGGTCTGGCGATCAAGGGTTAACTGTTCTCCCGTGAAGATGTTGCGATACCTGCCGACGAGGTTACCGAAGGGTTGATTGATGCGGGTATCGCCCCAGACCTGTGGCCCAAGAGGCAGCTCATTGTAGTCATGGTGCAGGAGACGGCTGAACAGCCTTGGCGCCACCACGATGACCGAACGATTGTTGATAGAGCGCTCGAATGCACAGACATGCTCTTGGCATGACCCCTCCACAACGAGTGGCAGATATCTGCCGGATTCGAACAGTTCACGGTTTTCCCGGCGAACGTTGAGTGCCTTGCGGGTCAGGTACAACTTTATGCGGCCGTCGTAGCGGTTCGCAACCACCTCACGCGCCGTTTCCATGGCTCCGGTACTCGATTCCATCCGAATCAGGTCATCCAGCAGCCTTCTTCGTAAACCGAAATCCACCGGGCGGCGGTTGTCGGGGTCGACCAGGCTGAAGTCCCATAACTCATTTCCCTGGTAGAAATCGGGGATTCCCGGCGAGGCAATCTTGAGAAGGGTTTGGGAGAGGGAATTACATATTCCGCAGGCAGTGGTCAATCTCTGGAATTCGGCAAAGTCGCTCAGAAAATTGTTGTGACTGGATTTGGTGAGAATCAAGTCGATGAAATACATCACCGCGTCCTCATGCAGTGAGTTGGGGCTGATCCAGCTTGTATGCACCTTGGCTTCGCGCATGGCCTTCAACATGTACCCCTTGATCCTGGCACGGAATTCCGCAAACTCATCATCGCCCGGATTGCAGATAGGCCAGGCACCCACCAGCGTCTGATATAGCAGATATTCTTCATTGCGGCTTGGGGCGGGTTTGCCGTCCACAATCATTTTGAGCTTTCGGTTCTGGCGGCCCCAGCGTGAAAGCGCCTCCCTCCACAGCTCGGGGATCTCAGAGAGCACGTTGATTCTGGCGCGGACATCTTCACTTCGCTTGGTATCATGGGTTGATGTAGTCAGCATCGCCAAGGGACGGTTCTTGTACCGTTCGATATTCTGGCCGTGGAATGCCTCCATGGTGATGCCAAACCGCTCGGGGCTTCCGCCAACCTCATTCAGGGAGGCAAGTCGGTTGTAGATGTAAAATGCGGTGTCTTCGATCCCCTTGGCCATGACCGGACCGGTTATCTGCTGAAACCGCTTCACAAAATCAACCCACGCCGTTTTATGCTCGTTGGTCATGTTGCCGGGGAAACGGAGCAGGAGGACATCCCGGATAAACTCAAAAACAGATGCGCTGGTGGCGGGGTTTTGTCGCTTTGCCCGGCCGATGGCCGATTCTAGGTATTGCCGGTCCCGTTCAGGAACATCAAAACTGTTGATATAGGTACGGTACACCGGGAAATAGGCTATTACCTCCACAATGGCCTTGATCAGGCTGTTGAGCGTAAAGTCCCGCGTATGCCGGTTCTGTTCGGATATTTTGTTCAGGTAGTGCCCCAGGGTGTTGATTTCACTCGACATGGTGGCCTGCATGACAAGCTTTTTCTTGTCGTAGACCACCTCCGGGAAATCTATTCGGTGCTGCAGGAAGCGGGTATACAACGTTTCAAATGCTTTGGCATTGGACGTATCCACAAACAAGCCGTTCACCTGGTTGACAAAGTCGTAGCCGGTGGTGCCGAATACCTGCCAACCATCCGGCAGCTTCTCGCCTTTCAGAAGGATTTTTTCCCCAACAATATAAAACGGTTTGTACGAAGGGTCTGCGGCAACAATCAGATCATATTTTTCATGTGCGGCAGTTTCAGTATCCTCTTCATTGCCCGTAAGCTGAAGCTCGTCGGGGGCGCCACCATACATCTGATTGAAACAGCCCGATTGAAGCCGTCTGATATAGTCTTCCGGATCCTGCAAGCCGTCGGCGTGGTCAATGCGCAAGCCATTGATCTTTCCCGTTGCCACGAGCGAAAAGATCAGCCGGTGGGTCAGTTCGAAAACGGCAGGGTCCTCCATCCTGATGGCACCGAGGGAGTTTATATCGAAGAATCTACGGTAGTTGATCTCCTCGGTAGCGACGCGCCAATGGGAAATGCGATAGACCTGCTCACGAAGCAGCGCGTCCAACTGGTCAAAACTGCGCGGGTTGCCTTTAGTCCCGTTGAAGCTAACCACATTGCCGTCAATGAACTCCCTGATAGCCCCGCTGTTTTGGTACAGATTCCAGAGGCGCCGCTTGACGACCTCCTTTTCGCGATAGCGTTCTGTGATCAACTCCGGATTTTGTTCCGTGGTGGGCGGCAGGTGCCGGAGCGCCGTTACGATGCTCATGAGTTCCTGAAACTGTGGAGCGGCCGGGGAGAGTTCCTGTTCCAGTCCTTCGATGCCGAGTGTCAGGATATTGCTGTAGGTTTTTGGAATAATCGGAAGCTTGTGGTCGTAGTAGCAGGTGAAAAAAGATCCCTCCTCGAAGCATATCTGCAATTCCCTGTTTTCGAGTATGGTGCCGTACTGGTCGCCCAGGATGGGGATCAGAATCTTGTTTTCCAGCTCTTTCTTGACCGGATGCCAGTCGATATCAAAGACATTTGCGTAAGAAGAGCTGGGGCCATTTTCCAGTACATCCATCCAGAAAGCGTTCCCTTGCCCTTCGATGCACATATGATTCGGGACAATATCGAGGATTTGTCCCATCCCCCATTGTTTCAGTTCGCCGACCAACGCGTCGAATTCATCCTCGGAGCCGATTTCAGGGTTCAGACTGTTCTGGTCCAGGATGTCATAACCGTGGAGGCTGCCTTCCCGTGCCTTGAAGTAAGGTGATGCATAGATGTGGCTGATGCCGATGGCATGCAGATAGGGAATGATTTCCCTGGCATCGTTGAAGCGGAAGTGCGAATTGAACTGAAGGCGGTAGGTTGCTGCCGGTACTCTAAGCCCCGTGCCGTTCATAGATATCCTCCCGCCGCCGTCAGCACTGCCGGTATATTGAAATAGAGCAACTGCCCAAGGTCCGTGACCGTTTTACACCACGTATCCCGGTCGGTCTCTCCAAGACCGGGCCGGAGTCTCGCTGCGCAGGATCGCAGAAAATCCCAGTACATGTTCTGCGTCTGCCAAAGATTTACCTCTGCCGGGAGTAGCACAATTGTCTGGGCCAGCAGGTGAACCTCGGCCAACCGCTGGCTGTTTTCCGGTTCCGCCAACAGTGCGGCCATGGCGCCTTCCAGTCTGCGGCGGATGGTGAACTCAAGTGCTACGGTATCCATTCCAACATTCCATCTTCCGATCTCGTCGATGATCTCACCGAGTCTGACAATGTCGACCATGTCCGAGGCGAAAATTTTTTGCAACTCAAGATTGAGAGCGGTCTCGGCGGTAGTCATAAAGCGGTGCGGCACCGGCATACCGGTTTCTTTCAGAAAGCTCATCAGGTTTCTGCTGTTTTCGTAGAGAGTTATGAATTTATCTTCAAACTCCTGAAGCGTGCCGGCAATGATGAGCTGCAGGATATGACGCTGCTCATCCCGGAAAAGATCCTTGAGCGAGTAGGTGTGCATGCCGAAATGCGTGTCCATTAGCCTTATGATGGTGGCGAAATCACCTTCTTTGAACGCGGCTGCAACCTCCTGCTTCATGATCAGGTAAGCCTCTTCGCCCAAATAGGAACGGACCCCGCAGTTCAGGGCATGGCCGCCGAAGTACAGGGTACAGAGGCTTATCCGGTCGGCTTTGCGGGTGATTGAGGAACGGATGAATATCCTGCCGATCGCCAGTTTCATTTGACCGGAATCAATGATCAGCAAATCTTCACGGGAGGCTCGATAACTGAAAATGTCGGTTTCTTCCCCATAGTCCTCGAAGACGGAGCTTACGGCGTAGTGTGCACCAACCTTTATCAAATAAATCTTTGCCGGCTCAACCAGTCTCGCGTAGATGTCCGCTCCATGCCCCTGTTTGGAGATATTGCTCCTGGCCAGGGACAACCGCTCCAAAAAAGCGTCTTCAACGCCCTGAAGGCAGTACCTTTCAGCTAACTGCATTGCACGGCCGGCATACTGGAGAATCTGAACCGTTTCCAGCCCTGACGGTTCGTCAAAAAACCACCCGCAACTGGTGTACATGAGCATGGCATGTCGCTGCATCTCCAGCAAGCAGAGAACCGCGACGGTTGTATCTTCATCAAGTGGGTGCAGGGAATGTCTGAGCAAAAAGGCGGCGACATTTTCCTCGGAGCGGTCAAGCATGACGCTGATGTAATCATCACGCGCCTCCCACGCGTCCTTCATGTGATTTTCCATGCCGCCCTCATAACAGACGGCCAACTGTTCGCTGAGCCAGTCCATGGCCTCCCGTAGCGGTCGTCGCCATTGCTGATTCCAACCATTATTCCCGCCCGAGTTGCAACCGCAATCGCTCCGCCAGCGCTCGATGCCGTGCATGCAGCTCCAAGAGGTATTTTCCATAATCTGCACTTCGTGGGTTGGCGGGTGCAATTCCAGATATTCTCCATAGTTGGTAAGGCGTGCCAGTCCGTTTCCTTCGAGGTGGTTCAGGGCATGCCCCAACGCCATCTCGCCGAAGACGTGGTGATGACCATAGGTTTCGCCATCCGTGGCGATATGTACCAACTGATGGTGGTTACGGTGGGCTGAAAAGCCGGACATGAGACGGGCGGCAAATTGCTCGCCATTGCTCAATAGTTTTTCAAAGGCCACTGCTTGGGAAATGGGACCATCGTAGAAGAAAATGGCGATACTTCGCCCGGATGGAAGCCGGCAAAGATACGCTTGGGAAGGGTCGATGCGCGAGCCGGAAACGTCCTTCCACCGGCCGGAGTCGATCCTCCGCACCCGTACTGCCTGGTGGGGAGCGAGCAGGGTGAAACGGATGCCCGCCTTGGCCAATACCTCCAGGGTTTCCGTATCTACGGCGGTTTCCGCCAGCCACATTCCCTCGGGGAAGCGTTGGAAGCGATGCTCAAAATCCCTGATTCCCCAATGTACCTGCGTCTCCTTATCACGCAGGGTGGCAAGTGGCATGATGATATGGTTGTAGACCTGGGCCATGGCCGCGCCGTGGCCGGAACGCCACGCGATGCTCTGGAGGTCGGCCGCCAGGATCGCCTGGTAGGTGTCGGGAGCAAATTTTTCCATCCAGGAGAGCAGGGTGGGGCCGAAATTGAAGCTGATGCGGGCATAGTTGCTGACAATCCCCATGATGCGTCCCTCACCGTCAAGATTGCGTGAGGCTGCATTGGGGGCGTAACACTCGGAGGTAATCCTCTCATTCCAGTCGTGATAGGGATAGGCGGAATCCTGAATCTCGACGGCCTCCAACCAGGGGTTTTCGCGAGGGGGTTGGTAGAAGTGGCCATGTATGCAAAGAAATCGTTCCATTTTATTCCTTCCGACAGACGAGTACGGCGTATGGCGCAAGCGATATGATCACCGTATCGTCAGCGTTGTCGATCCGAATGCGGGGGGTGTGCGCGTCGGCCGACGTTGTCGAGTCGAGCGCAATCCGCCACGCAGGCTGTTTGCCGGGCAGGTGGACGTTCTGGCGCTCTGCGCTGAAATTGAGCAGGCAGAGCACCTGATCGCCATGGTAGCTGCGTCTGACGGCGAGGACCTGTTGTTCCCCGTATTCAACTATTTCCATACTATTTCTGTCCAAGCGGGCGAGCGGCGCCAAATCCTTTCGCAGTTGTATCAAATGCCGGTAGAAACCGAACAGATCCGCATGGTCTCCCTGCCGGTGCAATGCCGGGTTGAGCCGGGCTGCCAGGAAAGTCTCCTCTGCCTGTGGGTCGGGAATCTCCCCAGGCTGGTTGAAAGCGGCGAACTCTCGTTGCCTCCCCATCCTGACCGCTTCCACCAGATCTGCATCGTCATGGCTCACAAAATAGGGAAAGCGAGCCGGCTCTGCATATTCCTCCCCCATGAAGAGCAGCGGTAGGTAAGGAGAAAGCAGTACCGTGGCGGCTGCAAGTTTGAGTTGTGCCAAAGTGAGATACTCCTGCAAGCGCTCCCCGCGCATGCGGTTCCCCACTTGATCGTGATTCTGTGCACATACAACCAACTGGCTTGGGGGCCGGTCCGCGCACGAACTGCCGTGATGTCGCCTTCTGAATGTGGAGTACGTCCCATTGAGCACAAATCCTTCACGATAGGCCTTCACCAGGCAGGAAAACGGTCCGAAATCGGCATAATAGCCGTTCCGGTCACCGGTTAAGAGAGCCCGCAAGGCGTGGTGGAAATCGTCGTTCCACTGGGCGTCAAGGCCGAATCCACCCTGTGCAGGAGGGGTGATCACCCGCACATCGTTCAGGTCGCTTTCGGCGATAACGTGGACCCGGCGGCCGAGAGCAGCGGCTTGGCAGTGCACCGCCTCCGTAAGTTCCTGAAGAATGTGGCGGGCGCTGAAGTCGTAGATGCCATGGATGGCATCGAGCCGCAAGGCGTCAATATGATATTCACTAACCCAGTAAAGGGCATTGGATATGAAGTGATGGCGGACCGGGTCGCTGTCGGGGCCATCGAAGTTGATCGCATCACCCCAAGGGGTATGGTAGCGATCCGTGAAGTAGGGGGCAAAGGCGTGAAGGTAGTTGCCTTCCGGCCCCAGGTGGTTGTAGACCACATCGAGGATCACGGCGAGCCCCCTGACGTGACAGGCATCGACCAATCGTTTCAGCTCAAGGGGGCCTCCATAGCTGTTCTGGGGCGCAAAGGAGAAGGTTCCGTCGTAGCCCCAGTTGCGACTGCCGGGAAACTGAGCTACCGGCATAAGCTCCAGTGCGGTTATGCCGAGATCGCACAGGTAGTCCAGGCGCGGGATGATCCCGCCAAAGGTGCCGTCCGGGCTAAAGACGCCCACATGGAGCTCGTACATGACGTACTGTTCCTGCGGTATACCGCACCATTCGCGATCATGCCATTGGTAGCGATCCGGGGCCACAACCTGTGATGGACCGTGCACGCCCTCCGGTTGGAAGCGCGACGCGGGATCGGGGCGTTCGATGGTGTCATCCAGCAGGTAGCGGTAGAGGTCGCCTTCCACGGTATCGGCGACAATACCACTGAAGTAACCGTTCCCTTCGGAGGAAAGGGGGACCGAGGCCCGACCGCGCCCCGGCATGGCAACGGCGATTTTTCGTGCCCGGGGTGCCCAGACTCGGAAACGCGTAGATCCATCAGGAAGTGGGGTGGCACCGAGATCGAGTTGCCAGGCACTTTTCGTCCCTATGGAAGCTCTCTCCCTGTCAGCCATGTTCTCTCCCTTTGAGTGATGTATGGGCCTTAATTATTATATTGCGAATAGTATTGTACCAGATTTTGAATTAGTCTCTTGTCTCACTTGTCTCACTTGTCTCACTTGTCTCGCCCTTAATGTGAACAGTCCGGATGGGGAAAGGAATTTCGATCCCTTCATCGCGATAACGGCGATGCAACTTTTTGATAAACTCGTGTTTGAGGAGATACTGGTCTACATATTCCACGCAGCGCAGGATTACCGTAAAATTTATACTGAAGTCGGCAAAGGTATGGTAGCGGATGAAAGGCTCGAAAGCATGGATGCCTCCTTGAACGTCCTGCAGCGCCTCCCGCGCCACTTCGATAGTTACCCGTTCAACTTCCTCCAGGTTGCTGTCATAGCTCACGCCGACTTGGACAAGCAGACCCATTTCCGTATCGGGGAGGTGGTAGTTGGTGACGATGGCCCCGGCAAGTTTGGAATTGGGGACCAACACCATATTGTTGGGCAAGGTTTGAACCACCGTATTACGCCAGGTGATGTCGGTGACATACCCCTCCTCGCCGCCGTCCAGGCGTATGTAGTCGCCTTGACGAATTTGCCGGGTGGCAATGATGTGCAGACCGGAAAAAATATTTGACAAGGTATCCTGCAGAGCCAACGCTACTGCAAGTCCACCCACGCCGAGGGCGGTCAGAATCGGCGTGATGGAGATGCCAAGGGATTGCAGAATGATCAGGGCGCCCATTGAAAAGGCAATGGCCTTGGCCAAGTTTATGAAGATTGACGTGGCGGGGAGTACGGCTTTTTTGGCATAGTGCGACACAAACCCAGCGGCCAAACGCATCAGGAACACCGTGATCAGCAGCAGGAAAAGAACGAGAAGCAGCTTGCCTGAAATGTCGCGTATTCGGCCATTCAGGTGAAGAAACTGGGATACGCCATAGCTGCCTGCCAGAAAACAGGCGTAGAAGGTGAGGCCCCTGAGAGAGGTGATTATGATCTCGTCACCCTCCCAGGCCGTGCGTCGTGTCAAGGCTTCGAGGCGGTGCAGGACAAATTTTTCCATGATCAAGCCAATGACTGCGCTCGCTACCAATAGACAGGCTGACGTAAGCAACATATTCAACGTATCTGCCGTTACCATATCATGTATCCGAAACAGTAGGTCATACGATCCTCCCAAAACGCGAACAATAGAACGTGGCTGTACGGTTTATCCTGATTACGGCGCCACTTGGTCAGGGACGGTTTTGTACCAGACATTCATACTTTCCAGGTTGCCGGAAATATTGGTGTTGTTTGTGAGGGTACCGCCATACCGATAGCCGCTCCGGGCAAAGGTGACGTTCATGCCGAAGGAGTAAGCCCGGGCAATGGTAAAGAATAGTCGGACTCCACGTGATTGTGCTATTTTTTGCACTTGCTGCAGCAGATGAAGGGCAAAGCCGTGACCGCGATATTCGGGCAGGGTCGCAAAATCGGTCATCTCTGCCGACCGGGATGAAGAATCTATTTCAGCGGAGGCCAGGGCGACGATCCGTTCCCCCTTCCAGATGCCGAAAAACACAGTGCCGCCATGCATGGCCGCCTGGAGAAAACCGGGCTCGTGGATAGGGAACGGGTAGGTAGCGAACACCTCGCGATAGACCTCCGCCATCCTGACGGTGTCTTCTTCACGGGCCATCCGCATGGTGAAGTCTCCCGGGAGTTCTTTGACTCGGTATGAGGGTTCCTGCGCCCGGGCAACCGCCAGGACCTCTTGGACAAGCTGCGGTTGAGGTTCAAGCTTGCGGGCATCGGTGAAGTACTTCCCCATAAAACAGGCGGCGACCCCATCGGGGAAAAAATCCGGTATCGATGCCTCTACTTCGTACCCAGCGGCAACAAAGCGGGCTACACTCCATCTCGGGACCTTTGCGAATACCTTGGAATAGCCGCGAGAACAGGCCAGTCGGTCCAGATACTCGGCAAAGTCGGTGGCATCGTCAGCGTGGAGCTTCATCAGGTAGACCCGGTCGTTGGTTGGTCCATGCTGGATGATGGAGCGGCCTATGGTTTTGATCATATCACTCATGGTTCCTCCGTTTCATTCGGTCATTATCCTCCGGGGTGAGGGAAATGGCGTCGTCAAAGTCCGACAGAAGCCGCTCGATGCCGATCGCAGCGTACTCCTCCGTTCCCTCCAAGCTGAGTTCCAACTTGCAGTCGGAGCAGTTTCGGTCGCAAAAAACCGGTTCGTAGTTGTCCGGCTCCTGGTAGGTGGTGATTACACCCTCATAATTGCGCAGCACTACCTTGTTTGTGGCGAGGGTGATCAAGTAGTTGGGCATGACCGGGATTTTTCCACCGCCGCCGGGTGCGTCGATGACGTAGGTCGGGACGGCAAAGCCGCTGGTATGACCGATGAGGCTTTCCATGATTTCCATCCCCTTTCCTACCGGGGTACGAAAGTGGGAAAGCCCTTCCGACAGGTCGCACTGGTAGAGATAATAGGGGCGGACCCGATTTTCCACAAGACGCTGCACCAGCGTTTTAATGATCATGGGACAGTCATTCAGTCCGGCCAGCAGTACGGTCTGATTGCCCAGGGGGATGCCGGCGTCGGCCAGACGGGTCAGGGCTTCCCTGGCAGAGGAGGTGATCTCCCGCGGATGGTTGAAATGGGTGTTGAGCCAAAGGGGGTGGTGCTTTTTAAGGACGCTGACCAGACGGTCGGTAATTCGGTAGGGAAGAACCACCGGCATGCGGCTGCCGATACGGATCACCTGGACATGCGGTATGGCGCGCAATTCGCCGAGAATCCAGTCCAGATAGTCGTCGGAGAGCATGAGCGGGTCTCCGCCCGACAGGAGGACATCGCGCACTACCGGGGTCCCGCGGATATAGTCCAACCCCTTGGCAATCTCCTCGCGGCCCGGAATGGAGTCCCGATCACCCACCTTCCTTTTCCGGGTGCAGTGTCGGCAGTACATGGAACAGGTATTACTGATGTGGAACAACACCCGGTCCGGGTAACGGTGGGTGATGCCGGGGGCTGGGCTGTCGGCATCCTCGTCCAAGGGGTCGGTATGGTCGCAAGAGGTAACCCGCAACTCCTGGGGCGACGGGAACGATTGCCGGAATATCGGGTCGGTGGCGTAATTGGCCCGGTCGATCAGCGACAGGTAGTAGGGGGTGATGGAGAGGGGAAATTTGGCGATAGTTTCTTGGATGCTCGTTTTCTCCACATCGGTAAAGGAAACGCCTATCAACCGCTCGAAGGTGCCGATATCATTGATGGAGTGGGCAAGCTGCCACTTCCAATCCTTCCAGTTCGATATGCCGGGATTTTTGCCTATTTTTTCTGCTATGGTCTGCTGTTTTTTCGTATAGATGGTCATTCATGCTCCTTTCTCGGGGGAAATTCTGGCACTTTCCGCAGGTGAATAAAAATGCCTGAGTGTATTTTCTGCCATGTCATTCATGCCGACTTATTTCCGGTGCTTCTTCTTGGTAGATGCGGACTTCTTTGTTTTCTTGCCGCCTTTGGAAGCTGGCCCGTGCTTCTTTTTCTTTATGGATTTGCCCTTCTTTTTTTTGTGATGCCGCGTACTCTGCTTCTTAAGCTTGTGGGCCTTTTGCCATTTAATAGCCGAAACCCTGGACTGTTCAATGCGCAGGTTATCCAACAGCCCGCTTGATGCAAACAGCTTGGGATCAGCCTTTTTTGCAGCCTCCAGATATTCCTGCGCCTGTTCCAGATTGCCTTGCTCCAGGTAGACTCTCCCCAGACCCTTCATGGCTTTGGCGAAATCTTTTTTGAGTTCGAGTGCTTTTCGGTACTCGGCTATGGAAGCGTCGAATTCTTTTCTGAAGTCGTACAACAATCCCAGCTTGAAGTGGCTGTTCGGGTCGTCGGGGAAAAGTTCCACTCCTTCCTGTACAATAGCCAACAGCTTTTCATAGTTCTTCTGCTTCACGTAAAGGGTGATCAGGGTGTTTCGGGTTGAGACGTCGTTCTTGTTCAACTGGAGTGCCGATCGGTACTGGTCGGTGGCTTCCGCATCCTTTCCCTGCTTCTGGTAAAGCGTCGCCAACTCCTTGTGCGCTTCGGCATTTTCCGGGGCAAGAGAGATCGTCTCCTTATACTCTTCGGTGGCCTCCCGATATTTCTTGCTTCTCCAATAGGCACGCGCCAGCTTGAAGTGCAGCAGCGGGTTGTCACTGTATTCGTTCAGAAGCTCTCGGTATTCCCGGATGGCTTGGGTGAAATTGCCCCTCAGGGTGAAGATATCCGCCAAGTGTCGCCGCGCATCGCCATTTTTGGGATCTATCTGCACCGCCTGCCGGTAGTGCGTTTCCGCTTCGTCCAACTTCCCCTGCCGCTCATACAGCACGCCGAGCTTATAATGAATGGTGCTGTTCATGTCGCCCTTGCCAAGCAATTGCTGGTAGAGCTCGACGGCCTGTTCATCACGTCCTGCGGCCATATTGGCATTTGCCAGCTTTTGCAGGATATCTGGCCGGTTGGGGTTATCAGGGAGTGCTGCTTGATATGCTCTGATGGCCTTGTCGTATTCCTTGGCCAACATATGCGCGTCACCCTGCCGGATATAGTTGTCGGGGGTAATGGCCCAGACCATTCCCGCCAACGCTTGGCGGTATTCGAAACTGGCTCGTTCATGATTTCCCTCACGTTCAAAGCGCATTCCTTTCACCACGTGTCCGGGAGCGCCATCGGGACAAAGTCGCAGCACCCGGTCCTCTTCTCCAGCCAGTTTAATCCCCGTAAGCCCGGGAAGTGTGGATACGATTGCGCCCGCTTCGCGGCAATGGTCCGTATTTTCGCTAAATCCGCAGGTGGCGACGGCCAGCGCAAGCAGAGAAAGAGTTTTGGTAATTATCTTCATCAAATTTCCTTTCAAGCTGCCTGGCTTATTCCACGGCATGGACAGGGTAACATTGTGAGCTCGCCTGCCAAGTCCAGACATATGTGATACGGGGCTTCCGTGCCGATCGGTCGGTGTAACAGATGTGCGAATTCGTCACCAGAGGACTATGCCGGGGTGATCGTTGGTTCGCCTAGGGAAGAAACATGATGGAATGCTTGCTGCTACTGGTCATGAACCTGCCGAATCATTCTGCGCGGCCACGTTTTGCTCTCTGTGTGTGTTGTGGACGGCTGCTGCCGGAGAGTCCCTATTAGTTATATTAATAATTGGTGTACATAATAGTTGCATACAAATTAAATTGTGTCAACTCCTGGGAGTGTGATATTGGAATAACATTTTAAAATATATGGTTTATTTGATGTGGTGACGGCTATTGCAATCAAAGGGGAGTGAACGTCAATCAAGCGAAAGTAATCAGGATGTTCCAGACGTGATGGCATGAGGTAAAATAAATTCATACGTGTCGGCATTTCTCCCGGCTTTTGGTTTTGGGAAGGAGTTGGTCTGTTGATGTCTGATTACCTGCCGAGATTTTGGTAATTGATTTCGGATGAGATGGTCATTTTTTAGGCTTCAATTATTTGTTGTCATTGAAATTACGTTGAAATTCACTTTTGCGTGATGTAGAAGGGGAAGGGACGGGCAAAGAAGGAAATCCGATGAGCGATCGTTGGCCTATGGCCCTTCCCGAATGAGGTGAAGGTGCCTGAAAAAGGGTAACTGATTCACTTACCCATTTGTTCCACAGAACAAACCTGAGGAGGTTCTATGTCCCAGTTCATGGAAGTTGTAGAATTTCTCGACCCGGGCGGCGATGATATGGTCCATCGTGTCCCGGAAGAGGGCTCCGGCGAACTGAAGTTCGGCGCCATGTGCATCGTCCGCGACTCCCAGGCTGCGGTGTTCTTCAAGGACGGCAAGGGAATGGACGTGCTCGGCCCCGGCCGCCACATGCTTTCCACCGGAAATCTCCCGATCCTGACCAAGATGTTAATGCTGCCCTGGGGGTTCGAGAGCATCTTCAAGGCCGAGGTCTACTTCGTTAACCAAAAGGTATTTATCGGACAGAAGTGGGGGACACGGGATCCTGTGGCGTTCAAGGATAGTGAACTCGGGATGGTGCGGCTTCGGGCCTTCGGTACCTACACCCTTCATATCACTCAGCCGCTTCTCTTCGTGAACTCCCTGGTGGGGACCCAGGGGGTCTACACCACGGAGGCGATCACCGATTACCTGCGCGACGTGATCGTGTCCCGTCTGAACGATTTATTGGGTGAACGTCTGGATACCATCTTGGACCTGCCCAAGAGTTATGACGAACTGGCCATGGCCATCAAGGGCCGATTGGCGGGGGATTTCGGGCGCTATGGCCTGGAGTTGCAGGAATTCTATGTCAACTCCATCACCCCTCCGGAGGAGGTGCAGAAGATGATCGACCAACGCTCCCAGTTGGAGGCGCTGGGCGACATGGACCGCTTCATGAAGTTCAAGGCGGCGATGGCGCTGGGCGACGCGGCCAAGACGGAAGGTAGCGGCGGGATACTGGCGGCCGGGGTCGGGATGGGCGCCGGTGCAGGCCTGGGCATGATGCTTCCTGGGATGGTCTACAAGACCCTCACCCCGGAGAACGGCTCGCCGGAAAGCATCGCGGCTCGGGGAGCGGTGAACTGCCCCAAGTGCCACGCCGATGTTCCCCTGGACGGCCGATTCTGTCCCAAGTGCGGCCACCAGATGGTGGTCACGAACCGGTGCCCGGCCTGCGGCAAGGATCTGCCGGCCGAGGCCAATTTCTGCATGGTCTGTGGCCTGAACCTGAAGCAGAGGCCGAGCTGTCCCACCTGCAATGTTGACCTGCCGCCGGGTACGAAGTTCTGTACCGGCTGCGGCGAGAAACTGGCCTGAGGGTCCCATGCCGTTGAGCGTTGCCACTACCTGCCCCTCGTGCGGCGGCTCCTTGGAGTTCACCCACGGCTCCGTCGCCGTCCGGTGCGGGTTTTGCGGCTCCAGCCACCTGGTCACCGGACACGGCCGGATCCTCTCCTACGTTATTCCGGAACGGATCGATCTGCAGGGTGCCGTGGAGCGTGTACAAGCGAGGCTGGAGTCCAGAGAGGGGATATGGCAGATACGAGAGGCAACCCTCTTCTTTGTGCCGTTTTACCACTTCACCGGACAGGACCTCTACTGGCGTGTGGAAGAGGAGGATACGAACAACGATAAAGAGCCGGGCTTTTGGACGAAACCATTGAGCGGCCTAGAGTTGAAGGACCTCTGGGGATATCCGGGCGAGACGCCGGGGCAGGACACCCCGCGCTTGGCGGAAAAGAGGTTTGAAATGGCCTCCCGGCACATCGACCGGACCCTGCCAGCCCTGGACGCCACGGAATTACGGGTGAGTTCCCTGGGACTCCGCCCCGAAGTGCTGAAACTCAGCCTCTTCCAGAAGGAGGCGGTTGCGAAGCGGGGGCAGATATCTCCGGTGCAGGCCGCGGGAGAGGACCTGGAGCCGCAAGGCTACGCCCCGGTCCGGCCTGAGGGAATCATCGCCCGCGAGGTTATCGGCAAGACCCGGAGCATCATCCACTTCCCCTTCTGGATCGTCGAGGTCGCCGGCGGCGGGAATGGGGGTGTGATCGCTGTTGTGGATGGGGTAAGCGGCGACATAACCAACGACGCGGCTTCTCCCGGCCTGCTGGACAGCCTGGTGGCGCGGGACGGAAACCCTTTCGAGACCGTGGGGATGCGGCCCCTGAAATGCCCCGATTGCGGGGTGGACCTGCCGGTACGGACGCTGGACGTGATCTTTTTCTGCGCCGGGTGCGGCAAGGCCTGGCAGATCCAGGATACGGAGATGCAGCAGGTTCCCTATTCCTGCATCCCGCGGAGGGGAACAGCGGACGGCGGTGAGTACTTCCCCTTTTGGGTTATGGAAGCGCGCATGGTTTCCAACGGCCGGGAGATCGGGAACAAATTCGAGCTGACCCAACTTGCACCCGGCCTCCGGGTACCTCGGGAGGCGGACCGGCAGATTCCGCTCCGGTTATTCGTCCCCGCCTTCCGGATCGACAATCTGAACATCCTTTCCCGGTTGGCGGGAAACTTCACGCGCACCCAACCGATCTGGGAGGATGGGCCACTACCGAGGGGAACGGTCCCTGCCCGGGGGTGTTTCATTTCACCTCAAGACGTCCGGGAACTAGCCCCCTTGGTCCTGTTCACCCTTGTCCCCAAGGGCAATAAAAAGGCGTTGAAGTTCGCCCTGGAGGCCCAGGTGGAAGTGAAGGGAACTGAGCTTGTCCTCGTTCCGTTTGCAAGGTCCGCGATGGACTATACCGATGAGGTGACCGGACAGTCCCTGCCTATAGCTGCACTCAGAGAGGGATAATCCAGATATCTGAGGTGATTCGTGTTAAAGTAGACAGGAATTTATAGAACAGATTATAAATAGTATTCTTTTCCCGGTTCTCGATAGAATGTGTCTGATGGCGGACATGACATGAGTTTATTTGAAATTACATCCATATTGATGGTGCTGACGGCGCTGTTCAGTTACCTCAATTATCGCATTCTCCGCATGCCGACCACCATCGGGGTGATGTTCATCGCCTTAATGGTCTCACTTGGAATTGTCGCACTCGGTGCTGTCGGCATGGAAATCGGACAAAAACAACTGGCCCTGGTTCTGGAAACCATCGATTTCAATCAGGCGCTGTTGCACGGCATGTTGTCGTTTCTGCTCTTCGCCGGGGCTTTGCATATCAAACTCGATGATCTGGCGAGCCAAAAGTGGGCCATCACCGTGCTGGCAACCGCAGGCGTTATTGCCTCTACCTTTATCGTCGGTGGCCTTACCTGGGGCGTTTTGGGTCTTCTTGGCATCCCTGCGTCGTTCATTTACTGCCTTCTGTTCGGGGCGCTGATCTCTCCGACCGACCCGGTGGCGGTAATCGGTATTCTCAAAACAGCGGGAGTCCCCCAAAGTCTTGAAACTAAAATCGCCGGGGAATCGCTCTTCAACGACGGTATCGGCGTAGTTGTGTTTCTGATCATCCTTGAGCTGACGGCGGGGGGTGGTGATGTTACCGTGGGAAGAGTGGCGCTGCTTTTTTTTGAGGAGGCTATTGGCGGCGCCTTACTGGGGTTGGCGATCGGAGCGTTTGCTTATCAGTTGCTCAAAAGGGTTAACAACTACAAAGTGGAAGTGATCATAACCTTGGCCCTGGTTATGGGTGGTTATGCCCTGGCTGACCGGATTCATACCTCCGGGCCGATTGCTATTGTGGTGGCGGGTCTGCTGATCGGCAACCACGGCCGGACCTTCGCCATGTCGGAAGTTACCCGCGCCCGCCTCGATGAGTTTTGGGAACTGGTCGACGAGATTCTCAATGCCCTGCTCTTCATGCTTATCGGCCTGGAAGTACTGATTATGCCCTTTACGCGGGCGCTGCTCATTGCCGGAGTGCTGGCGATCATTATCACCCTGTTTGCCCGGTGGGCAAGCGTAGCCGGGGCAGTGTTCTTCATGCGGCCATTCAGGTCATTCAATACGGGGGCGGTCGGTATTATGACTTGGGGAGGATTACGCGGAGGAATATCGGTGGCCTTGGCGCTCTCGATTCCTACGGTGCCTGAACGGGCAACCATTATCACCATTACCTACATTATCGTGGTATTCTCCATAGTCATTCAAGGTATGACCTTGGGGAGGCTGGTTGATCGCATCTATCCCGATGGTCAAGGATAGATCACGAACTTAAACAAGGAGTCCGGACATGAAAAGAGTAAGTAAAAAACTTAGACTGGCACCGATTGTCATATTTATCTTGATAGGCGGCATGATGCTTGCCAGTGGATGTGCCCGCTATGCGCGCAATGTAAATGCTCTCTATGAACCTGCGGCGACTGCCCGTGGCGGGAGCGGTGAGGTGTATGTCGTCATCCCGGCAACCCAGAATACTCAGTCGCCGGATATCAAATGGGTGCTCGGCAAGGTCACGGATAATGACAATAATCAGATCGACGAGGTGTTCAGTCCCCGTTCTCCGGCGGAGATCGTTCAGTCGGCGTTCGGCCTGGAGCTGAGGAAGGCTGGTTATACCGTTATCCCTTCCGTTACGCGTCCAGGTGGCGACCATTTGGTAATTGACCTTACCAAAACGGAGATCAAGTTGGACCAAACCTCCGCCATTGCGGATATCAAGGCAAAATGCCGGGTGCAGGTGAAGATGGATGCGTTGAGGAATGGTCAGATGATCAAACGGCTTCAGTATGAGGCCACCTCCTCGAAAACCGATATCAAGGATCGTGACCTGCTGGCCGCAAGTGTGCTTCAGGATGCTCTGCAGTCGGTCATGCTACAGGCCGTACCTGACCTGGTCGGGTTGTTCAATCGGTGAAGCAATTCAGGAGACATGTATGCTGCGTGCTTATCTGAAGCTGATGGCCCATAACATGTCGACCTCGATCGATGCGGCCGTGGCGCGTATTGAGCATAATGCCGTCATCAAGGATCTGACCGGCCGCGCCGACCTGTCGGGCAGTTACCTGCTGATGATTGTCTTCTCTTGTTTGGTGGCGCTGTTGGGGTTGCTCACCAACAGCGTGGCGGTGGTGATCGGCGCCATGCTGATCTCTCCCCTCATGGGGCCGATTTTTTCGGCGGCCTTGGCTTTCAGTCTGGGAGATCTGCAATTGGCCAGAAAGGCGATGAAAATTATCATCGTCAGTATCCTCCTGTCGGTGTTGATCGCCGCCTTTTTCACGATCCTCTCGCCGCTCAAGGCGCAAACCCAGGAGATCGTTTCCCGAACCCGCCCCAATATCTATGACCTCCTGATTGCAGTATTCGCCGGTGCAGCGGGCGCCTATGCCCTCTGCACCAGGGTGAATTACCTGTTTGTCACCACCGGTGTTGCCGTGGCCACTGCGGTCATTCCCCCTCTCAGTGTGGTCGGATACGGGATCGGCACCGGCCAGGCCGCCATCGCCTTGGGCGGTTTTCTGTTGTTTTTCACAAACCTGGTGGCCATAGTGATCAGTTCTGTCATCGTCTTCCACATATTCAAGTTTCGGGCAAGCATGGTGGAAGAGGCTCGCTACCCGGTCCGCAGACGAATCCAGATTCTGGGAGCCGTGCTGGCGTTCATATCGGTACCGCTCGTCTATACATTAGTAACGGATGTAAAAAAAGTGAACCTCACCAGTCGGGTTGAGCGGGTGCTGAGAAGTAAGCTGGACCGCAAGGATCACTCCCGGATGACCGATTTTTCCTTCCAACAGCGGGGCGATGGATTGACCGTCGCGGCTTCGGTCAACACGACCAGGTTTTATAACGTATCAACGGAAAAGCGGATCGAAGGCGACCTGAAGACGGCACTGAAAAGACCGGTTCAGCTTGACCTGGAACAGGTAATCGTCAAAACCGGTCGTGTGGAACCCCTGAACCTGATGCCGCGTATTCCGCTCATTGCCCCCCCGCCACCACAGGCGGAAACCCTTGCCACCCTCCGGGAAAAGGCCGTCAACCGTGTCAAGGAAGGTTGTGAAGAACTGCGGGCATTCGTCAAGCCGTACCCCATCGTGCAATGTGGCATCCGTTTTTCCGATCAAGGGGCGCCTATCACCGTGGTAATGGCCATTGGGCGGGATTATCCCTTTTCCGAAGAGGAACGACGCTGGCTGAGGGTGGCGTTGGAAAAGAAACTCGGTGAACCGCTGGAATTGGATCTGGAGACGGTCCCGTTCTTGCCTCCCATTGGAGTTGGGGAGGACGGGAAACTGGATGAGGCGAGCCGGAAGGCCCTTGCGGTTCTCAAGCAGGTTGTCGAAAACGACAGTGAGCCGCAAATCATGATTACGGCGCCGCGCAGTGTGCGACAAAACCACGCTCTTAAAATTCGTGATGTCGCGGCCGTCAAGGAGTATCTGGTCGAGGTGCTGGGGATTCCCGCGGCAGTCATCACCCATGGACCGGATAGCGGCTCGGATCTGCGCGTACGGGTCGAACCGGTCCGTTTGCCGAACCAGAGGCAGTAGACTTAATGGAACCTTCAACGCTCGCAACCGAAACGCGGGAGGAACGTCCAACCAGGCGCAATATAACGGGCCTCGCCCTCACGGCGTTGGGAGTGGTCTACGGCGACATCGGTACCAGCCCACTCTATGCCCTGCGTGAATGTTTTTACGGGATCAAACCCCTCAACGCCAGTGTTGCCAACGTGCTCGGCGTCTTGTCGCTGATTTTCTGGTCCCTGATGATCGTCATCTCGTTCAAGTATCTGGTGCTCTTGATGCGTGCCGACAATCGTGGGGAAGGCGGTATCCTGGCACTCCTGGCCCTACTCAACCCCTGGCAGAAGAAATCGCGGCGCAACACTTTGCTGGTCGGACTGGGGCTCTTCGGCGCGGCCCTGCTCTACGGCGACGGCGTCATCACGCCGGCCATCTCGGTCCTTTCAGCAATCGAGGGACTCCATCTGGCCTCACCAGCCTTCGGGCACTACGTGATACCCCTCACCTGCCTTGTCCTGATGCTGTTGTTTTACTTCCAGAAACGCGGAACCGGCAGTGTGGGGGCGGTCTTCGGGCCGGTCATGGTCATCTGGTTCATCTGCCTTGCGATCCTCGGTTTGCGGGGGATCATCGGCGAGCCCCGGGTGCTGGCCGCCGTCAATCCGCTCCATGCGGCGCGTTTTTTCCGGGACAACGGTTGGCACGGCTTCATGGTGCTCGGTTCGGTATTCCTGGTCGTCACCGGTGGCGAAGCCCTTTACGCGGATATGGGCCACTTTGGACGTCTGCCTATCCGCTGGGCGTGGTTCGGGTGCGTTTTGCCGGCGTTGCTGCTCAACTATTTCGGTCAAGGAGCACTCATGCTGGGACATCCCGCACAGGGTGTTCACCCCTTCTACCAGTTGGCGCCGCCTTGGGCGCTCTATCCGCTCATCCTGCTTGCCACCTTGGCCACTATCATCGCCTCCCAGGCCGTTATTTCCGGTGCTTTTTCCCTTACCCGACAAGCGGTCCAGTTGGACCAGTGCCCCCATGTGCGTATCGTTCAAACCTCCTCGGAGGAGATCGGCCAGGTCTACGTGCCGGCTGTGAACTGGTGCTTGATGTTGACCACCATTGCATTGGTGCTCGGATTCCGTTCCTCCGGCAATCTTGCCGCTGCCTACGGCGTGGCCGTCACGACCACTATGGTCATTACCACGGTGCTGGTCTTTTTTCTGATGCGTGAACGATGGCACTGGGGGCTACCCGCCTCCGTGCTGGCCGCGCTGCTATTCCTCACCGTCGATCTGTCCTTCTTTTGCGCGAACATGCTGAAGATCTCATCCGGGGGCTGGTTCCCGCTGACGGCGGGTGTGGCGGTCTTCATTTTCATGACCACATGGAGCAGGGGGCGGGGGATCCTTGACAGTCACCTTTACCACCGGAATGTGGCGATGGAGGCGTTTCTGCAGGAAATTGCACAGAGCCCCCCCTATCGTTTACCGGGAACGGCGGTATTCATGACCGGCCGTCCGCAAGGCACCCCTCCGGTGCTTATCCACCACCTGACCCATAACCGGGTACTCCACGAACAGGTTATCCTTTTGACCGTTATCACTCGGGAGGTACCACGGGTATCGGCGACTGATCGGTTGGCGGTCACCAAGCTAACCGAAGGATTCGCGCGAGTGATAGTCTACTATGGATTTATGCAGAGTCCCAATATTCCAGTAGCGTTACGTCAATGTGAACCCTATGGCCTGATAACCGACTCCGAGACGACGACATTCTATCTGGGGCGTGAGACGCCCATCCCCACCCCGAAGGTCCCGGGCATGTCCATCTGGCGGGAAAAACTCTTCGCCTTCATGACGCGCAACTCCCAACAGGCAACCGCCTTCTTTAATATCCCCCCGGACCGGGTTGTCGAAATCGGTCAACAGGTGGAGATATGAACAGAGTGACGTTATCCTCCGCACGTCTGTAAGGAAACACCGGGGCGGGTATCGCCAGAACAAGATACTGATTTGGGGAAAGTGTTACGATTTGTGTACCCAGGTTTGCTTGCGGTGTTGGGTTCAGGCCTTTATGCGCCTAATATCCTAGCAATTTCTTTCATACCTTTGGATACATGTGAAAGCCTGTTTTGTGGGAGAATTTCAAGTTTTCTGGCCAGCATGCCTTCTGCAACTTCAGGTACCTTGTCAACAACGATTCTACCCTCAGCAGTAAGATCAATTTCAACCACTCTCTTGTCTTCTGTTGATCTCCGCCGTTGTACCAATCCTTTCGATGCGAGGCGATCCAGAATTCCCACAACCGTCGCCGGGTGCAGGTACATCTGACGTGCCAAGTCAGACACCTTGATCGGTGCGCTGCTGGCCACTATCTTTATCACCCAGAGTTGGTGTCCGGTCAGCCCGGTTTCTTTTTCCGCATTTTTTGAATACTCGTTTATCGCTTTGATGGACCGCCTCAAATTGTCGATCACCTCGGAAATGGTGTTGGCGCTATTTCCCATGCTTTCTCCTGAAAATAGATATTGACAAATGTAATTAGTAGTGCAAATAATTTAACCACCAATCAAATGATATCATAATTATTTTGTAGAGGTGAATTTAATTTTTAAACATTTAAGCCGCTGAATTGATGGAGCTTGTGACGTATGGAGTATTGATGCGCGCGGGTGTTTTGGCGTTTTGTGGATCGGCAGAAGTCGAAGCTGTAGCATACTACTAAAAGGAGAAGAACATGAAGACGATGGTCGGCTTTTGTGTCGTTGGGGCTTTAGGAGCATTGGTTGTCAGTGGCTGTGCCAAGGAGAATGTGGTCAAAAAGGATGAGGCGATTGCCCCCTCCGCGACCACTCAGGTAAAACAATCAGACGTTAAAACAACGAAGAGCATTGCTGCCACCCCTGCGAAACCGGTTCAGGAAAGCGTCAAAACAGCACCGGCAAAGGTCGAGCCTCAACCATTGACCACGGCGCTTGAGAAGATTTACTTTGATTTCGATTCCTATGCACTTTCCGACCAGGCACGTAAGACATTGACGGATAATGTCGGCTATCTGCGCAAGAACGCTGCTGCCAAGCTGCGTATCGAGGGTAATTGCGACGAGCGCGGTTCTGCCGAATACAATATTGCGCTTGGTGAAAAACGGGCCAAAACAGCCATGAAATATCTCGTTACCATGGGTATTCCGGCGGACCGCCTGACAACTATCAGCTATGGCAAGGAGAAGCCTGCGGACCCTGGCCATAATGAATCAGCCTGGGCAAAGAACCGCCGCGACGATTTCACGATAGTATCGAAATAATTGCAATAATAGCCCCTCCTCCAAGGTTCGCAGGTGAACCGGAGGAGGGGCTTCTCATCTCCAATTTTCCCATAAGGCCTTATACGAACAAAATCTATCGAACAGCACAGCATGTCATGCCTTTTGTGTCTATTTATATTCAGGCGCACATCTGAGTCATATAGGATCGTGAATAATGCGTTTTCGTCAGCGTACATATCTGCAAATTACCATTTGGGTTGCTGCGGCACTTGTTGGAGGAGCAGCAGTATTGTATGCGCGGCTCATCGAAGTCACGCAAAATTTTTATTTTATACTTGCACACGGGCACCCATACTTGGTTGCACTCAGCACTCCAGCACTATTTGTTGCGGCAACGCTGGTCGTAGAGAAGTTCGGCCCAGCTGCGAAAGGCAGCGGGATTCCGCAAGTCCTTGAAGTGATAGAACACTCTCACAGCCACATCCAAGAGAATCGTGAGCCGCCCTGGCACAACCCGTTGGTATCGCTACGCACGGCAGCGGTGAAAGTAGTATCAAGCGTCCTCGGTATACTTGGGGGCGCGTCAATCGGACGGGAAGGACCGACCGTGCAGATTGCAGCATCAATATTTACCTGGGCTGGACGAGTAACCCGCCCGATCCTCCCCCGCATTGATTTCCAATCTTTTCTTACTGCTGGAGCAGCAGCAGGTGTTGCTGCGGCGTTCAACGCCCCCCTTGCCGGCATCACCTTTGCTATCGAGGAAATTACCGAAGGCCTGCTTGGCCAATACCGGGAAATGATCATGCTTGCAGTCATTCTTTCCGGTATTGTGTCGATGGCGCTTGCCGGAAATTATTTGTACTTCGGTCACCCTGTGGTGTCGAACTTCACTGCGGTCATTATGCCCGAGACAATTGTCCTTGGAATATGCGGCGGACTCCTCGGCGGTCTTTTCGCACGCTTGCTGGCGTTCCCGAAATTGATTCGATTACCGGAGCAAAGCTGGAAGCGCGCGTTGCTTTGTGGAGTCGCATGCGCATTAATCGGACTTTACAGTGACGCCACAACGGCTGGCTCCGGATATGAGATTACTCGAAAGGTTTTGGAAAGCGCATCGGTTGAGCAATATCCGTTCTTTTTCAGTATCGGAAAGTTCTGTACTACGGTTCTGTCATACTTGTCGGGTATGGCCGGCGGAATATTTTCGCCGTGCCTGGCAATCGGTGCGGGTATCGGGTTCAGTGTTGCCAAGATCTTCTTTCTCACGAATTTCAAGGTCTGCGGGCTGCTTGGCATGGTCGGTTTCTTTTCCGGGGTTATTCAAGCGCCGCTTACGGCAGTAATCATCGTTATGGAGATGACTGACGAACACATCCTGATTATCCCGTTCATGGTCACCGCATTTCTTGCTCGCGGCATCGGTAAACAATTTATGCCGATCCCTCTGTATCGTTTTCTTGCGGATAAAAATCGGAAGGGTTAAGTTCGTGCGGCGACTGCTGATCACAATATCAGGAATCGTTTTGTGGGCGCGCAGATTAATCTAACTATCTGGATGGAAAAGGGTCACAAATGTTATCGAAAAAACGGACATTGACGCTGGTCGCGCTGTTATTGTCCGCAATAACCCTCAGCTCCTGTGCCGGCGTCACGGTGCTGACGGCCGAGCGGCCAAGGGATGAAGCCTTCCGCACCATACTGAGAAAGGAAGCTTCCACACTCAATATACCGATTGAAACATCGACGGTCGAACTCGCCAAAGTTCTGAACGAGACGATCCGCAGAGAGCTCTACAAAGGCACGGCCAATAGCTGGGGATTGACCGCGGACTTGGTCCGCAACGGTTCGATCTCTGTCAGCGCCGCCGATAACTACCTTTATGTGACCCTGCCGATCTCCATGTCACTCAGCTACGGTATGTTCGAAACCACGGCCATTCCCCTTAAACTGAAATTCAAGGTTACAGCCGGCATTACTCCCGACTGGCGACTTCATGCGGAGATTTATTACCAAGGATTGAGCGATCTACTTGCCGAGGAGGTCGCGATTGGGCCGTTGTCGATCAAGCCCCGCAGCATTGTGGAAGGAATTACCCAGCCGGTGCAGAGGCTGTTGTCCGATCTGATCGCACAAAAGATCAATGACCTGATCCCCCTGAAGGCCCAGGTTGCCAAGGCGTGGAATACTGTCCAGAGGCCGATCATGCTTGATAAAAGTTACAATGCCTGGCTGAAGTTAACCCCACGGGAGATTATGTTATATCCGTTGTCCGCCCAGAACAACAAGGTACGGTTGAGTGTGGGCATCAGCACGTTCGCCGAATTGGTAGTGGGCCCTGAACCTGCTTCCCAATCTTTGCTTCCCCTGCCCAATCTCAAGCTGGTCAACGCGTTCGACAAGACTTTTCGCATTGCTCTGAATGCGGATCTTTTCTACAAGGATCTGCGGGCCATTGCAGCGCCACTTTTGCTCAACAAGAAATTTGACTCTGACGGTAAGAGTATCATTATCAAAAATTTCGACCTGTATGGCAACGGGGACGATCTTGTCGTCAAACTGGAGACCCAGGGTTCGCTTGACGGCGTATTCTACCTGACGGCTAAACCGGTATACAATCCAAAGACCAATGTCTTTTCCGTAGAGGATGTGGACTTTGACATGCAGACCAAGAGCCTGCTCCTGCAGTCGGCCGATTGGTTTTTGCACGGTACCATCAGAAGCGTGATCCAGGACAAGCTCAACATGAACCTGAACCGGCAATTGGAACAATCACGTCAGATGGCTGGGAAGGCGCTTGCCCGGGTGCCGCTGGCGGATCACGTTTTTTTGAAAGGTGATATTAAGGACCTGAAGTTTAACGATGTGATCGTACAGCGTGACAAAATATCTATACGGGTTTACACCGAGGGAGAATCAGCCATCATGTTTCAATAGTACTTTCTTTTGGGACGGATAGAGCGTTAACGCTTTCACCAACAGGCGAAACCTCTATTCGCGTTATAATCCGTTTCGCAAATAATTTTGCAGCACAAAATCGAAAGGAGAGAAGAATATGAAAAAAACAGTAGTCGCCATGCTTGCCATTGTAGCTTTTGCCGGTACCGCCTTTGCCGCCGACGTTTTGGAGTTTCCTGCTTCAATGGGCAAAGTGGCCTTTCCACACAAAAAACATCAAGAGCTTCTTAAAGACTGTAAGAAATGCCACGCTAAGGCACCCGGCAAGATTGAGGGATTCGGCAAGGAATGGGCTCACAAGACTTGTAAGGGATGCCATTCCGAGATGAAAAAAGGGCCGACCTCTTGCAAAGATTGTCACAAGAAGTAAACACTCGACAGTAACTCCAGATACAGCAAGGGAAAAGGTGGCGCTCAGGCGTCACCTTTTTTGTTAACATCCTTAAATATAACGCATATTTTGTTTTAAAGTAGACTCTTGACAAATTAATTCGTTATGAAATAATTGGTCTATAAATAAATTGACAACGAAGACCCATGACAATGGCAACCGGCAGCAAAAAAACATTTTTTTTCAGGATAAGTGAGTTTCAGACCTTCTACCTGAGCTTCACGACGATCTTCCTTTGTACCGGCTTTTTCTATAACTTCGTGTTTTTCCGCCTGTTCAACATTCGGGCCGAGTTATTTTTTACGCTTCAGGATTATCTCGCTTCCAGTATTGAAAAGGTCTATCTGATCGTAGTTGCCATTCTTCTCGCCTCTGGCGGCAGCCATGTGATCAGATATTTGTTAAAGGAACAAAAAAAACTCTTGGGACATCGCCTGTTCCAGGGGTTTCTTTACTTGTTCCCTTTGCTCCTCTTTGTCGCAGGGCTTATTGTTATCATGAAGCTTGATAACCCGACCGGCTATTATCTTCTATCCTTCTCCGTCTATATTACCTGCGACTATCTATTGTTCAAAATAATCTTCAAAGGCAATCACGAATCCTACTCAAGATTTTTTATTCTGACGGTACTGCTGCTTTACCTCCTTCTTATCGGATCAACTATAATTATAGATCGGGATGCCGTGTATAAAGAACCCCTTAATGAGTTAAAACGCTATAGAATCAGTTTTTCTGACAGAGTCCATTTAAAACAGGCACCGTTAGTTCTTCTTGAGGCAAATAGCAGTTATTATTTCTTCTACGATAAACAAACACGGCAGTCTATTGTCATGAGAAAAGAGATGATCGATTATGTTGAGAATATACATTGATTTGATACTTTAAATATGGTCCTTTTTTTGTCTTCTACAACCGGACAGGTTTTAATTATAATGGAAAGGTACACGTGATTACTACCAGGACATAATAACGAGCTCTAAAGGAGGTCCATTATGAGAAAGTCAAGAGTAGTGCAATTCGGCGTGGCAGGATTCATTTCATTACTTATGTTGTTTTCTCTGGCCACCCTGGGGTGCAGCGAGAACAAGGCAAAGACCCAATTCATTGGATTCCCCCAATCGTTTGCCGATCTTGCCGAGAAGGTGAAGCCCGCCGTAGTAAACATCAGCACCACCTCCACCATCACCGTTCCCGGCAACCCGTTTCACCAGTTTTTCGGACCGAACCAGGGGGGGCAGAATGACCCGTTCGGTGATTTTTTCAACCATTTTTTTGATCAGACGCCGAACCGGAAGATGAAACAACAGAGTCTCGGTTCCGGCTTCATCATCAACAAAGACGGCTACATTATCACTAATAACCATGTGGTGAATAACGCCGATGAAATCAAGGTCAAACTTTCAGACGGCAGGGAATTCAAGGCCAAGGTTATTGGTCGTGACAGTAAGACCGACCTTGCGTTGATAAAAATATCTTCAACCTTCGAGAACTTGCCGGTCCTGGCCCTCGGTGATTCGGAAAAGATGCGGGTCGGCGACTGGGTGATTGCGGTCGGGAACCCGTTCGGCCTGGAACAGACGGTCACCCAGGGGATCATCAGCGCCACCGGCCGGACGATCGGTTCCGGTCCCTATGACGATTTTCTCCAGACAGACGCACCGATCAATCCGGGGAACAGCGGCGGGCCGCTCGTCAATCTCAAGGGCGAGGTCATCGGCATCAACACCGCCATAATCCCCGGCGGCCAGGGGATCGGTTTTGCCATACCGAGCGCGCTTGCTAAAACCATCACAGCCCAACTTAAAGAGAAGGGCAAAGTGGTGCGCGGCTGGATCGGGGTGACGATCCAAAATGTCACCCCCGAGTTGGCCCAATCCTTTGGCATGAAAGAGGCGAAGGGCGCCCTGGTGGGAGATGTCGTCAAGGGCGGTCCAGCAGAAAAGGGCGGAATAAGGACCGGTGACATTATTGTCACCTTTGACGGGAAGAACGTCAAAACCTCCAACGATCTGCCCCGTCTCGTTGCCGAAACGGCGGTGGGCAAAAGTGTTGACATCACGGTCATTCGTGAGGGCAAGGAGGTGCATGCCTCCGTCAAGGTGGAAGAATTGACCGAGGAAAAGGTCGCCGCCCAGTCCAGTGCCCCGGTACAGAGTTTCGGTATGAAGGTTGACAACATTACGCCTCAGATCCGTCAGCAACTGGGAACTACCGAAAAAACAGGGGTTGTTGTGGTGAGTGTGGAGCAGGGCAGCTTGGCCGATGAGGCCGGGATCCAACAAGGCGACGTCATTAAACAGGTAAACCGGAAGAACGTCGGGAACGTGGCGGATTACAATACCGCACTTGGCAAGAGTGGCGCGGGACAGCCGGTGCTGCTGCTGGTAAAACGGGGAAAACAAACCTTCTTCGTTACCATGGAAAGGCAATGACGTTTGATAACACAGTCCGTTCCTGAGACAATCGCCATAGGGAACAAAAATGGTACGGGATACATGTTATCATCTGTTTTGAGGAGCATGTCAAATGCCACCGTCTCGCCATGAATAGCGGCTGCATATCGTGATCATGAGACGAAAAAGGAACGGCAATGAGTGACATTCTGGAAAGAAGGGAGTATGGGCCTTTCGTATTGGCCCTACTCTCTTTTCTCACCGGCATCATTGCCGGTTGCGGAGCATTCCTGTTTCGATCTTTGATTGCTTGTTTTCATAATCTGTTTTTTTACGGCACGTTTTCATTTTCTTATGATGCCAATATCCATATGGCCCCAAGCCCTTGGGGAGCACTTATAATTTTCGTTCCGGTTATCGGTGCTGTCATTGTCGTATATTTGGTCAGGAATTTTGCTCCAGAAGCAAAGGGACATGGGGTCCCTGAGGTGATGGATGCAATCTACTACAATAGTGGAGTCATCCGGCCCATGGTTGCAGTCGTGAAATCGCTTGCTTCCGCCATTTCAATAGGCAGTGGCGGTTCTGTGGGGCGGGAGGGTCCGATTGCCCAGATAGGGTCAGCCTTTGGATCCACACTTGGACAAATGCTGCGGGTCAGTCTTTGGCAATGTAACGTCCTTATCGCCGCAGGAGCGGGAGGTGGTATCGCCGCAACATTCAATACCCCTCTGGGCGGCCTTCTCTTTGCGGTTGAAATACTGCTCTATGAGGTAAGCGTCAGAACCCTGGTCCCGGTAATTATTGCCACCGCATCGGCAACTTATATCGGTCAGCTCTTTTTTGGCACTTATCCGGCTTTTAAAATTCCAGCCCTTGAATCCCCCTTCTTTCATCTCGACAATCCGCCAGTACTTATCGCCTATATTGGGTTGGGTATTACGATGGGGGTGGTATCAGCCATCTTCATAAGAACTTTCTATGGTATCGAGGACCTCTTTGAAAGACGGTTCCCCGGCAATGACTATGTACGCCACATAACCGGAATGTTCATTGTCGGCTTCATGTTCATGATACTTATGAGGTATACAGGACACTATTACATTGAAGGAGTCGGCTACGCAACGATTCAGGACATCCTTACGATGACCCTTCATGGGGCGGGCTTTCTTCTCATTTTGTTGGCGATGAAACTGGTTGCTACGGCCCTCACGATCGGATCAGGTGGTTCAGGAGGAATTTTCTCACCGTCCCTATTTATCGGGGCAGCCTTCGGAGGGGCCTATGGTATCGTTATCAATCAATTTTTTCCGAACATGGGGATAATAGCTCCCGCATTTGTCGTGGCGGGAATGGCTGGAAGCGTTGGTGGGGTGACTGGGGCGGCCCTGACAGCAATCGTGATGACTCTGGAGATGACCCTTGACTACAGCGTGGTGATTCCTGTGACTATAACCGTCGCAATCAGCTTTGGTGTAAGGAAACTCCTCTGCAGGGAGAGCATCTACACCATGAAGCTTGCCAGACGTGGCCATGTGATGCCGGATGCGCTTCATTCGACTCTTCATAACCTGAGAAGGGCGGAAGAGATTATGGAGACTCGGTTCACCGCGATACCACCGGGTCTTTCCATTCACAAACTGGCTGAGCTGGTTCAGGATGAGCCCGATACTCAGTGGTTTCTCATCACAGACGCGGAAGAACTGGTTGGCCTGTTATCGCGGGAAGCGGCCCTCGAAGCGGTGGTCTCCAGGTCGGGTGCGGAAAATGTGGAATCCGCCTCATCGCTTAGTTTTATAATCGTGAGGGAAGATATTCTATTTTACAATATCATTGTGCGGATGCACCTTGCCAATGCCGCAGCGGCATTAGTGGTTCGGGATGAAGCATTGCAGCCTGGAAACGTGGTTGGCGTTATCGGCAACACCCAGATAACCAAAACGGTTGCCCAAGGAGCTGAATTTTTTCCGGTTCTGTCGGGCGGCAGATAAGTGTGAAAGATTCGGGAGGCTGCTTTTCGTTGGCATTAAGGGGTAATGTTGGTGGTGCCAGCTTAGAATTATAGTAGAGCAAAGTCCTCATAGATAGTTTTAACGAGTTGTCTACAAAGGCTTAGGCACATTTACCTCGGGTGACATAATCAATTGAGGAGGAATTTCCTGTGCCCCCAAAATCTTAACAAACTGTTCCAGTCCGTCGTATATGTTTATCAGTTGCGCGTCCGTTAGAGCTTCAAGTCCACCGACAAGAAGTTCTTGGGCCACATTTGGAGATTGGCTGACTTTTTCGTTCCCGAGAGGGGTAAGCGCAAGTTCGACAACCCGCCTGTCCTTGGTTGACCTTGTCCTTTCGACCAACCCCCTTGCTTCGAGTCGATCAATAATACCGACAACCGTCGCAGGATGTAAATACATCTTGCGAGCCAAATCAGAAAGCTTGATCGGAGCAATTTCGGACATCACTTTGATCGCCCAAAGTTGCGGTCCGGTTAACCCCGTCTCGTGTTCGGCCCTTTTCGACTGTTCATTGACGACCTGAAATACGCGCCGCAAATTATCGATTATGCCCGCCACCAGTTCCGGTGTAGCTTTCATTCCAAACTCCCTTGCCAACACGTATTATGTTTCAATAACATAATTTCAGTCTGTTACACAATCATGCGATTTTTAAAATATTTTCAAAAAGGAACTCTCCCACGGCTTGCTACGAGGAGGTTCATTCCTCATGCGTGCTTTCACCTTCAAATCGATGTAATTCCAGAATTCCGATCATTGAATTGAGGAGTCCGGTCAGTTCCGATTGCTTGGAAAGATAATACGGCGCAGCCGTCTGATCGTCCTCGCCGATATGAATGCCGAATACATCGACATTTCTCAGTCGAAAGACCTCTTCGTCGGTCACATCATCTCCGAAAAATATTGCCCTTTTTAACCCGAAGATATCCATGGCGGCCACAAGTGCCTCTCCTTTGGTAAAGGCTTCCATTGGTAACAGGTTGATCACATATTTGCCGCCTATCCTCCTTGGGCTGGGCTTGAGGTCCCTAATCGCGGCATCTATAAGCGAGAGGGTGTTCGCCTGGTCGGTTGCCTTGCGATAATGGATGGAAAGCGATGCCCCCTTGAACTCGATTTCCACTCCATTTATGCCGTTAAGACGCTCATGGAGCTGATCTTGCCAGGCACTGCTCCATTGCCTGAATTGAGGATTCTGCAGATATGAATCAGCCGGCCATTCTGCACCGTGGTTGCCGATGACCAATTGCGGTTCAACACCGAGAATGTCCAAGGCATCTTGTCGCGCTCTCCCCGTAATAACGCAGAACTTCGCCAGTTTGACAAATTTATCCAAAGTAGTTCGCATCGGTTCGACAATCCGGGCTGCGGAATAATCGTCAACTATCGGTGCCAGCGTGCCGTCGAGGTCGAAGGCGAACAGGGTGTCAGGAGCCACATAGCCGGCAAGGGCAGCAAGTCCCTCCGAATGAAATAAGTATGATGAAGTCATCCTTTCCTCCCTATCCTGGTAGCTAATTTTTCCCGCTGGCGAACACGGGCCGCATCCAGAAGCATCCTGCCGGCCCATCGGTAGACATTGAAATCGCGAACCAGCGCCCGCATACTGTGCATGCGTTCGCGTTGCTCGAAGTCGGGCATGGTGAGCGCGCGATACAGCGCCTCAGCCGTCTGTTCGATATGGTAGGGGTTAACGATGAGCGCTTCGTGCAATTCATGGGCAGCACCGGTAAACTGACTTAGGATCAGCACCCCCAGCTCATCGTCACGGGAGGCTACAAATTCTTTCGCCACCAGATTCATCCCGTCGTGAAGACTTGTCACCATGCAGACGTCCGCTGCCCGGTAGTAATGGTTCACCTCTTCGGGTTCGTGATGTTCCGCTTTGAGGTAGATCGGTTGCCAGCTCCCGTACGAGAAGCGTTGGTTGATGCTTGTGGCCAAGCCCCGGACCTGTGATTCGAACGCTTGGTAGTCTTCAAGTGCCGAGCGGGTTGGTGCAGCAATCTGGATAAAGGTAAAGCGTCCCGCCATCTCGGGATAGAGTTCCAACAGCTTTTCAACGGCTCTGAAGCGCTCAAGTATTCCTTTTGTATAGTCCATCCGATCCACGCCGAGCCCTATTTTGTGATCCGGCAGGAGCCCAAACGCCTTGCGTATTTTCGCCCGGCAACTCTCAACGGTCGGCTGCGAATCTCGCCAGGGCGGGGGCCACTGGATCGAGATCGGATAGCTTTCCACCATCGTCAGTTTGCCGTGACGGGAAATCGTGGAAGATTCGTGCTCGATGCGTGTTTCCAGGTAGCGGTCCACGGTTTCAAGAAAGTTCTTGCAATGGAAGGGGGTATGGAATCCAAGAATTGTGCTGCCGAGCATCCCCTGCAATAACGCCTCTCTCCAGGGGCAGATGCCAAAGGATTCCGGGTTGGGCCAGGGGATGTGCCAGAAGGTGATAATAGTTGCCTTGGGGAGCGCTTTACGGATCATTCCCGGTAGCAGTGCAAGGTGATAGTCCTGAACCAGAATAACCGGATCGTCGCTGTCCGCTTCTTTGGCCACCGCGTCGGCAAATCGCTGATTGATGGCCACATATTGTTTCCAATCGCTGGAACGGAAAATGGGGCGTACGTGAGCAATATGGCAGAGCGGCCAAAGCCCCTCATTGGCAAAGCCGTAGTAATAACCGTTTTCCTCTTCTTTGGTTAGCCAGATCCGCCGTAGCGTATATTCGGGGTGCTCCGGGGGAACCTGAACCCGATCATGGCGATCAACAGTCTCACGGTCGCCCGAACCGCTGCCATGGGCGATCCAGGTGCCGGAACAGGCCCGCATGACCGGTTCAACTGCCGTCACCAAGCCGCTTGCGGGGCGATTGACCTCGATCCGTTCCTCTTTTTTGATATGGATGTATGGTTCTCGATTGGATACGACGATAATCCGTTCACCGGTGAGTTGTTTATGCAGGAGTTGCCGTAGGGAGTCAGGACTCCATGTAATGGTCGCGTCATCGGCAAATCGCCGCTCGGTATCGATCGCCCGTAGGAGTGTGCGCAGATCCCCCACGAGCGGCTGTAATTCAGAAGCTACCGCAGGTTGGGAAAACGGCTTGAGTATGCCTTCGCCGCGCAGCATGGCCCGTACGCCGTCCATCCAACCGCGCCAGCTCAGATGAGCGACAAATACCGTGATGACTGAGATGACAACCCCGAGTAGCGCAAAGACGATAATAATATATTTGCGGGTATCGGCACTGCGGCGCTCGACGAAACTCATGTCGTGAACGAGAATCAGGGAGCCGTTTTTTTGTCCCCCATCCTGTACCATTGGATAAACGGCCACATGAACCGACCCTTGGGGAAGTTGGTGAAGAGGAGGACTTACCGACTTATCGTCTTTTAATACGGCAGATGAGCAGGAAAGGGATTCCGGAAAGGTCGGCGTGCGATAGAGAAGCTTGCCATCGCCATCACAGTAACCAAGAGCCAGCAGGCGCTCGTCCTGTATGACCCGGAGCAGAAGGGCATTGATCTTGGCTTTGTTTCCCTGCTGGAGAAGCTCGGCCAGCGGGTCATGCAGCGTGTTGGCAATCAGGCGGGAGCGGATATCCATATCACGAATGGCCCAACGCATGGTAAGCTTGTCAACCAGGGGTACCACCGCATAGGCAAGTAGTGTCAGTGCGATGACGAGAGGCAAGATGAAGCGCAGTGACAGGCGAAGGGATCGTAGAGTCGACATTACCGTATTCTCCTCTTAAGTGGGTAGTCGCAGCATTTGATGAACCGGATGGCGGCGTTGGTTAATCCGGCCATACTGTGGCTCTCGACAAAATTACCTCCTGTTTTCATGTTAAAACGTCAAGGCGCCTGGCAATGAGACCTTATCGACTATACCGCGCCAGTAGGTGCTTGGACTGCGGTCCTGCTTCGGTGAACCGCCCACATGGACAAGAAGTACATGGAGATACCCATAGGTTCAAACGGCGAGGGCGTTCTCGGGGGCAACGAAGTCGTGTTTCTCGACTTAGCGAAAAAAGGAACCTCCGGCGTCCGGAGCCAGCAGCAACCTTTGCCGATAACCGACTATTCGTTCTGCTTTCTTGGAATATGGTCGATTGCCTGGAACACCCGGCTCTAAGTTGTCGTTAATTTCCAAGGTCCCCGCTTCATTGTCCCCGAGTACAACTACTGAAACCGGCCAACATATTAATTGGTGTTACCAATTATTGGTATATAAATGATAATGGTATATCGTTATCCCGTCAAGGTTTGATTTGGCGACACAACCCAGCTTGTGTAAGATACTTGCTATGTATTATACTGAAATTATTATTTTTTACATATTGTCGTGATGCGGAACTAAAGATGGAACGTTATGCGTTTTAGCGAATAAAACACTACACATCACCGGAACTGTGAATAGTAAAGAGGTATTTGCGATGACGCATCATGGCATTGCTGCCCTACCAGCCAGGGGGCAGGCCCCCCACAGTAGCGTCTGCTTGCTACAATGATTAAGATGACGGATGTTTAATCGGTCTACAACATTGACATTTGGACCTCCTTGTGCCAAGCCTAGCATGGCAGTCGAACCATGGCCGACTGATAACTAAAAAATCGGTGATGAGGAAAATAGATCCATGAAGATTGGGGTTATTGGGGCCGGGGCCGTCGGCCTCTATTACGGAAGTCTCTTGCAGCGTGCCGGCCATGATGTGCGTTTTTTACTGCGGCGGGATTATGACGCCATTACCAGGTCCGGCCTGACCGTCAACTCCCCGCGAGGGAATTTTCATCTTGACCAGGTCCAAGGGTTTCACAATTCCTGCGACATAGGGACTGTCGATCTGGTCCTTGTGGCACTAAAGGCTTTTGCCAATCAACATCTGGTGGAGATGGTGCGCCCGCTCTTGGGAAACAGCACCGCGCTTTTGACCATCCAGAACGGTCTCGGCAACGAAGAATTGCTGGCAGACGCCTTTGGCGGTGATCGTGTCCTAGGCGGAGTGGCCATGATCGGCGTTACCCGCGGCGAGCCGGGTGTGGTGAACCATATGGCGCTCGGCTCCATCCGGCTGGGGGAGTTCAACGGCGGACGTTCGTCGCGAAGTGAGCAACTGGCAACCATGTTCACTACCGCCGGCGTTATCTGCGAGGCGGTAGCCGACCTCCGAAAGATTCGCTGGGAAAAGTTGGTATGGAATATCCCCTTCAACGGTTTGTGCGCCTTGACCAACCAGACCCCCGGTAAGCTGTTGGCCAATCCTGCCACCCGATGTCTGGTTGTGGAAATTATGGATGAGGTCATCTCCGGAGGCAACGCCCAAGGCTTGTCCGAGCCGATCTCCCGGGAATACGGCGAAGAGATGCTGACCAGTACGGTCCGACATACCAGCGACTACCGGCCCAGCATGATGGTTGACCGGCTTGAGGGGCGTCCTTTGGAACTGGAGGCGATCTATCGGATACCGTTGCTTTATGCGGCACGACACGGGGTAAATATGGTCCGGGTCGGAATGCTCCGTGCCCTGTTGGACTTGGGGGAACCGGTTAATCCGTAACGTCCGTTTGCGGCCATCCTCACACCTTTTACTTGACAATGATCAGGTGTAAGGATAGCTATCTGTACTGATATTGTTAGTGGTTAAACTCTGGTGTTTGCACGGGAGCTGGCCGGGAACGGAGGCTGGGGGTGACAACCCCCGGTTTTTTTTTACCCTGAGGCACCGCAAAGAACAGACAACATGAACAGGAAAACAGCCCCATGAAACAGACCATTGAATCACTCTTTCCCGAGGAAGGGCAAATCCCTGAGCCATATCGTATCGATACGCCGATCCGGCAGGACTATTACCTGGTCGCGGGTGAATTGCGGCATTGGGACGGCCCGTTGCAGGATGTTCTTTCGCCGGTCCGGGTCAGAACATCCGGAGGGCTTATCCAGAAGCGGGTAGGGGAGTCGCCACTTCTTAGCGAGGGGGCGGCCATGGAGACTCTTCAGGTAGCGGTGCAGGCTTATGACACCGGTCGTGGGATCTGGCCGACCATGTCGGTGGGGGAGCGCATCCAGTGCGTGCAACGTTTTACGAGCGTCATGCTGGAGAAACGGGAGGAGATTGTCAAGCTCCTCATGTGGGAGATCGGGAAGTCGCTGCAAGAGGCAGAACGGGAGTTCGCGCGTGCCGTTGTCTATATTCACGACACCATCGAGGCATTGAAGGAGTTGGACAGGGTGTCGTCCCGGTTTATCATCCAACAGGGGATCATTGGCCAGATACGGCGTGCTCCTCTGGGGGTCGTGCTTTGCATGGGGCCTTATAACTTCCCGCTCTACGAGACCTTTACGACTCTCATCCCCGCATTGATCATGGGAAACACCATACTGCTCAAGCCGCCCCGTTTCGGTATCCTGCTCTTTCACCCCCTGCTGGAGGCCTTCCGTGATTCATTTCCGCCGGGGGTTGTCAACATGGTCTACGGCGACGGCGAGGTGGTCGTGCCGCCCTTGCTCGCCTCAGGCAAGGTGGATGTTCTTGGTTTTATCGGTACCCATCGGGTTGCGGACGCGCTCCGCGCAACTCATCCCCGCCCCCACCGTTTGCGCTGCGTGCTCGGGCTGGACGCCAAAAACCCGGCCATCATTCTGCCTGATGCTGACCTGGACCTTACGGTGGCCGAATGCCTGAGGGGGAGTCTCACCTACAACGGCCAGCGCTGCACCGCGCTGAAGATCATGTTTGTCCATCGTTCCCTTGCGGATGACTTCGTGGAGCGGATGTCCGCAGGTATAGATGCCCTGAAATGCGGTATGCCATGGGATGAAAATGTGACTATCACGCCCCTCCCGGAACCGGAAAAACCGGGCTATCTGGAAGGGTTGGTGCGGGACGCCCAGGCCCGCGGTGCACGAGTGTTGAACAGGAACGGCGGCATCAACGACGCTTCGTTTTTTTATCCCGCGCTGCTTTACCCGGTCGCCCCAGCCATGCGGGTCTACGACGAGGAGCAGTTCGGACCGGTAATCCCGGTCGTCCCCTACGACGATATCCGGGAACCGATCGACTATGTGGTCGCCTCGAATTACGGCCAACAGGCTAGTATCTTCGGTCGGGATAGTGACCTGCTGTCCCACTTGGTGGATGCCCTGGTCAATCAGGTCTGCCGCATCAACATCAACAGCCAATGCCAGCGAAGCCCTGATTGTTTCCCTTTCAACGGCCGCAAAAACTCCGCCGAGGGGACCCAATCCGTGGCCGACGCCCTGCGCATATTTTCCATCAGGATCGTAGTCGCAGCGCGGGAATCCGAGGCCAACCGTGAGATTATCACCGACATCGTCAAGGGGCGGAAGTCACACTTTCTCTCCACGGATTTCATGTTGTAAAGGTAAAAACTGCTTTGGTGGCGTTCATTAGGGATGGTGGGAGAGAGGAGACGTTTGTTTCAGGGGCCGTTTTCCGGAAACTCCTCGCGCTTTTTACTGCAACAGCTTCGGCTAAATCACACTGTCTATTTTCAATAAGACGGCATCATTAACCCTCTCGGTTGATATCAAGAGCCCGATCCGTTCAGGTTGTCCCGAGCGTTCGCACTTCAGGTAGGCGGGTATCTCCCGATGGCTACAGCCCGAGTGAAAGGTGTCCCTGACGGCGATCCTGATGGCGCATCCGCTGCAATGAACTGTCTTGCCGCAGCCCTCCGGCGTTGCCGCATAGATGCATTCGAAAACATCACCTCCGTGATGGTTTTCTATTTCAGGTAGATCCTTTTGGACAAGGGATAGTGCCAAGGTGTTCGCACCAATAACCCTTACATCGTTATCGACTAGAAGCACGGGGACATTCAAGGCATCAAGGAAGGCGGACAGATGAACTCCCTGGTCCGCAAGAAAAAGGTTGGCGCATTCCAGGCATATGCCATAGCTGACGCTAGGGTGTATCTCACCCGGAGAGACCGTAAATCCTATCTCGCCATAACACCATGCACATATCTTTCTCATGGTGTCCAGTATAACAGGTATGACAAAAATATCATTGGGCGAGATTTATCTTTTCAAAAAACTCTGCCTGGCCGACAGGTTTATGGTCCCCTTCTTTACCCATCAGGAAAGCTAGTGTGTCAGTACGGCCTGATGAGGATAAAGCCCCAGAAGCCCGACCAGCCTTTGACAGACTCAACGGCGTATTAGCGCTGCCTCCATCCGTCTGAGAGCCTCGCGAAGAAGTTCGCGCCGACAACCGAAGTTGAGCCGAATGAATCCCGGGGCGCCGAAATCACTCCCATCCGAAAGCCCCACTCCCGCCTCTTCGAAAAAATGTACCGGTTGGTCGATACCGGTCCCGCGGGCATCAATCCAGGCCAGATAGGTGGCCTCGACCGGGGTCATGGAGAGGCCCGGTATCCGGGCTATCCCTTCGGTCAGCAGGTCGCGGTTCCCGCGCAGATAGGCAATAAGTTCCTGCCGCCATGCTTCTCCCTCATTATAGGCCGCCTGGGCTGCGGTATAGCCCAGAAGGTTGACATGCGGGACGATGCGGCCCATGGCCTTCTGGAAATCCCTGCGTAGCCCCGTATCGGGAATGACGGCAAAGGAGCATCCCAGGCCGGGGATGTTGTAGGTCTTGCTAGGGGCCAGCAGTGTGATGGTGCGGCGGGCTATATCCGGAGAGAGGGCTGCAATGGGGATGTGGCGCTTGGCCTTGTCGAGGACCAGCCCGGCATGGATTTCATCCGAGCCGATCACCAGGTCGTGGCGCTCGGCAAACTCGGCAAACCGGAGCAGTTCTTCCCGGGACCAGGATCTACCCACCGGGTTATGGGGGCTGCATAACAACAGCAGCTTTGTTTGCGGGGTGATGGTGCGCTCCAGTTCCGCCATTTCAGCCACCCATTGACCGTTCTGCATATGAAGCGGCGCCGTTACGAGGCTGCGTTGCGATAGAGACGGGGCTGACAAAAAAGGGGGATAGACCGGCACGAAGGTGGCAACCGCGTCGCCCGCATCACCCACGGCCCGACAGAGTACGTTCAGCCCGCACACCAAGCCAGGCAGCCAGACAATCCAACCCGGCTCCGCCCGCCAACCGAAATCCCGTTCAAGGTGGTTGAGAACCGCTGCCGTCAACTCATGCGACGGATGCGTATAGCCGAATACACCATGGCTGACCCGCTCGTGGAGTGCTTCGATGATCGCCGGAGGGGAACGGAAGTCCATGTCCGCCACCCACAGGGGAATGATGTCGCGTCCCTGGTACCGGTCCCATTTCTCGCTGCCGCTGCTCCTGCGGTCGATGGGGGCATCGAAGTCGAATCTGGCGTCGGCCGTCATGGAGTGGGCTCTTGGGGGAGGCGGAGGGTGGCGGAGAGTGGTAGCAGGCCGGCCGTCACTTCCAGTACGGCGTCAGCCCGATTGAGGGTGTACAGATGTACACCCGGCGCGCCGCCGGCCAACAACTCCTCCGTCTGTCTTCGGGCATGGGCGACTCCCAATTTTTGCACCTCTGCGGCACCTCCACGACGATCCGCCTCTTCCAGCTGTGCCATGAATTCCGCCGGCATAACCGTGCCGCACAATGATACGATACGTTTGATCACCTTCAGGCTGACTACCGGCAGGATGCCGGGAATGATCGGCTTGGTGATGCCGTGGTCGCGGGCGTTGCGGACAAAATCGAAGTAAATGCGATTGTCGAAGAAGAGCTGGGTGATGGCAAGGTCGGCACCATGGTCCAGCTTGAGCCTGAGATATGCCATATCCGCCGCAGGGCTCGCAGCCTCGGGGTGAACCTCAGGGTAGGCGGCCACTCCCAGGCCCACATGGGGGTGGGAGCCACGAATGAGGGACACGAGGTCCGAGGCGTGCAGCAGGGGGCGGTGGGGCGATGATTCAGCCGTGCTGTTCTGGGGGAGATCGCCGCGTAGGGCCAGGACATTGTCCACCTGTGCCTGCGTCAACTGATCCAGAAATGTGTGCACATCGCCGTCGTGAGCCCCGATGCAGGTCAAATGGGCCATCGTCTCCAGGCCATGTTCCTGCTTGAGTCGGCTGACGATCTCCAGGCTGTCCCCATGGGTGCTTCCCCCCGCTCCGTAGGTAACGGAGCAAAAGAGAGGGTTTACCTCCTTCAAGCGGTCGACGGTGTGGAAAAAGGCAGGCCATTCCGATCGCTCTTTTGGGGGGAAAAATTCCAGGGAAAGAAATGGTGTGCCCGGTGTTATGGTATCGATTATCTTCATGGGGAAGTATGTGCTCCTGTCGTAAGGTCGTTATTGTGGAGAATCCCAGTGTCGTAACTGCTGTGCCGGGGTGAAATAGCGCCGATACCCCTGCATCAGGAGCAGGAAGGCGGTGACCGCCACTCCGCCCGCCACGGCGCACATGATGGCGATCTGGTAGCGGACAGCAACCGCCGGCTCCGTGCCGGACAGGATCTGGCCGGTCATCATGCCGGGCAGGGAGACGATCCCCATGGCCGCCATGGTGTTGAGGGTCGGGATCAGGGCAGCGGAGAAGGCGTTGCGCAGGGCTGTCTCAACCGCTTGGCGGGGAGTGGCTCCCAGACAGAGTGCCGTCTCGATCTCCTCGCGTCGTTCCCCGATCTCGGCCTCCAGCCGTTCGGCCGCCAGACTGGCTCCCTGCATGGAGTTGCCGAGGATCATGCCGAACAGGGGGATCAGGTAGCGGGGCTCGTACCAGGGCGAGTATCTCACCACTAGGGTGCAGAAGAAGAAGGTTACACCCCCACAGCCTGCCAGGATCGAGCCTCCCATCACTCGGTAGAATCCCGGCATTTTCCGCTTGGCCTGCGAACCCGCCACCTGAAAGGAAAACCCGGCCATGACGATCAGTATGGACACTACCAAAAGCGGGCTCTTGACGGAGAAAACAAGATGGAGGACATAACCGACAGCAAGAAGCTGGACGATCATCCGTAGTGCGGCCCAGCCAATCTTTCGTGTTTGTCCCAGCAGTTGGAAACGGGACAGGGCCATGGCCAGCAGAATCAGGGTAAAGGCCAGCAGAAGGTTAGAGAGATCCAGATTCACGAGTCCGTGGTTATCCATGACTATTCCATTTCTCCGGCTCTGCCAGGAATCGTCTGAATTCGGAACTTGCAGGTTCTGCCAGAACCGTCGCCGCACGTCCTGCTTCCCTGATCCGTCCCGCCTCCAGGTAGATCAGGTCATCGGCGACCTTGCCGGCAAGCCGCAGGTCATGGGTCACCAAGATGACCGCCATCTCCTGTTGTCGGCAGATGTCTTGGAGGGCGGCGGCCACCTGATCGCCGGTTGGCCGGTCCAGGGCGCTGGTCGGTTCGTCCAGCAGCAGCACCGGAGGAGAGGTGATCACTGCCCGGGCCAGGCTGACCCGCTGTTGCTGGCCGATGGACAGGCTCCGGGCATCCCGTTCCAGCAGGTCAGGGGTCAGGCGGGCCAGTTCCATGGTACGTCTGACCTCCGGGCTGGCAGCGTTCGGCAAAGGCTCTTTGCGATAGGCCAGAGGGCGTTGCAGGTTGTGAAACAGCGTGCCGGGAAACATGAACGGCCGTTGTAGTACCATGGCAACCTTTCGTCGCAGCAGCAGGGGGTCCAGACCCGCAATATCCGAGCCATCCAGTAGAATGCGACCCGTAGTCGGGTCGTCCAGGCGGTTTATCAACCGGATCAAAGTGCTTTTGCCACCCCCGGAAGGCCCCACGATGGCAGTAATCCGTCCTCTGGCGGCCGAGAAGGATATGTCACTCAGGATGATGGCCTTCAGGCCCTGCTGGTTAAACCGCGTCAGGCCTATCCCTTCCACCTGAACCATCGGTCGGGATTCCGGTGGTATTTTTTGTGACATTTGAAGCGACGTCATGTAATGCCCTCTCCCAACGAGGCCTCTAGGACTCGATAGGACTTCTAAAGTCTTATGAGCTCCGGAGAGCAGGTGGGAATGGACTGTCTTCACTGCTCTCCGGTTGCCATTGAAACCTGCCCAGCGGGATGCGGTCGTGCTCGTCAAAGCTCACACCCTCGCTTTCAAGGCGAAGTCTCTGTATCATGTCTGCCGGACTGCCGTCGGAACGCACACTGATCTGCCCCTTGGCGTTCACTATGCGGTGCCATGGGACGGTAGCCCGGTCATGAAGGCAACTCAAAGCGTAACCCACGAGCCGTGCATGGCCGGGCATACCCACCAAACGTGCGATTTGTCCGTAGGTCGCCACGCGCCCCTGAGGGATGCTCGATACAATTGCGTAAATTTTCCGGTATACGGACGCAGATGTCGGCATGATAGATTCCGCGGCGCGCTGCCTTTCCGCCTGCCGCATCCGGGCAGGCGATGATGCCGAACGTTCAACTGTAAAACCGGTTTGCCAAGCAACTCAAAATTAAAACATCTTTTCTCACATATTCGTGAAAAACACAAATACCTGACGCTTGCTCAGATTGTTCCATAAACGTCTGAACCCCGAACCTCGCTTTGACCACGCACGACAATCATGATATTCTGCCCCGCGTTTCACCGACGTTCCTTATGCCACCTGACGTGGGGTAATGAGAGGTCTGTCCGGCCATGTCGGAACATGGCTCTTTTTGTTTTGTTTTTTTGTGCGTTTATGGCTATATTTACAGAATCGGATAAAAAATATCGGTCACGATTCACATTGAAATGATAGCTTGACGGAAGGGGAGGTGTTTCTTGAAAAGAGTGTATGCATTTGCGGCCATATCCTTCTTGGTACTGGTATTCTCCGGCACGGTGTTCGGGGCCGTATCGGAGGGGCAGTTCTCGATTTCTCCCATGATCGGAGGATATACCTACGATGGCGGCCAGCATCTCGAAACAGCCCCCATGTATTCCTTGAAGGGTGGCTACAATCTTACGGACAACATCGGGGTTGAAGCCGGGCTGGACTACTCGATCACCTCATCCAAGCTGGTGACGGACAAGAATGTCGCCATCTTCAAGTATGGAGTCGAAGGGTTGTACCACTTCATGCCGGACAAGCAACTCGTGCCGTTCGTGGCGTTCGGGCTTGGCGGTTACAACATGTCCGGCCCTTCGGCCCTTGTTTCGCGTAAAGTGATGGGTTTCGTCGACTACGGGGCCGGTGTAAAATACTTCCTGTACGACCGGCTGGCTTTGCGGGCGGATGTGCGCCACGTCGTGGCCAATGCCAGCGCGTTTGAGTATACCCTGGGCGTAACCATCCCTTTTGGAGGCGTCAAAGG